>NZ_JBQFQE010000002.1:0-521733 GCF_056536725.1 Ruegeria sp. CJ3
CTCATCTTCCACTCCTCGGTGGTGACGATGAGCGACAAACACTCTCTTAGCAAATGACCCTATTTGGACCCATAAGGGCTGACGTCAGACACATTCGGTGAAGAAACCTGTTGAAAATCAAGCATTTGGTGCGGTCGAGAAGACTCGAACTTCCACGGGTGTTACCCCACAGCGACCTCAACGCTGCGCGTCTACCAATTCCGCCACGACCGCACTGTCAATAACTTGGTAGAGGGGCGTATAGACGTTGAACCGGGCGATGTGAAGAGGCAAAAACACCGGCGATTGAATTCGTACGCCCCGGCCATATCTTAGCCCGACATGCAACAATTCCGGAGCAGCCCATGACCTCGCCTGATCCCCGTCCCACCGTCCAGATTGACGTTGTCTCGGATGTTGTTTGTCCCTGGTGCATTGTTGGATTTCGTCAGCTTGATGCAGCTCTGAAACAAGAGAATGTGCTGGCCCGTCTGCGCTGGCATCCGTTTGAACTGAACCCGAATATGGGCCCCAAAGGCCAGAACCTGCGGGAACATATTGCCGAGAAGTACGGCTCGCCCCCCGAACAGAGCCAACAGGCGCGGGAGCGGTTGACCGCTTTGGGCACCGAACTGGGGTTTACCTTCAATTTCGACGACGACAGCCGCATCGTGAACACCTTTGCCGCGCATCAGTTGCTGGATTGGGCCGAAACGCTGGGGCGTCAGCACCCGCTCAAGCTGGCGCTTTTCGACGCCTATTTCACCCAGCAACAGGACATCTCGGGTTCTGAGGTGTTGTTAAACGTCGTCAAAACCGTAGGGCTGGACCCCGACGCAGCCCGCTCGGCGCTGGCCTCGGGCGCACATGCCCAGCCGGTGCGTGAGAAGCAGCAGTTCTGGACCAGCCGGGGCATATCCGGCGTGCCCTCGATGGTGTTCGGCGGCAAATACCTGCTGACCGGCGCGCAGGGCGCCGAAACCTATGCGCAGGTTCTGCAGCGCTGCCTGGCCGAGGCCGCCTGACCCCTTCCCCCTGCCCCGCAGACGGTCTAAGGAACGGTCATGGAATGGAAGACCACCGACGGGCTGATCGACTATGACGACGCCACTGCCTTTATGGAGGCGCGCGTCGCCGCGATTGCGGCGGGCGAAGCGGATGAGTGTATCTGGCTGCTGGAACACCCGCCGCTTTATACGGCGGGCACGTCAGCCAAGCGCGAAGACCTGACCGACCCCGAACGCTTTCCGGTCTATGACAGCAAGCGCGGCGGGCAATATACCTATCACGGGCCGGGTCAGCGCGTGGTTTATGTCATGTTGGATGTGGGCAAACGCGGCCATGATGTGCGCCGCTTTGTGCAGCAGCTTGAGGAATGGGTGATTTCGGCGCTGGCCGAATTCAACGTCACCGGCGAAATCCGCGAGGGCCGTGTCGGCGTCTGGGTCCAGCGTCACGACAAGCCCCTGACGGTGACCGGCCAGACCGCCGAGGACAAGATCGCCGCCATTGGCATTCGCCTGCGGAAATGGATCAGCTTTCATGGCATCTCGATCAATGTCGAACCCGATCTGTCGCATTTCACCGGCATCGTGCCTTGCGGCATTCAGGACCACGGGGTGACGTCTTTGGTCGATTTGGGCCTGCCTGTGACAATGGAAGACGTGGATGTGGCGCTGAAAAAGACCTTTAATCAGGTATTCGCGGCCGAGGGCGTATGACGGATTGACGCTGCGACCTGCGCGAATCGGCCTGATCGCGCCAGTTGAACAACAATCCCAAATATCGCGACGCTCTGTTTCGCAAACGCCCCGACTGTTTCCTTTGAATTGCCCCAATTCGCCTCAAATTCAGGGATTCTTCACATCCTCTCCTTACAAACGCCATCTGACCACATAGTATGTAAGGACCGTTCAAGAGTGAGTGGTGTGTTACCGGTGCTCGCAGGGCTGCCCAGCGAAATCCGAGAAGTGTTTTGGTTACGAGTCTGCCGTTCCGACCCCATATCGGAACGGCAATTCTCATTTTAGGGCCCCTGTTTTTTTGCAACAAAGTGACGCGCGCGCCTCAGGCCAATGCGGCGCGGATTTTGTCGGCATGTGCTGCGATCAGATCGAAATCGCCCATCTTGCCCGGCGGACGCATGGAAACACCCTCGTGCCGGGGCAGCACGTGGACATGCAGGTGAAAGACCTCCTGCCCGCCCGCGGCCTCGTTGAACTGCTGAACGGTGACGCCATCCGCATCAAAAGCTGCCTTCACAGCCCGCGCCATTTTCTGAACCGTTGCCATGACTGCCGCCAACTGCTCGGGCTTGGCGTCCAGCATATTGCGGCAGGGCGTCTTGGGGATGACCAGCAAATGACCGTCGGACCGGGGCATGATATCCATCAGTGCCACTGTATCGTCGTCTTCATAGACGCGGTTTGACGGAATCTCGCCGCGTAGGATCTTGGCAAAGATATTTTCGGGATCATAGGCGGTCATCGCGGGCCTCCGAGGGTTGGAATGTCCCCTCAGTTCTGATCCGGCCCCCAAGGCGGGTCAAGCCCCTTGAAATCACCGCCGCAATCCCCAGATACGCCGCATCCAGGGTCAAATTCCCGCGCGCAGCCCGCTGCCCGCGACAATTAATCTTGATCCAGATCAAACTCGGCCATTGAAGGTCGCCCCCTCGCATTCTAAAACCAGCAGGAATCCCACGCGTTGGAGAGGTCCAACAGCGCGGTGTAGTTGCAACAGGAGGCACCTAATGGCAGACGCAGCCATTCATGGTCACGACCATGAAGACCAGCGTGGGTTCTTTACCCGCTGGTTCATGTCGACCAACCACAAGGACATCGGGATTCTGTACCTGATCTTCTCGGCGCTCGCCGGTCTGATCTCGGTTCTGATGACCGTTTATATGCGGCTCGAGCTGATGCACCCCGGTGTTCAGTATATGTGCCTCGAAGGCTTCATGGCCGACCCGTGTACCCCGAACGGGCACCTGTGGAACGTGATGATCACCTATCACGGCGTTCTGATGATGTTCTTTGTGGTCATCCCTGCCCTGTTTGGCGGATTTGGCAACTATTTCATGCCGTTGCAGATCGGCGCCCCGGATATGGCGTTCCCGCGGATGAACAACCTGTCCTTCTGGCTGTATGTCGCTGGTACCTCGCTGGGTGTGGCCTCGCTGCTCAGCCCCGGCGGAAATGACCAGCTTGGGTCGGGCGTCGGCTGGGTGCTTTACCCGCCGCTGTCCACGACCGAGGGCGGCATGTCCATGGACCTTGCGATCTTTGCCGTGCACGTATCGGGCGCCTCCTCGATCCTCGGCGCGATCAACATGATCACCACCTTCCTGAACATGCGTGCCCCGGGTATGACCCTGTTCAAGGTGCCGCTGTTCAGCTGGTCGATCTTTGTCACTTCGTGGCTGATTCTGCTGTCCCTGCCGGTTCTGGCGGGCGCGATCACCATGCTGCTGATGGACCGCAACTTCGGCTTCACCTTCTTTGATCCGGCCGGTGGCGGCGATCCGATCCTGTATCAGCACATCCTGTGGTTCTTCGGCCACCCGGAAGTGTACATCGTGATCCTGCCCGGTTTCGGCATCATCAGCCACGTGATCGCCACTTTCTCGCGCAAGCCCATCTTCGGCTACCTGCCGATGGTCTGGGCGATCATCGCGATCGGTGTTCTGGGTTTCGTCGTCTGGGCCCACCATATGTACACCGTTGGCATGTCGCTGCGTCAGCAGGCTTACTTCATGCTGGCCACGATGGTTATCGCGGTGCCCACAGGCGTTAAGGTCTTCTCGTGGATTGCGACCATGTGGGGCGGTTCTATCGAGTTCAAGACTCCGATGCTGTTCGCCTTCGGCTTCCTGTTCCTGTTCACTGTTGGCGGCGTGACCGGCGTTGTGCTGTCGCAGGCTGGTGTGGACCGTGCCTATCACGATACCTACTATGTGGTTGCGCACTTCCATTACGTGATGAGCTTGGGTGCCGTCTTCGCGATCTTCGCAGGCGTCTACTTCTACTTTTCGAAGATGACCGGTCGTCAGTACTCGGAATTCTGGGGCAAGGTTCACTTCTGGCTGTTCTTCATCGGCGCCAACCTGACCTTCTTCCCGCAGCACTTCCTGGGCCGTCAGGGTATGCCGCGCCGTTACATCGACTATCCCGAGGCCTTCGCCCAGTGGAACTTTGTCTCGTCGATCGGTGCGTTCATCTCGTTCGCCTCATTCCTGCTGTTCTTCGGCATCGTGATCTACGCCCTGCTGCGTGGCGCGAAAGAGACCCGTCCGAACCCTTGGAACGAATACGCGGATACGCTGGAATGGACCCTGCCCTCGCCGCCGCCCGAACACACATTCGAGCAGCTGCCCAAGCAGGAAGACTGGGACAAAGGCCACGCGCACTGATCCCACCATCCAACCCGAATACAGCAAAGCCCCGCCTCGCGCGGGGCTTTGTGCTTGAAAACGCGCAGTTTCAAAATTGCGGCCCGGTGATCGTGGACAGGCGAAAGAACGGGTGGCTAATATCCCGGCATCCGCTTTCTGATCCTGATTGTTTATGAAGACCCGCATCCCATGATACTCCATAACGGCATCACTATCCGGCAAATGGCAAAAGGGTCCGTTGGCTTCATCTGCCTTGTTCTGGCGTGGATATTCCTGCTTGAATTGCTGGACGCGCTCACCCCGATGGACCTGATTTCCGGCTCCAGCCCTCCGGTCACGGTGCTGGGTTTGGCGGTGGCGTTCTTTCTGGGTTTCAAGAACACCTCGGCCTATGGGCGCTGGGTTGAGGCCCGCAAAATCTGGGGGGATCTGGTCAATGCCAGCCGCGACTGGGGCAACACGATCAGCAATCTGGTGCAGACCGACGGGCAACCAATTGATGCCGAAATCCGCCGCGAATTGCTCGAGCGTCATGTCGCGTGGCTGAACCTGCTGGCGTTTCAACTGCGCCAACCTTCGGCGACAGGCCGGACTCGCAGGCCGTGGATGTTCGGCCACAAGCCCGTCGCCGACAAAGCCGCGCTGCATCAGGACCCCGAATGCTGGCGCAGCAGCCAACTTGCCGCCGATCTGCCGCGGCTCGAGGGTAAATCCAACCGCGCGACCTACCTGCTGTATCTACAGGGCGAGCGTGTCTCGGCCCTCGCGCAATCCGGCAAGATCAACGCCTACTGGCAGGTGGCACTGATGAACCGGCTGGCCCGCTTCACCGACGCGCAGGGCCAAAGCGAGCGCATCAAGAACACGCCCTTCCCCCGGCAGGTGGCCGAGGTGGGCCGCATCTTCAGCTATGTCTTCATCTTCATGCTGCCGCTGGCGTTCAACGACGAACGCTCGATCACAATCGGGTTGGACCTGCCAGTGATCCAATCGGTGCTGCTGGACTGGTTGGTCTTTGCTCCTGTGGGTGCGTTAGTGTGTTGGATTTTCTTCGTTACGGAACGGGTCAGCGCCTCGATGGAGGACCCGTTCGAGGGTGACGTGACCGATGTGCCGATCTCGGCCATCTGCCGCATGATCGAGATTGACCTGCGCCAGATGACCGCTTGCGGTACCGCACCGTCACCAGCAAAACCCATCGACAAGGCGCTGCTCTGACCACCTGCATCGGGCAAAGATCGTAAAAGCCTCCGTTTTGCGGTATTCTGGATGGTAACGCCCCTTTTG
Source organism: Ruegeria sp. CJ3 (assembly GCF_056536725.1). Classification (NCBI taxonomy): domain Bacteria; kingdom Pseudomonadati; phylum Pseudomonadota; class Alphaproteobacteria; order Rhodobacterales; family Roseobacteraceae; genus Ruegeria; species Ruegeria sp. CJ3. Next base: position 5,660 of record NZ_JBQFQE010000002.1, read on the forward strand.
ACAGGAGCCTTGCTATGCCTGAAATCGACTTCTGGTACTCCATCGGCAGCACTTACAGCTTTCTGACGATCAAACGCCTGGACGGCTGGTGCGCGGAACACGACGCCACGGTCAACTGGTGCCCATTCAACGTGCGCACCGTCATGGCCGAGCAGCAGAACATCCCCTTCGCAGGCAAGCCGGTCAAATCGGCCTATATGTGGCGCGATATCGAACGCCGCGCCGTCAAATACCACATCCGCGCGAACCTGCCCGCGCCCTACCCGATCTCGGACCTTGCGCTGACCAATCAGGTTGCCCTGCTGGGCATGACCGAGGGCTGGGGCAAGGCCTACACGCAGGCGCTCTATGGGATCTGGTTCGAGGACGGCGTCGAGGCCGGGTCGGAAACCGCCATCACCGAAGCCCTGCATCGCTGCCAGCAGGACCCGCGCCTGATCCTTGCCCGCGCCCGCAGCCCCGACATCGTCGAGGCCCTCGAGGCCCAGACCAGCACCGCAATCCAACTGGGTGTGTTCGGCGCACCCAGCTTTGTGGTGCGGGGCGAGGTGTTTTGGGGGGACGACCGTTTGGACGACGCGCTGTCCTGGGTGCGCGTGGGGCATGTGGTCTGAAGATTTAACGCTTCGCCAATACAACCCACTGGGCTAGGTTCGCGCCATGCCATATCGCTGGAAACAAACCTCGGATACCGAACAGGAACTGCGCCTCTGGCCGCATAACTCGCTGCCCCCGCGCGGAGCGATGGGGGTTGTGCTGGCGGTGTTCCTGTTCGGCTTGATCCCGCTGTTTGCGGTGCTGGGCTCGGCCATCCTGTGGGGGCTGCTGCCCTTCCTGCTGCTAACCGTTCTGGGCCTGTGGCTGGCGTTCGAGATGAACTACCGCGCCCGCAGCGTGCATGAGGTGCTGACGCTGGACCGGACTCAGGCGCGGCTGGTACATCACGACCCGCGCGGGCGCGATCAGGAATGGTCGTGCAACCGTCACTGGGCCCGCCCCGAGATGCACACGCATGGCGGGCCGGTGCCTCACTATGTCACCCTGATCGGCGACGGGCGCGAGGTCGAGATTGGCGCGTTCCTGTCCGAAGACGAGCGGATCGCGCTGTTCGATGATCTAACCCGGAAACTACGCGCTTAGCTGCCGTTCGAGGCAGCGCACAGATGGTCCTTGACCATCGGGCCAACCTTGCCGAAATCCATCTGACCGGTATAGCGCGTCTTCAACTCGCCCATCACCTTGCCCATATCACGGATCGAACCCGCACCGGTAGCTGTGATGGCGGTCTGAATGGCCTTGCTGACCTCATCCTCGTCCAGCTGCTTGGGCAGGAATTCCTCGATCACCTCGACCTCGCGCAGCTCGCGCTCGGCCAGATCAAGGCGTCCGCCCTCTTCATAGGCGCGGGCGCTTTCCTTACGCTGCTTGGTCATTTTTCCAAGAATTTCAAGAACCTCGGTATCACCGCAGCCTTTCGCCTCTTCATTATCCGAGGCGCGCGAGGCGATGTCGCGGTCCTTGATCGCCGCATTGATCAGGCGCAGCGTCGACAGACGCTCGGCGGCCTTGTCTTTCATTGCTTGCTTCAGGGCGGCATTCACCCGTGATCGCATATCCATATGGTCTGTCCATCCCCATGGCAAAGGAACCCCGACCATATCGAAACAAAAAGGCAGGCACAACAGGGGGTGAATACAGCTAACTTGTTGATTTATAACAATAGCCCAAATTTTGAACAGTCTTGACCCGGGCCTGTAACCCCCTTAGGTATGCGTCCGTTTACCTTGCAGGAGAGTCGCGCCATGGCCCAGAACGCCCCGTCCAAGCCCACCGCATGTCTGGCATTGGCCGATGGAACGCTGTTCTACGGCGCAGGCTTCGGCGCCACCGGCCAGACCGTGGCCGAGCTGTGTTTCAACACCGCCATGACCGGCTATCAGGAAATCATGACCGACCCTTCCTACGCGGGCCAGATCGTGACCTTCACCTTCCCCCACATCGGGAATGTCGGCGTGAACCCCGAGGATGACGAGACCGGCGATCCGGTGGCCGCGGGTATGGTCGTCAAATGGGACCCGACCGAGCCATCCAACTGGCGCTCGGCGGATCAATTGAAGGATTGGCTGGCGCGTCGCGGTCGCATCGCCATCGGCGGCGTCGACACCCGCCGCCTGACTCGCGCGATCCGCCAGCAGGGCGCGCCGCATGTGGCGCTGGCCCATGACCCCGAGGGCAATTTCGATATCGAAGCACTGGTCGCCGCCGCACGCGGCTTTGCCGGGCTGGAGGGCATGGATCTGGCCAAAGACGTCACCTGCGCCCAAAGCTATCGCTGGGACGAGATGCGGTGGGCCTGGCCCGATGGCTATGCCCGTCAGGAAGCGCCTGTGCACAAGGTCGTCGCGCTGGATTTTGGGGCCAAGCGGAACATCCTGCGCTGCCTCGCCTCGGCCGGTTGCGACGTGACGGTCCTACCCGCCACCGCGACAGCAGCCGAGGTATTGGCGCATAACCCCGATGGCGTCTTCCTGTCGAACGGCCCCGGCGACCCAGCCGCCACCGGCGAATACGCGGTGCCGATGATCAAAGAGGTGCTGGACACCACCAGCCTGCCGGTCTTTGGTATCTGCCTCGGGCACCAGATGCTGGCGCTGGCGCTGGGTGGTCAGACCGTCAAGATGAACCACGGCCATCACGGCGCGAACCACCCCGTAAAGGATCTGGACACCGGCAAAGTTGAGATCACCTCGATGAACCACGGCTTCGCCGTTGATGCACAAACCCTGCCCGATGGCGTGGTGGAAACCCACCGCTCGTTGTTCGACGGATCGAACTGCGGCATCCGCATGACCGATCGCCCGGTCTATTCGGTACAGTACCACCCCGAGGCCTCGCCCGGCCCGCAGGACAGTTTCTATCTGTTTGAACGGTTCGCAGCGGCCATGGCGGATCAAAAAGCACAGGCTTAACGCCGAAATCATCAGCGTTAACTGCGCGTTAACCCTGTTTAGCAACCCTGCCCAGCGTGACTTGCGGCAGGGTTTTCTTATGGTCGAACTGAATCTCCAGCGTCAGACATCGGCGCGACCGGTGCCCGGGCCGCAATCGCGCAAGCCGCTGGGCACCTGCCTGCTGGACCAAGGCATCATCACCTCGGACCAACTGGCGAAGGCGCTGCGGATGCAGGCGCGCCAAAACGCGCCGCTGGGCGAGATACTGGTGGGCGAGGGCTGGGCCAGCCGGGCGCAAGTTCTCGCGGCCTTGGCCGAGCAAACCGGCCTGCAGATCGCCGATCTGCAGCAAACCCCGCCCTCGGCCGAGCTTTGCGCGCTGAAACCCGTTGAATTCTGGCTGACCCACAATGTGCTGCCTTGGATGCGCGTGGGTCCGATCCTGCTGGTTGCGACCGCACGCCCGGACGCATTCCCGACGGTGGCGGAGGCCCTGAAAGACAGCGGCCAGACCATCGTCCCGGTTCTGGCCGGGCCTGAGCAGATCGACGCCGCCATCGCCCATCACTATGCGATGCCACTGGCGCAGGCGGCAGAGACGAGGGTGCACGACGAACAAAGCTGCCGCAATTGGTCGGCCCGGGCACGGACCGGCCCGGTGCTGGGGATGCTGGTACTGGCCACTCTCTTTGCCCTGTTTCCGATCATCGGCCTTAGTCTATTGCTGGGCGCGACGCTGCTGACGCTGGCGCTGTTTCTGGCGCTCAGACTGTCGGGCCTGATCGCCTATCTGCTGCCACGCAAGGCGCGACCGGCTGCCGATGACCCCATTCGCCTGCCCTGCGTCTCAATCCTTGTCCCGCTCTACAAAGAACGTGAGATCGCGGATGTCCTGATCGCCCGGCTGCGTCGCCTGACCTATCCCAAGGCGCTGCTGGACGTCATTCTGGTGCTGGAAGAACAGGACGACGTGACCAAAGCGGCGCTTGAAAAGGTCGAATTGCCAAGCTGGATGCGCGCAATCGTGGTGCCTCAGCACGGGGATCTGACCACCAAACCTCGCGCCATGAACTATGCGCTGGATTTCTGCCGCGGTGAGATTCTGGGCGTCTGGGATGCCGAAGACGCGCCGGTGCCCGACCAGCTCGAAACCGTCGCCCGCCATTTCGCGACCGCGCCCGAGGATGTCGTCTGCCTGCAGGGCGTGCTGGACTATTACAACCCCCGTACCAACTGGCGGTCACGTTGTTTCACCATCGAATACAGCGGCTGGTTCCGGGTGATCCTAAAAGGCATCGCCCGGTTGGGGCTGGTTGTACCTTTGGGCGGCACTACGTTTTTCTTCCGCCGCGACAAGCTGCTCGAGCTGGGCGGCTGGGATGCCCACAACGTCACCGAAGACGCCGATCTGGGAGTACGCCTCAGCCGCGCTGGCTATCGAACAGAGATCGTCAACACCGCCACCTATGAAGAGGCCAACTTTCGCGCCTGGCCCTGGGTCAAGCAACGCTCGCGCTGGCTCAAGGGGTTCATGGTCACCTACCTGGTGCATATGCGCGCGCCGGGTCAATTGCTGCGCGATCTTGGGCCGTTGCGCTTTCTGGGGCTACAGGCGTTCTTTCTGGGCACGTTGGGGCAATTCCTGCTGGCTCCGGTCCTGTGGGTGTTCTGGCTGATATTCCTCGGCCTGCCGCACCCGTTTCAGCCCATCATGACACCCGGCTTTCTGACCAGCTGTGTCTATCTGTTTCTGGTCGCCGAAGCCGCCAACCTTCTGGTCGGGATGCTTGGCGTGATCGCCGGCAACCGCCGCTTCCTGCTGCCATGGGTGCCGACAATGGTGTTGTATTATCCTCTGGGTGTGCTGGCCGCCTACAAGGGCCTGTGGGAGTTGGCGGTCAACCCGTTCTTCTGGGACAAGACCCAGCACGGCCATGCGGTCGAGGAATCCGAAGCCGCTATTTCTCGCGCCGGATTGCATCCTGTTTCAGCCGAGTCATGAACGCGACCGAGATATGGTCCTGCAGGGCCTGCGCCGCAGCGTCTTCGTCGCGGGCGGCGATGGCCTGCACGATGCCCTTATGCTCGCTCTGCGCAATCTCCCCGCGCCCCTCGGCAGCCAATGAGGTGGTCGCCATCAGCGCCATGGTCCGATGCACCAAATCAAGCTGCTGCACCAGATAGCGGTTGTGCGAGGCCAGATGGATCTGCTCGTGAAACCGTCGATTGGCGCGTGACAACGCGGGCGGATCATTCACCAGCGCGTCATCGGCGGCGACGATCTCTTGCAGTACCCGGATTTCCTCTTCGGTGGCATGCTTGGCCGCCAGTCGCGCGGCCAGCCCCTCCAACTCGCGCCGCACGATGTACAGTTCAGCCATCTGGTTGTGGTCCAGCGAGGCCACGATCAGCGATCGTCCGTCCCGTTCCAGCAGCGATTGCGTCTCAAGCCGCTGCAACGCTTCGCGGATCGGGGTGCGGGATACGCCAAACCGCTCGGCCAGTTCGCTTTCCACCAGCCGGTCCCCGGGCTTGTAGACGCCCACATCAATCGCTTCGAGTATCAGTGTATAGGCGTCCGTGTTGGACTGTCTGGATTGGGGCATCGGCTGTATTGGTCTCCTCGTTCGGACCTGTCTAGCCGCCCCTTGCCCCCCCGATCAAGAGCGGCATTGAAAAGAAGCCGCGACCGCCCTAAACCCAAACCATGGTCAAACCTGCCTTTGCTCACGTCACCCAATGGGTGTTCGACCTCGACAACACGCTTTACCCGCCGCATATGCGCCTGTTCGACCAGATCGAGGTGCTGATGACGGATTACGTGGTGCAGGCCATCGGCGTCGACCGGCCCGAGGCCGACCGGCTGCGCAACCATTATTGGCAGCAATACGGCACCACGCTTGCGGGCCTGATGGCCGAGCATGATCTGGATCCCGATCCCTATCTGCACGCCGTCCATCAGGTTGACATGAGCCATATGGAAGCCGATGCAGACCTCGCCGCGCACATCCGCGCCCTGCCCGGTCGCCGCATCGTCTATACCAACGGATCCGCCCCTTATGCCGAACGTGTTCTGTCCGCGCGCGGGCTCAGCGGATTGTTCGACGCGATCTATGGGGTCGAGCACGCAGGCTATCGCCCCAAGCCCGAAAAGGCCGCGTTCGAGGCGATCTTTGCGCAGGATGGAATCGACGCTCAAAAAGCTGCGATGTTCGAGGACGACCCGCGCAATCTGGCTGCCCCGCACCAGATGGGGATGCGCACGGTGCATGTCGCGCCAGACCCGCATGAAGCCGACCATATTCACCATCACACCGATGACCTAACCGGGTTTCTGGGCCGCCTGCGATAGGCTGTCACACTGCGGCGATCTGCGCGTTTTTCGGGTGCAGTATTCGCCCCATATCCACCCTAGCGACGAACAGATAACCCGGAGACCCCAATGACCGCGCTCGACATCCGCGCGCGCCCGCCCCTGTGGCAGCGCCTTTTCTTTGCAATCCCCTTGTTTGGCTGGCTGGCCCGCGACGCCGCTCATGGGCAGGCCGAAGACCTCTATTACTCCGCAGCCGCGCTTGTCAGCATGTGGGGCTGTTCGGTAATGCTGTTCGGTTTGCCCGGCCTCTATATCCCGGCCCTGATGATGGTGCCGGTGATGTTCCTGATCCTCATCCTGATCTCTCGGGGATAAGACACGAGACAGGATGTCACTTGGCGCCCGCCGCGCATCGGCACTAGGGTCTGCGGCAACGGAGAATTGCCCCCATGACTGACAGCTGTGACATCCTGATTTCCGGCGGCGGCATCGCCGGACTGACCGCCGCCGCCACCTTTGGCGCCGCCGGGTTCGACGTGATCTGCGTCGACCCCACCCCGCCGATCACCGAGCGGGACGTGGACGGGTCCGATCTGCGTACCACCGCTTTTCTTCAGCCCGCCCATGGGTTGCTGGAACAGTGCGGTCTCTGGGCCCGGCTGGACGCTCATGCCGCGCCGCTGCAGATCATGCGTATCGTGGATGCGGGCGGCGATGTGCCTGAACCCCGCGTCGTGCGCGATTTCAACGCCGCCGATATCTCGGACCAGCCGTTTGGATGGAACCTGCCCAACTGGCTGCTGCGTCGCGAGATGGTGGCGCGTCTGGCCGAGTTGCCCAATGTCGACTTCCGCCCCGGCACCGGCACCGTCAGCCTGTTCACCCGCACCGCCGAGGCGCGCGTGGGCCTGAGCGACGGCAGCCGCATCCGCTGCAAGCTGGTAGTGGCCGCCGACGGGCGCAATTCCCCCATGCGCGAGGCCGCCGGGATCAGCGTCCACACAACGCGCTACGGACAAAAAGCGCTGGCCTTTGCCGTCACGCATCCGATCCCGCATGATAATGTCTCGACCGAGATCCACCGCTGGGGTGGTCCCTTCACGTTGGTGCCGCTGCCCGACTGGCAGGGTCAGCCGTCGTCAGCGATCGTGTGGATGGAACGCGGCCCTCGCGCGGTTGAGTTGCTGAACCTCGACAACAGCGCGTTCGAGGCCGCCATGACCGAACGCTCCTGCGGGTTGTTCGGGCCGCTGAAACTGGCGTCACGCCGGACCATCTGGCCGATCATCAGCCAGTCAGCGGAGCGGCTGTCCGGCGAACGCCTCGCTCTGATGGCCGAGGCCGCGCATGTTGTGCCGCCCATCGGCGCGCAGGGGTTGAATATGTCGCTGGGTGATCTGCGCTGCCTGCTGGAACTGGCGCAGGCCCGCCCCGAAGGTCTGGGCGATGCGCAAATGCTGGAGGCCTATCACAAGGCCCGCCATACTGAGATCGAGTTGCGCGTCAAAGGCATCGACCTGCTGAACCGCGCCTCGATGATCGAGGCGCGTCCGCTACGCGATGCGCGGGCGATGGGGCTAAATGCGCTCTATTCGCTGCCACCTGTGCGCAAAACACTAATGCAAATGGGCCTCGGTGTCCGGTAAACATAGGGCGGGCTTCAGCACGCCGCCCCGTCAAAGCACCTGATCCAGAACGCGTTTCAGCCGCGCAATCGTGCCATCCACATCATACAGCTTATCCAGCCCGAACAGCCCCAGACGGAAAGTGCTGAACCCTTCGGGCTCGTCACATTGCAGCGGCACACCAGCGGCGATCTGCATCCCCAAAGCGGCGAACTTCTTGCCGTTCTGCACCTCGGGGTCAGCGGTATAGCTGACCACCACGCCAGGCGCACCAAAGCCTTCGGCGGCAACCGACATGACGCCCTTATCCTTCAGATAGGCACGCACCCCATCGCCTAACGCCCACTGTGCCACGCGTAGCTTTTCGAACCCGTAATCGCGCGTTTCAGCCATGGTGTCACGGAAGGCACGCAGAGAATCCGTCGGCATGGTCGCGTGATACGCATGACCGCCATTCTCATAGGCCTGCATGATCTGCCGCCATTTCTTCAGATCGATCGCAAAACTGTCCGAACTGGACTGCTCCAACCGCGCCTCGGCACGCTCGGACAGCATCACCAGACCGGCGCAGGGCGTTGCGCTCCATCCCTTTTGCGGGGCCGAGATCAGCACGTCCACGCCCGTCGCCTTCATGTCGATCCACGCACAGCCCGAGGCGATGCAGTCCAGCACCATCAACGCCCCGACCTCATGGGCGGCAGTTGCCATCGCGGTCACGTAGTCATCTGGCAGAATCACTCCGGCAGATGTCTCGACATGCGGCGCAAAAACAATATCCGGGCGATTTTCACGAATTGTCGCCACAACCTCATCAATCGGTGCAGGCGCAAAAGGTGACGGGCTGGCATTGCCGGTTTCACGCGCCTTCAGCACCGTCGCCTGCGCGGTGAGCGCGCCGGATTCGATGATCTGGCTCCAGCGATAAGAAAACCAGCCGTTGCGCACCACCAGCACATTGGCGTCGCGAGCGAACTGGCGTGCGACGGCCTCCATCCCATAGGTGCCGCCTCCGGGGATCACGGCAACGCCATCGGCATTGTAAACCTCGCGCAACATGCCAGAGATATCGCGCATCACCTGCTGAAAGCTGGCGGACATATGGTTCAGCGAGCGATCCGTGAACACCACCGAGAATTCCTCAAGGCCGTCAGGGTCAACAGTTTCCAGCAACGCAGCCATCGTACATCCTTTCTTTTGGGTCACCTGTTTCTGCCCTGTCCGGGGGCTTGGGTAAAGCACCAAAGACCACGCGTCATTGACCCAAGGGAAACCGCAACCCATGGTTTTATTTTGATATTTCCCATGCAACAAATAGCAGAAATGACGCCAAACAGTGTCACTCCATCTTTACACTCTGACGTGTTTCTGAACAGATACACTCACTTTGAACAAGAACAGGCATTTCAGCACGTGACTGCGCAAAAGCGGATTAGTTTTCAGGTCGTCCGGGACGAAGTTAAGCGGCGGATTGAATCCCGTATCTGGCCCCAGGGGTCGCTCTTGCCCACCGAAACGCAACTTGCCGAGGAGTTCAACTGCGCCCGTGCCACGGTCAACCGCGCCCTGCGGGAACTGGCCGAACAGGGCTTTGTCGAACGCAAGCGCAAAAGCGGAACCCGGGTCAAGAAAGAGCCGCGCCGCCAAGCCAAGCTGGAAATCTCGCTGGCCCGGCAGGCTGTGGAAAATCAGAACTCGGCCTATCGCTACGCGCTGGTGGAACGCAAGGTGGTGCACAGCCCCGGCTGGCTGACCTCGCAACTGAATGTCGGCCCTGACGCCCGCGTTCTGCACGTGATCTGTATGCACTATGCCGACAACCGCCCCTTTCAGCTTGAAGAACGCTGGATCAACATCGAAGCCGTGCCCGATGTCGAGCATGCCGATCTGAACAAAAGCGGCCCGCATGAATGGCTGCTGAACGCCGCGCCATTTACCGAGGCCGAGATCGTCTTTTGCGCCATCTCAGCCGACAGCCGTCTCGCGGAATTCATGGGGACCACCACCGGCACTTCGATGATCCAGCTTGAGCGGACGACGTGGAAAGAGGGGCAACCGATGACTTTCGCCCGAATGACGCATCATCCAGGGTTCCGCATCCGCACCAAATACTAACCAATCGGCCCCGGCAGACGTTCTTCGCTCAGCAGCACGTTGGCCTCGACCTCTCCGGCGCCAGGCAGCGTCATCACCCGCCGCCGCAGCACCCGCTCGAAATCGGCCAGATCCCGCGCCACAACGCGCAAGCGGTAATCATAGAGCCCAAGCACATGCTCGACCGTCTGCACCTCGGGGATGGCGCTGACGGCGCGTTCGAAATCCTCAAGGCTCACCTGCCCCTTGCGCGCAAGCTTCACCCCCAGAAACACGGTCACGCCAAAACCAAGCGCCTCGGCATTCAGGCGCAGCCGTCGCCCCTTGATAACCCCCGCCTGTTCCAACCGTCGAATCCGCCGCCATGTCGCGGGCTGAGATAAGCCAAAGCGCCGCCCCAACGCGCCCGCGCTTTGCGTGGCATCCTGCACCAAGGCACGCAGGATCTTACGGTCGATCTCATCCAACTCGATCATACCGGCAGCACCTCATCCCGTTTGACCCGGGCGATATGCATCAGCGCCTCGATATCGGCGATATGCGGCAAGGTCAGGATACGGTCGCGATAGACCTTCTGATAATGGTTCATGTCCCGCGCCAGAACCGACAGGCGCACATCGACCCGGCCCAGAAAGGTCTGGATCTCGATCACCTCGGCCACCTCGCGCGCCGCTGCGGTGAATTCGTCGAATGCCCGCGCCTGCGTCTTGTCCAGCGTTACCCGCAACGAGACCTCGACCGCATAACCCAATGCAGCCCAGTCGATGACAGCCTCCTGCCCTTCGATCACTCCTGCGGCCTGCATCTTCTCGATCCGCCGCCAGCAGACGCCGGTACTGATGCGGCAGCGCTCGGCCAATTCCGCGGTGGTCAGGCTGGGTTCGGCCTGAAACTGGCGCAGAATACGCCGATCAACATCATCAAGCATGATTTATTCACAATCGTCTCGTTTTAAGAATTATTCTTCATCTTTTTCTCAAATACTCAATCCCAACGCTCTCGCCAATACCGAAACCTCAGGATAGAACCACCGCAATCGAAACAGAAAGGACCGGCAAAATGCGCGTCTACTACGATCGCGATTGCGACATCAACCTGATCAAAGACAAGAAAGTGGCGATTCTGGGCTATGGCAGCCAGGGCCACGCCCACGCGCTAAACCTGCGCGATTCGGGCGCAAAGAACCTTGTCGTCGCCCTGCGCGAAGGCTCGCCCTCGGCCAAGAAGGCCGAAGCTGAAGGCCTTCAGGTCATGAGCATCGCAGATGCGGCCGCCTGGTGCGACCTGATCATGTTCACCATGCCCGACGAATTGCAGGCCGAGACCTACAAGAAATACGTCCACGACAACATCAAGCCTGGTGCGGCCATCGCATTCGCCCACGGCCTGAATGTGCATTTCGGCCTGATCGAGCCGAAAGAAGGCGTCGACGTCATCATGATGGCCCCCAAAGGCCCCGGCCACACCGTGCGCGGCGAATACACCAAAGGCGGCGGCGTGCCCTGCCTTGTCGCTGTCGACAACGACGCAACCGGCAAGGCGCTGGAAATCGGCCTGTCCTATTGCTCGGCCATCGGTGGCGGTCGTTCCGGCATCATCGAGACCAACTTCCGCGAGGAATGCGAAACCGACCTGTTCGGTGAGCAGGCCGTTCTGTGCGGCGGTCTGGTTGAACTGATCCGCTGCGGCTTTGAAACGCTGGTCGAGGCCGGTTACGCGCCCGAGATGGCCTATTTCGAGTGTCTGCACGAAGTGAAGCTGATCGTTGACCTGATCTACGAAGGCGGCATCGCCAACATGGATTACTCGATCTCGAACACGGCTGAATACGGCCAGTACGTCACCGGCCCGCGGATCCTGAAATACGACGAGACCAAAGCACGTATGAAAGAAGTTCTGAACGACATCCAGCAGGGTAAATTCGTTCGCGACTTCATGCTGGAAAACGCTGTTGGCCAGCCGACCATCAAAGCGTCGCGCCGCGCCAATGACGAGCACATGATCGAAGAGACCGGTGCCAAGCTGCGTGGCATGATGCCGTGGATCTCGGCCGGTAAAATGGTCGATAAAGAAAAGAACTAAGTCTGGCGTCAGTCAGCGAAGGGCGGCCCCGGTGGCCGCCCTTTTTCATGCGGCGGCGGCGTCGGCGAAGCATTCGCCCAGCACATGATCCCAACCACTGTCGTACCCACGGCGTTTGTCTGGCGCCTCGGCTGCCCAGACCTCCCATCCGGAATGGGTCAGCGTCACCTCTGTCTGCCCGGCGCCATGCGCCTCGAACGCCACCTCGACCCGCGTCGGGCGATCCTTGTTGGTGCCGGGATGCCAGCTGAAGGCCAGACGCCTGCCTTCGTCAAAGACCAGAACTGTGCCCCAATCCGCGCGGGTGCCGTCGAACATGGTCTCGTAAATCGCACCCCCCACGCGGGGCTCGATCACCACCGCCAGCGCGGGCTTACCATGTGACGCCGAAACCGCGTGCCCGTCCAGCGGCCACCATTTCGCGATGCGGTTGACGAACACATCAAACGCCCGCTCTGGCGATGCGTTCACGACAACAGTTTTGACAATAGGTCCGGTCATGTGTCCCGCCCTTCATTGATCTCGTTCGCGAAATGGCCCAGCACATCCGTCCAGTACCGTTCCAGCCACGCCCGCATTTCCGCCAGACCTTCGGGCCGGGCGGCATAGATCCGGCGAGTGCCCTCGGCTCGGCACACCACAAGCCCGGCCTCTGACAGAACCTTCAAATGCTGTGACACCGCCGGGCGGCTGACGGGCAGGTCGGCGGCCAATTCTCCGACCGCCCGGGGGCGATCCGCGACCGCCTCGAACACCTGCCTACGGGTCGCGTCGCCCAGTGCTGAAAATACTTCTTTGTAAGCCATTACTAACCGTAAGCTAAGACTAACGCAAAGTCAAGATCAGCACGTGACATGGCCCGGGGCGCGGGATAAGGGGATGGAATGGTTCAACAACCCAACCACCGAGACTGGGGCGGCGTGATCGCTCTGGGCCTGATCTGGGGCGCTACGTTTATGGTCGTCGCCATAGCGCTGGAAGGCTATGGCCCGGTCACCGTCGCAACGGCCCGCACCACGCTGGCTGCGATTACACTGCTGGTGCTGATGCGCCTGACCGGGCGCAAACTGCCGGGCGGCGATGCGGCCCTGTGGACATCGATCATCGTGATCGGAGTGCTGTCGACCGCCCTGCCCTTCGTTCTGCTCAGCTGGGGTCAGCAATATGTGCCCTCGGCTTTTGCGGGGCTATCGATGGCCTCGATCCCGCTGATGGTACTGCCGCTGGCGCATTTCTTCTCGGACGAGCCGATGAACCTGCGCCGGTTGGTCGGTGTATCGCTGGGTTTCTCGGGGGCGCTGGTGCTGATCGGGCCGGGTCTGGCGCAGCTGGGTCAGGGCACCGAACCGCTGGCGCAGCTGGCCTGCATCGGGGCGGCGCTGTGTTACTCTTTCGCATCGATCTTCACCCGCCGCTGCCCGCCGATTGATCCGGTGACTCTGTCGGCGCTGACGCTGGTTGTGGGCGCGGTCATTCTGCTGCCGATCATGCTGACGACCGAAGGGTTGCCCACATGGCAAGGTGCCCGCCCGGGTCTGGCGCTGATCACACTGGGCCTGATCCCCACCGCCTTTGCCACGCTGCTGCGGGTGTCGATCATCCGCAGCGCCGGGTCGGTCTTTATGACTCTGGTGAACTATCAGGTGCCCATCTGGTCGATGATCTTCGGCGCGTGGGTCCTGTCCGAGGCGCTGCCGCTGCGGTTCTACATCGCGCTGGTCATGATCCTGACCGGGCTGGCGATTAGTCAGTGGTTCAGCCTGCGCAAGATGCTGATCGGACGCTAGCCCGCAACTGCCTCGACCTCGGCCACGATACCGTCGACCACCTGCGTCAACAGGGCCGCGTCCTCACATTCGGCCATCACGCGGATCAGGGGCTCGGTACCCGACTTGCGGATCAACAGACGACCCTGCCCGGTCAACCGCGTCTCGGCCTCCGAGATGGCGGTCTGCACATTGGCCGCCTCCAACGGAGCTTGCCCGGCCGTGAACCGCACATTCTTAAGCAGCTGCGGAACCGTTTCGAACTGATGCGCCAGTTCCGAGGCTTTCTTTTCCGACAGCACCATCTCAGCCAAGAAATGCAGACCTGCCATCAAGCCATCGCCGGTGGTCGCATAGTCGCTCATCACGATATGACCCGATTGCTCACCGCCCAGATTGAAGCCGCCTTCTCGCATCCGTTCAACCACATAGCGGTCGCCAACCGCCGTGCGTTCAAGCCGCAGCCCCTGCCCGGCCAGATGCCGCTCGAGCCCCAGATTCGACATCACCGTCGCCACCAGAGCCCCGCCTTTCAGCCGATCAGCGCGCGACCATGCGCCCGCCAACAAGGCCATCAGCTGATCGCCATCCGCAACGACGCCGGTTTCGTCGATCACCACAACGCGGTCGGCGTCGCCGTCCAAACAGATCCCCACATCGGCCCCATGGGCCACCACCGTTTCCGCCGCGACCCGGGGTTGGGTCGAACCGCAACCCAGGTTGATGTTCTTGCCATCCGGCGCGACGCCAATCGGGATGACGTCCGCACCCAGCTCCCACAGCACCTCGGGCGCGGTGCGGTGTGCAGCCCCGTTGGCACAATCAACAACCACCTTCAGCCCATCCAGCCGCACATCCCGCGGCAACGACGACTTCACCCGCTCACCATAGCGGAACCGCGCATCATCAACCCGGCGCGCTCGCCCAATGTTCTTGGCCTGCGCCGGGCTCACGCCTTCTTCGATCAACCGCTCGATCTCAAGCTCGGCTTGATCGGACAGCTTGAACCCGTCCGGCCCGAAAAACTTGATCCCGTTATCCTCGGCCGGGTTGTGACTGGCCGAGATCATTACGCCCAGATCCGCCCGCATCGACCGGGTCATCAACCCAACCGCCGGCGTCGGCACCGGCCCCAGCAGCAGCACGTTCATCCCGGTCGAGGTCAACCCTGCCGTCAGCGCATTTTCCAGCATATAGCCCGACAGCCGCGTGTCCTTGCCAATCACAACCCGGTGCACACCGCTTGCATCCCGGCGGAAATACCGGCCCACAGCGGCCCCCATACGCAATGCCATTTCAGCCGTCATCGGATGCGTGTTGGCGGTGCCCCGCACCCCGTCGGTTCCGAACAGCTTGCGCATGAGCTTTAACTCCTGAAAATTCCTTATGCCCGGGTTACCGGACGGCAGCCCACAGACGCAAGGCCTGAGCGGTCTCGGCCACATCGTGGACACGTATAATCTGCACGCCCTGTGACAATCCCGCCAGAGCTACAGCGATTGAACCTGGCGCACGGGCATCCTTGCGCGGCTCTTTGCCGATTTCACCGATGATCCCCTTGCGGGACACGCCCAGCAGGATCGGGCAACCCAGCCCGTGAAACAGGCTGAGATTGCGCAGCAGGGTTAGGTTATGCTCGGTGTTTTTGCCAAAACCTATGCCCGGATCGACGATAATCAGATCGCGGCTCAGCCCGAGGCTTTCCAGATGCGCAATCTGCGCCTCAAGGAAGTCATAGACGTCCAACAGCACGTCATCATACTGCGGATCGTCCTGCATCGTGGCCGGATCACCCTGCATATGCATCACGCAAACCGGCGCTCCGATCCGGGCACAATACGGCGCAAGCTGCGGATCAAAGGTAAAGCCCGAGACATCGTTGATCAGCCCCGCACCGGCCTGATGCGCGGCACGAGCGACGCTGGCCTTGCGCGTATCGATTGAGATCAGCGCATCGGTCTCGGCCCGAATGGCTTCGATCAGAGGCTGTGTACGGGCGATCTCTTCGTCCTCGGGCACAAAACTGGCACCGGGGCGCGTTGATTCCCCGCCGATATCCAGAATGCTTGCCCCATGGGCGACCATCTCGGCGGCGGCTGCACGGGCGGCTTCGACCGAGTTGTGCACGCCTCCATCCGAGAAGCTGTCCGGCGTAGCGTTCAGAATGCCCATGATCTGCGGTTGCGCCATATCCAGCCCGGAAACAGGCGCGCGCAGCCGGGTGAGCTTATGCAGATAAGCCTCTGGTATTGAACTAATATCAACCACGCGGGACACCTTGCCCCGCTGCAGACATTCAGCATGCGTAAACCACAAGGGTCGCCCGGCCAACGACACGGCTCCCTCCGGACGCAGCGGCCCATGCTGCACCAGCGGTCGGTAGTAGACGGTCACAGCTGCGCCTGCTCCACCGGAACCGCGCGCAGCGGTGTTTTGGGGGCCTCGGGCAGGTCGCCGCCGATAACCAGCATCTCGCTGGCCTCGAAGGTCGCCGCGAACCATGCCGCCAGCGCCACCGCGTCCGACGGAGCCGCCGAGGGGCCGTCTACGGCATCCAAAACGATCTTGGACGGGGCCCAGACGCAAATCTGACCGTTCTTCATCGCCCAATCCAGCTCGGTCCGGGTCGAGACCACGACGCAGCGATGATCCCGCGCCGCCAGTACCCAGGCATTCTGCTCAATCGCCAGCAGGTCGATGCGGCGCTGAGTCATCCCGTGCCCCGTCTGCGATACCGCCAGATCAGAGGCACCGACGCACAAAATCAGCGGGCGCTGGCGGTTCTCAAGCTGGTCGATCCAGCCGGTCAGATTGCCCGAGGCAATCGCCTCGTTCGACAGGAACACCAGCCGGGGATGGGGGCGTTCTTCTTCGGTGATTTCATGATGGCCCGCATCTTTCCCGCGCACAATCTCGACCCCCAAAGCGCCGGGCCCGCGATCCAGTTTTTCAATGCGAACAAAAGCTCTTACAGCCTGAGGCTCAAGCAATATCCGCTCGGCCACCCGGTCCGCCAGCGTCTCAAGCAGGTTGAGGCGTTCAGCGGCCAGTTCGAACGCGATGGCCTCGGTCACCCGGTCATAGGACAGGATGCGGTCCACGTCGTCGTCAATTGGGTCGGTCAGCGGGCGCACCTCGACCACGATGTTGAAACAGATGCGCTGCGTGGTGCCGCGTTCAGCCTGAAAGGCCCCGATCTCGACCTCGACGATATGATCACGCAGCGAGATGCGATCCAACGGACCACGCGATGCGGTCGCCTCAGAGCGCTCGGACGGGTGCGCAAAGGCTAGGCGGATTTCAGAACTCATCTGACGGACCTTTTCGGGCTCGGTTGGACTGATCAGCCCAATTTACGCGTTTGCCGGGCGTATAACACCGCAACAAACGCCTTTCCAGCCATCGAATGCGGCGTCAGGTGACCCGAAACCAGCTCATCATCCCCGATGCTGCATGGCCCAGCATGTGGCAATGCAGCAGCCAGTCGCCGGGATTGTCGGCCACCAATGCAATCTGCCGGGTCTGGCCCCGATCGACCAGAACCGTATCGCGCCACGGCCCCAGACTGCCATCGGACAGGATCAGCCGGAAATGATGGCCGTGCAGATGCATCGCGTGCGGGAACGCTGTTTCGTTCACAAATTCAACGATATGAGCGCTACCCAACTGCGCATCAAGAAACGGATCAGCGGGCCGTTCTGCATACCCGTTCAGCGCCCAGAACCGCCCCAACTGCGCCAGTTCGCGGCCCGAAAGCGTGGTCTCACCCAGAACGGCGCTTTCCAGCCAGCGCATTGCCCCGCCCTGCAGCGTCATGCGATGCGTTTGCGCATCCTGCAACTCCACCGCGGGCAGCGGGTTCGCGGGTAAGGGCCGAACACCGCTCCGCGCCACCGTCGCTGATGCCCCGACCACGTCGAACCGAACCAACCCGAACGCCCCGTCCCGCTCGACGCTCACGACACTTGCGGTCTGCCTGTCCTCGGCCATGACATCGACAACCAGATCCGCGCGCTGTGCAGGAGCCAGCGGAAAGCTGTCTTCGATGGGCAACGGGACCTCAAGTGGCATCCCGTCCAGCGCCACGATCCATCCCGTCAGCCCGTCCAGCGCCACATCGAAAATCCGCGCGTTGGCGGCATTGATCAGCCGCAGGCGCAGGCGTTCGGCAGATTTCACCGGATAAGACGGATCAAACCGCCCGTTCACCGCAACAAGATTACCCAAACGCCCCGCGTGACTTTGATCATGACCATTGTCAAAATCATCGGTGATCTGCCCGGTTTCGGGGTCCAGCCGCCAATCGTCCAGCATCAACGTCAGGTCCTGATCGACATCCGGTCGGGCGGCCTCATCCACGATCAACGGGCCATAAAGCCCCCGCGCCACCTGCTCGACCGAGCGGTTATGGGCGTGATACCAATAGGTTCCCGCATCCGGCACCACGAAATCATAGTCAAAGCGGCCACCCGTCGGAACCGCGTCCTGCGTCAGCCCGGGCACGCCATCCATGGCGTTGTCGATCCGAATACCATGCCAATGGACCGAGGTCGCCTGAGGCAGAGTGTTCTCCAGCCGCCGCTGCACCCGCGTGCCTTGCGGCAGGCGGATTTCGGGGCCGGGAACGCCCGCGCCATAGCTCCAGACCGAGGTCGCGGGATAGCCGTCAGGCGCGATCTGTTGCGTCGCTTGCTGTGCAACCAACGTCTCGCCAGACGCCAATACTGCACGCGGCAGCATCGACACAGCCAGTGTAGAACACAGGAATTGTCTGCGGGAAAATGACATTGCGGGCCTCCTGGCCCGCAACATAAGGCGAAAACCGGATCACACCAGCACCCTTCCAGCGCTGGTGCGTCAATCAGTTACTCGCAGTGCGATAGTTGTGCTTATAGAAAATATGCACACCGATCCGCGCGGTTTCCTTGTAGACCCGGGACCAGGACGGCTTGACCGCCTTGGTGTGGTAATGCGTGGCCCCCGCGGTCATCTCTTCGGCCATGCCGTCGATCGCGGCGCGGGCCACCTTGGACACACGCTCATAGGCGCGTTTCTCTTGGATGACCTCTTTGTGGCCGTCACAGGTATAGGTGAACTGGCATTGATAGCGCTTGCCCGTTCCCTGCTTGATCACACCGCACAGCGAATCCGGAAAGCGGCCACTGTCGACCCGGTTCATGATCACCTCGGCCACGGCGAACTGGCCGCGTACGCTTTCGCCGCGCGCCTCGAAATACAGCGCCTCGGCCAAACACAGGAAATCTTCATCCCCCGAAGCCTTGGGCTGCTGATCCAGCCAATCCTTGGTATAAGCGATCTCGATCCGTTCCGGCGATTTGCGCGGTTTGAACAGGCTCAGATAGTCACGAAAGCTCTGTCCCGGCAACTCGTTACGGGCAACCAGCTGGGCAGACGGATCGGTGTCCGGCTTCTCAGCGACGGACAAATTCGGCAGCAAGGCTGTGGCCCCCACGGCAACAGCCAATATGTAGCGTCTCATCAGATAACCTCGCACAGGCACAAACGCGCCAAACCCTCCCCCGGCGGGCGCGACGAGGCTGATACCCCACTTGGGGGTACACGTCCAGCTTTGTTAAAAAAGCAAGAAAAAAACCGCTCACGCGGTCAAAATTCATCGACAGCGGAACGTATCAGAAACCACTATTTCTAGAGGAGAGACAGTTAGTCAACCCCCAAGTTTGGACGAAATCGCCAACTGAGCGGCAGACAGCCGAGCGACCGGCACTCGGAACGGAGAGCAGGACACATAGTCGAATCCAAGCGCCCGGCAGATGGCGATTGATTCGGGGTTGCCGCCATGCTCGCCACAGACAGAAAGTGTAACGTCTGGTTGTGCTTGGCGGCCACGTTCAGCCCCCAGTTTCAGCAGCTCTCCCACCCCGTCCGCATCCAGAACGTGAAACGGATCTTCGGCAAACACGCCTAAGCGGACATATGCCGACATGAACCGCCCCGCATCGTCGCGCGACAGGCCATAGGTCATCTGGGTCAAATCGTTGGTCCCGAAGCTCAGGAATGACGTATGCGGTGCGATCTCATCCGCCCGCAGGCAGGCACGCGGCGTTTCTGCCATCACACCCAGCCGATAGTCGAACTCCTGCCCGCGTTCCGAGGCAACCTCGGCCGCAACCGCATCGATGCGCGCCTTGACCAGCTCCACCTCGCGCTTGGCCGAGACCAGCGGGATCATCACCTCGGGCACAACCGGGGCACCGTCTTTGCTGGCATCCAGGGTCGCCTCAAAGATCGCGCGGGCTTGCATGTCGTAGATCTCCGGCACGGTCACGCCTAGACGCACCCCGCGCAAGCCCAGCATGGGGTTGTATTCCCGCATCGCCTCGACCCGGCGTTCCACGTCCGAGACTGGCAGGTCCAGCGCCTCGGCCAGCTCACGCTGACCGCTGCGGGTGGTGGGCAGGAACTCGTGCAGTGGCGGGTCGAATAGGCGGATGCAGACCGGCTGCCCTTCCATGATACGGAACAGTTGCACAAAGTCCTGTCGCTGCATCGGCAGCAGACGTTCCAGTACCGCTGCCCGGCCCGAGGGCGTTTGCGCGAAGATCATCTCGCGCATCACAGTCAGGCGACCGGGATCAAAGAACATATGCTCGGTCCGGCACAGGCCGATCCCCTCGGCCTGAAAATTCCGCGCTGTTTGCGCATCCGCAGGCGTGTCGGCATTGGCACGGATGGCGATGTCACGTTCGGCATCCGCCCAGCCCATCAGGGTCTGAAAACAATCGTCCAGCGCGGCCTCAAGCATCTCGGGCTGTCCGGCCAGAACCTGACCCGAGGTGCCATCGATGGTCAGGATGTCTCCGGTCTTGAATACTCGCCCATCAGGCGCGCTCAGCATCTTCTTTTTGGTCTGAAACCGCATCTCGGATGCGCCGACGATGCAGGGCAGACCCAGACCCCGACCAATCACCGCCGCATGGCTGGTAATACCGCCCTTTTCGGTCAGCACCGCGACCGCCGCGTGCATTCCACGCACATCCTCGGGCGATGTTTCGCGGCGCACCAAAACGCAAGGCTCACCGCGCGCGGCGCTGGCCTGCGCCTCGGCAGCAGTGAATACGATCCGACCAGTGGCCGCGCCCGGGCTGGCGGCGATGCCGGTCGTCAGTACATCCCGCTCCGCCTCGGGGTGGACCTGCCGGTGCAGCAGCTCATTCAGTGAATGTGGGTCGATCCGCATGACGGCCTCTTGCGGCGGGATGATTCCGTCTTCGGCCAGCCGAACGGCAATCCGCATCCCAGCGCGTGATCCACGCTGAACTCGGACCCCATCCAGAATGTGCACATCGCCATTCTGGACCACAAATTCCACCTGCATTTCTTCGCGCAGCTTCTCGCGCATTAGGGCCGCGTGCGCCTTGAGATCGGCAAACGCCCCGGGCGCCACATCCTCAAGCGAGGGCCCCCTCTCATCTTTCTCCAGATACAGCGCCGAGACCCCTTCCCCCAGCGCATCGCGCCCCTGACTCTGACTCAGGTACCGACCGGTGATCTGCGGCATTCCCGTCGCCGGGTCGATCAGTTGCAACACGCCCGAGCCGCATTCACCCTGCCCGACACCGGGGATCATCTCTTGAATGACCAGCCCCAACCCCGCATCCGCTGGCGCCCCCTTGGCCTGCCGCAGCAGGCGGGCCGAGGTTCCATCCCAAGCCCGCGCCATCGACCGCAGCACACCAATCAACTGCTCACCGCGATCCTGCGGAAAGGTCTCGTCGGTTTCATCTTCGTAAGCGCGCAGCGATAGGCTGAGCCCTTCGCGGCCATCCGCCTCGATATCATCGAACAGGTCCGCATCCAGACGCGCCACGTGGATGGCATAGCTTTGCACGAACCGCAGATACAGCGCCGCCGCCGCGTCCGCGCCCATCGCCCCCGACAACTCGACATATCGGGCATCGTTCATACCGATATTCAGAACCGCCCCCGGTCCGCCCCAATCGGGGTCTTCCGAACTGGGCCGCACGCATAACAGCGCCTCGGCGTCGAACTGCTCCATTATGGCCGCCATGTCGGGCATATTGCCCTTGGCGATCCGCTGCACCGCGTCAAAGGACAACGCAACCGTGCGTGGCACCGGCATGTCCAAACGGACTAACCGCTGCAGACATTTTGCCCGCCCGCCATGGGTGTTGGCGGCGACGGGAGCTTTTGCGGTTATCAGCGTGGTCTGCGTATTATTCTGCACTGCGGCACCTTTTGGTTTCACCGCAGCATAAGCCCCTGCGCCCTTGGCGCAAGGGCGTTATCCCTCGATCTTGGTCAGATCGGCGACGCTGGAACAGACCTGCCGGATCTGGCTCAGCAGGTTCAGTCGGTTGCGGCGCAGGATGTCATTGTCGGTATTGACCTGCACATCCTCAAAGAACGCATCGACCGGAGCCCGTAGCGCGGCCATGGCAGCCATTGCAGCCGGGAATTCTTCGCCCTTCAGGGCCGGATCGATCTGCGCCTGCGCCTGATCGAGGGCGGCAAACAACGCCTTCTCACTGTCAGTTTCGGCAAATTTCACATCCGCGCCGTAGGAGTATTCCACCCCATCCTTTTCCTCGGCCTGAGACAGGATGTTGTTGGCCCGCTTGAATCCCTGCACGAGGTTTTCGCCATCCTCGGTCGCAATCACCGCGTTGAGCGCGCGGGCACGTTTGACCAGCAGATTGAGGTCATCATTGCCGTCCATCGCGATACAAGCGTCGATGACGTCGTGGCGAATACCTTCGTCGCGGAGGAAGACCTTGAGGCGGTCGTGGAAGAAGGACAGCAAATCGGACGGGGCTGATGATACAATCGAAGTCGCCGCCTCAACCTGATGCGCCAGTCCGTGTACCTGTTGGGCGGCGGCGTCTTTATCTTCGGCTGTCGCCTGATTGGCCTTAGCCTCCAACAGCGCTGCTTGCCATTCCGGCAACTTCAACAGAGTGCCCAATCCTGACGCGAAGGTGTCTTTCAGAGAAAGGCGCAGGTCGTTCGTCAGCACCAAACGAATAACCCCCAACGCAGCACGGCGCAGGGCAAACGGGTCCTTCGAGCCGGTCGGTTTCTCATCAATCGCCCAGAACCCGGTCAGCGTATCCAGCTTGTCGGCCAGCGCCACAGCCACCGAGACCGGCGCGGTTGGCACGTCATCGGAGGGGCCCAGCGGCGAATAATGCTCCTCGCTCGCCTGCCCGACTTCCGCAGGCAATTCAGCGGCATCCGCATAGTAGCGGCCCATCAGACCCTGCAACTCAGGGAACTCGAACACCATCTCGGACGACAAATCCGCCTTGCACCCCTGTGCCGCCATCATCGCCAGCGCCGGATCGGCGCCAACCACCGGAGCCAGTTTGTGCGCCAGCGCCGCGATCCGGTTCACGCGTTCCCCCTGCGATCCCAGCTTGGCGTGGAAGGTCACCGCATCCAGTTTTTCGACCCACGGCTCGAACCCGTCGGACTGCACGATGCGCAGGTCGTTCTCCCAGAAGAATTTCGCATCCGCCAGACGGGCCGACAGCACCTTTTGGTTCCCCGCCAGAATGGTCGCGCCATTGTCAGCAGTTTCCCGGTTCGCGACGGTGATGAAGCGCTCGATCCGTCCGGTCTTGGGGTTCTTCACCGAAAAGAACTTCTGATGCTCTTTCATCGAGGTCTGCAGCACCTCAGGCGGCAGGTCGAGGAATTCGTCATCGATCTGCCCCATCAGCACCACGGGCCATTCGACCAGACCGGCCACCTCGGCCAGCAGACCCTTGTCATCGACCACTTCCAGACCAGCGGCAAATGCGAGGTTCTGCGCGTCGTTCCAGATATGCTCGGCACGCTCGCTGGGCGACAGCACCACAAAGGCGCGCTTCAGCTTGGCGGCGTAATCGTCAAACGAGGTGACCGCGAACCGGTTCGGAGCCATGAACCGGTGGCCTGCGGTCGTGTCGCCCGACGTGATCCCTTCGACCTCAAGCGGCACGACCTGAGCGCCCGTTTCATCGCTGAGGATGCACAGGATCGAATGCAACGGCCGCACCCAGCGCATCGAACCAGCCCCCCAGCGCATCGATTTGGGCCATGGGAAGTTGCGAATGGTGGCCTCAAGCACCTCGGCCACGATGTCCGCTGCCGGACGACCAGCTTTTTCGATGGTGGCGAAATAGACCGCGCCTTTGGGGGTCTCGCGTTCTTCCAACTGATCGCGGGTCAGGCCCGCGCCGCGCAGGAAGCCTTCGATTGCCTTGTCCGGCGCGCCCACTTTCGGGCCTTTGCGTTCCTCGCGAATGGTCGGACTTTCTGCCAGCAGCTCCTCGATGGCCAGCGTCAGGCGGCGCGGCGTGGTCAGCGCGGCAGCAGAGGCGTAGGTCAGACCGCCCTCGACCAGACCATCGGTGATCCGCTTTTTCAGGTCCTCACCGGCGCGGGCTTGCATCCGCGCGGGGATTTCTTCGGAAAACAGTTCGATCAGCAGGTCGGGCATAGTCGGTCCTTAGAAACTTACGATCGTCTGGATGACGATGGCATTGGCGATATCCACAAAGAATGCGGATACAAGGGGCAGCACAATAAAGGCAATAGGCGACGGGCCATATCGCTTGGTAACTGCGGTCATATTCGCGATGGCGGTCGGGGTTGCACCCAGCGCAAAGCCCCCGAACCCGGCAGCCAGCACGGCGGCGCGGTAGTTCGACCCCATCAGCGGGAACAAGACCCACAGCACGAAGGCCACCGCGAACAGGGTCTGGGCGGTCATGATCACCGCGATGGCGAAGCCAAGCTCTGCGATCGTCCACAGTTGCAGGCTCATCAGCGACATGGCCAGAAACGCGCCCAGAGCGAATTCCGAGATCAGCGCCAAGGACGGTGTGCGCGACACGGGCGACGCTTTGGGGAACAGCGCGGTGCGCAGGTTGGCGATGACAATGCCCATGATCAGGCAGGGCACGAACAGCGGCAGTTTCAGCCCCGCCGCGCTGATAATATCGCTGAGGATATAGCCCGCGATGATCGCAAGATTCAGATACAGCAGCACCCGCATGATGGTCTGATGATCAATCGCCGTTTTCGCGTCCGCCTCATCGGGTAGACCGACGGTATGCTCTTCCTGGGGACGGTTGGGGCTCAGCTTGCGTCCCTCAACCAACAGCCGCGCGATGGGGCCGCCGACCAGTGCCGCCAGCACAAGACCCAAGGTCGCCACCGCCACGCCCAGTTCAGTCGCGCCCGCCAGCCCTGTCGCCTCGGCCACTTCGGGCGCCCATGCAATCGCGGTGCCGTGGCCGCCGATCAGCGCGGCGGAGCCGAACAACACGCCGGCCTGCGCCGGGTATCCGAACAAAACCGCCCCACCAGCACCAATCACGTTCTGTGCAACGATGGTCAGCAGCGTCAATATCAACAACAAAAGCAAAGGCTTGCCGCCTGCAATCAAATCCGACAGGCGTGCATTCAAACCAATCCCGGCAAAGAACAGCACCAGCAGGAAGTCCCGCGCCGTCAGGCCAAAGGAAAGTTCAATACCGAACACGAGGTAGAGCACCAGCACCACCAGCGAGGCCAGCAGCCCTCCGGTCACCGGCTCGGGGATGTTAAAATTGCGCAAGGTCGCGACACGGGCGTTGATCTCGGCCCCCAGAAGGTAGACCGCAAAGCCCAGCGTTGCGGTCAGAAAATCCGGGATCGCGACGACCTGCCCCATGGGCTATTCCTGCGGTCGGGGCGGGCATTCTTCGCCCACCACCGTGCCGTCATAGGCTTTCTCGCCGCAATTGTTCAGCGCGTGCCAGACATAACCCTTGCCGTCCTGCGTGATCGCAACGATGCGGTCGACACCATAGTGGATGTTCTTCGCGCCCATGAACGCCTGCGCCTGCCCTGATTTCAACGCATCGGCCAGCGCAACCGCGTCATAACAGTCAAACCAGCCCGGCGCGGTCAGGGGTTCGGGGTTCTCGACAGAGGTAAAGCCGCTCAGTTGATCCGGCGTCAGCTCGGTCTCGAAACACGCCCGATACCGGATCGGAGAACTGTCGGCGTCAATCGCCTGAAACGCGTCATAGCTAATCGTCTCGGGCGCATCGCCCCCTTGCGCCAGCAGCGCAACATCCTGCCCGGGACGCGGCTCGACATCGTAGTAGAACCCGTAAACCTGCAGGTAGTACATGCCAGCTCCGGCCAGCACGGCAGAGAACAGAAGGATCAGAGCCAGCACTTTCCCGGTCATCTCTTACGCAGCCTCTTTCATGTTGCGCGGAAATAGGACAGATTTCAGACCATTACGGGCGGATATAAGGCGACAGATATGGAAACCACCCTTGCCGTCGGGTTCTTCGGCGCGCTGTTCGCGATCATGAACCCGATCACCAACCTGCCCGTGTTCCTGAGCGTCACTCAGAACCTGCCCCCTGCGGATCAGCGCAAGGTTGCCTTGAAAACAGCGCTTTATTGCATTGTTCTGGGCAGCGCCTTCGCCTCGGTCGGCAGTCAGGCGCTGGGGCTGTTTGGCATCAGCGTCGATCACCTGCGCGTCGCGGGCGGTCTGGTCGTTCTGATGATCGGGCTGAACATGCTGAACGGCAACGAAAGCAGTTCGCATCACGGCACGGACGGGGAAAAGCAAAGCTACCCCGAACCCGAGACCGTCGCGTTCTACCCGCTGGCCTTTCCCATTCTGGTTGGCCCCGGCACGATCACTACGCTGATCCTCTATGCCCACCACATCAAAACCCCGGTCGAAGCCATTGCTTATGCAGGCGTTTTCCTGACAGTCGTTGCCCTGCTTCTTGTCACCTTCTGGAACGCAGCATGGCTGGCCGAAAGGCTCTCGGACAACGCTCGTGTGATCATGAGCCGTTTTATGGGCATGATCCTGTCGGCCATTGCCATCAGCATGATCGCTGACGGCCTCAAGGCGCTGCTGCCCGGTCTGGCCTAGGCGGGTCATCAGACCTCGTACCCGGCGGCCTCGGTCTGCACGAACGCATCGGCGCATTGCTTGGCCAGTGCGCGGACGCGGCCGATATAGGCCTGCCGCTCGGTCACCGAGATCACCCCGCGCGCGTCCAGCAGGTTGAAGATATGAGACGCCTTGATGCACTGATCGTAGGCCGGATGCGCCATCACGATGCGCTTGCCGGTCTTGGGATCGTCATGTTCCTGCGCCAGAATGGCGGCACACTCGACCTCGGCCTCTTCGAAATGGCGCAGTAGAACCTCGGTGTTGGCCACGTCGAAATTCCAACGGGCGTATTCCTCTTCGGTCTGCTTGAAGATGTCGCCATAGGTCAGTGGGCTGGGCGACTGAGGATCATTGAACGGCATATCCATCACGTGATCGATGCCCAGCACATACATGGCCAGACGCTCCAGCCCATAGGTCAGCTCACCCGAGACCGGCGCGCAATCATGACCGCCTACCTGTTGGAAATAGGTGAACTGGCTGACTTCCATGCCGTCACACCAGACCTCCCAGCCCAAGCCCCAAGCGCCGAGGGTTGGGCTTTCCCAATCATCCTCGACGAACCGGATGTCGTGCAGGTCCATGTCGATGCCGATGGCCTGCAGCGAGCCCAGATACAGCTCTTGCAGATCCGGCGGGCTGGGTTTGATCAGCACCTGATACTGATAGTAGTGCTGCAACCGGTTCGGGTTCTCACCATACCGCCCGTCCGTCGGACGACGCGAGGGCTGCACATAAGCTGCGGCCCACGCCTTGGACCCCAAAGCCCGCAAAGTCGTCGCCGGGTGGAACGTGCCCGCGCCGACCTCCATGTCATAGGGCTGCAGGATCGCGCAGCCTTTCGACGCCCAATAGGTCTGAAGCCGCAGGATGATCTCCTGAAACGAACGAGGTGCGCTGCTGGGTTCGGTCATATCATTCCCCTTGGACGGGTTCCGGTGGGTTCGGCCCTTCCTATGCAAGCCACCAAGGGGCGTCAACGGGCCAATCCGCCCTTGCTGTCGCTGCGCAGCCACACCCAGAATTCCCCGTATTCCGGGCATGGCAATCGGGCCGCGATTCCGCGTACTCTGCGCCAAAGTGAAAACACTGCATAACACGGGCAGACAATGACACGCGTATTTACGGTTATTACATTCTTTTTCCTCTTCGGCCTGCGCGCCGCTTTTGCTCAGCAGGACGCTGGAGTCTGGGTTCAGGTCGAGGCACAGCCCTCGCTGCGCGAAGCGCAGGACCGGGCGCAGGCTTACGCCAATTCCCTGCCAGATGTGAACGGATTTCGCCTGAACTCTGGGTGGTATGCCATTGCTATTGGGCCTTATTTGCGCGACGATGCCGAGCAGGTCCTGCGCGTCTACCGGGCCGAGCGCCAAATCCCCGCGGACAGCTTCATCGCCTTTTCCAGCACCTTCGGGCAGCAATTCTGGCCCGTCGGCGCCAACATCCTGAATCGCGGCGTGATTACACCCCCGGTCCAGCCCGAACCGCAGGAACAGCCGCAGGCTGGTCTGACGCCTCAAGCCTCGGACGAAACCCGCGCGCAAGCGCTGCAGGGCGAACGCCTGCTGACGGCGCAAGAGCGCAAAGACCTGCAGACCGCGCTGCAGGCCGCCGGCTTCTACAACTCGACCATCGACGGAGCTTTCGGTCAGGGCACGCGGCGCTCGATGAGCGATTGGCAGCGGTTCAACGGGTTCGAGGCCACTGGCGTTCTGACCACCCTGCAGCGCAAGACCCTGCTGGACGATTACAACGCTCCGCTGATCAGCGTCGGGATGGAGCAATACACCGACCCGCAAGCCGGGATCGCACTGAACCTGCCGCTGGGCGTTCTGGAATTTGACCGTTATGAGGCCCCCTTCGCCCATTTCAAACCCAGCTCAGATCAGGACGCTAAGGCGCTGCTGATCTCGCAAGAGGGCGCACCCGCCACCCTCCGCGCGCTCTATCAGGTGATGCAGTCGCTTGAGATCATCCCGCTGGATGGCGAGCGCGCCCTGCGCGGCAACAGCTTTACCATCGAAGGACGTGGCAACGGGATCGTATCCTACACGCAGGCGGGGCTGAAAGACGGCAAGATCAAAGGCTTCACGCTGGTCTGGCCCGAAGGCGACGACGCCCGCCGTGCCCGCGTTCTGGCGGCGATGCGGGCCAGCTTCGCCACTACCGACGCAGTGCTGGATGCCGATGCCGGGGCGGATGCGGAACAGCGCATCGATCTGGTCTCGGGCCTGCAAATCCGCAAACCGCGCCTCTCGCGCTCGGGCTTCTTTGCCGACACCAACGGCACGGTCCTGACCGTCGCCGAGGCCGCCGACAGTTGCACCCGCATCACGCTGGACGGCGATCAGGAGTTGCAGGTCGCATGGCAGGACGCAGCTCTCGGCATCGCCGTTCTGCGCCCCAAACAGACGCTCGCGCCGATTAGCGTTGCCGAGTTCCGGGCGGATCAGCCGCGCATCCAGTCTCCGGTCACCGTTTCGGGCTTTTCCTACGAAGGCGCGTTGGGAGCCCCTACCCTGACCTTTGGCGAGATCGCAGATATTCGCGGCCTGAATGGCGAAGATGGCGTCAAACGCCTCGCACTGGCGTCGCAGCCCGGAGACGCGGGCGGACCCGTCTTTGACGACAGCGGCAGCGTCGTCGGCATGTTGCTGCCCAAGCCGTCGGACGGGCGCGCCCTGCCCGGTTCGGTCAGCCTTGCCGCCAATGTGGATCGTCTGACCGAAGTTCTCACCAAGGCAGGCATCGCAGGCCAACCCGCGCAGGCTTCAGCCCAGATTTCACCGAATGAGCTGAGCCGTCGCGCCAATGGCATGACCGTTCTGGTTCACTGCTGGGACTAAGCTGTCGAGATTGATGAAAAGGCGCTGCACCCAGGTGCAGCGCCTTTTTTGTTGGGCTTACAGGATGTCCGGCGTCACCCGGATCAGCGTTGGCCCCTCGGCCTCGAACGCGGCGCGCACGGCCTCTTGCATCTCATCCAGCGTCCCCGGCGCGGCGGACAAGGCCCCAAATGCCTCAGCCAGTTTGCAGAAATCCGGGTTGCGCGCGACGACGGCATTGGGCGCGATCTGACCGCGCACCATACTGTCCTCGATCTCTTTCAGCTTGCCGTTGTCCCACAGGATGATGGGCAGCGATAGACCAAGTTCCACAGCAACGCCAAGCTCTTGCATCGTGTAGTGGAACCCGTAATCCCCCGCGATCACCGCCGTGGGCTTACCCCGCCGCGCCACCGCTCCACCGATCCCGGCAGGCAGCGCGTAGCCCAGCGTGCCAAACCCGGTCGGGTGGTGCCAGTGATAGGGCACGGCCATGTCCCAGACCTCTTTGGCGACATAGGCGAATTGGGTCATGTCCGAATAGATCATCGTCTCGGCAGGCATCGCCGCGCGCAAGGCGTCGATCACCGGCATTATGCCCGGCCGTCCGGCATCCACCTCGGCCCGCCAACGCGCGCGGGCGGCGCTGACTTCGGCTTCGGACCAGCCGGTCGCAGGCTTCACGGTCTCAGCCGACGCCCACAGCGCATGGGCGAAGCTCTCACCATCGGCCTGCAGCTTGACCGCCGCGCGATGGCTGTCCGACAGGACCTCGGGGTCCAGATCGACGCGCACCATGTTGGCGGTGTGCCCCAAATCATGCCGCCAAAGATCGACCTCACCCAGTTCGGCCCCCACAACCACAACCAGATCAGCCGAGGCGATCACCTCAGCACTGCCCGGTCGCGGCAGCATGGACCCAAAATCCAGCGGATAGTCGGCCCCGACCAACCCGCGCCCGGCAAAGGTGGTGAAACAGGCCGCCCCCAACTGCGTCAGGATCTGCCGCCACAGGTTCGACCGGCACCCACCGCCCAGAATAAACAGGGGCCGCTGCGCGATATTCAACAGCGACAGAACCGAGGCCACGTCTGGCGGCAGCACCTTGTTCCGCAACGCGGGCTGGTTCGGGAAGGGCGCAGGGTCTGCGTCCCCTTCCAACTGCGCGATGGGCACCTGAATATGCTTGGGACGTGGACGCGACAGTTCGAATTCCTCGAACGCCCGTTCGATCAGCCCATAGGCGGCCTGCGCGTCCTGCGCCTGACAGGACCAGTCGGCCACCGTCTCAGCCGCGGCGCGCTGATCCTTCATCTGGTGCAGCTGTCCGCGCTGCGCCTGCACCTCGTCCAGACAGGATGACAGCACCAGCATCGGCACCGAATCCGAATAGGCCTGCCCCATCGGCGTCATGATATTGCACAGCCCCGGCCCGGTGATCACATAGGCCACACCCGGCTTGCCGGTGGCGCGGGCATATCCGTCGGCCATGAACCCCGCCCCCTGCTCGTGCCGGGCCAGAACATGGGTGATCCCGGCCTCTTCGATGCCCCGATACATCTCTTGGTTATGAACACCGGGAATGCCAAAGATCACGTCAACACCGCGATCCTTCAGCATATGAGATATCTGAGCCCCCAGAGGTCGCTTCATCACCCTCTCCAGAATTGACGTGTGAAGATTGCATAGACGGCCAACAGCTCAAGCCGACCGACCAGCATCCCGATGGTCAGCAGCCACTTGGCTCCATCATTCAGCCCGGCGAAATTACCCGCTGGCCCGATCTGATCCCCCAGCCCCGGCCCCACATTGGCCAGCGCCGTGGCCGCGCCCGAGACAGAGGTGATGAAATCCAACCCCGTCAGCGCCAGTGCCCAGGACAGAACGCCCATGGACAGCACAAAAAACATGAAGAAACTCATGACCGAGGTCAGAACGTCCCGACTGATCGCCCGCCCGTCATAGCGCGGCACGAATACCCCATGCGGCGACCGGATGCGCCGGATCTGGGTTTTGATCGAGGCAAACAGCAGTTGATAGCGGAAGATCTTGATCGAACACGCGGTCGACCCTGCGCAGCCTCCGATCAGGCCGATCAGGAAGAACAGCATGATCGGGAACGAGCCCCAGCCCATGTAATCGACACTGGCATAGCCGGTGCCCGAGATGATCGAGGTGATGTTGAACAGCGACTCGCGCACCGCCTGTTCCCAGTGATGCGGGAAGACCGAGGTCAGGAATATCGACATCACCAGAACCAGAACCGCAATGGTCGCCAGAAACGCCCGGATCTGGCTGTCTTTCCATAACGAGCTCGTCTGGCCATTGGCCAGCTGCACATAACGCACGAAGGGCAGCGCGGCCAGGATCATGAACACGGCGGCGGCATATTCCGCCGGACCCGAGAACGTCCCAAACGAGGCGTCGTAGTTCGAGAACCCTCCGGTCGAAATGGTGGTCAGCGCATGAACCACCGCATCGAAGAACCCCATCCCCAAACCGGCATAGACCAGCGCGCAGACGACGGTCAGAAACACGTAGATCAGCGAAATCTGCCCCGCGATCTCTTGCGCGCGGGGCAGGATTTTCCCCATGGTCTCAAAGCCTTCGGACCGGAAGATCTGCATGCCCCCCACTCGCAGTTCGGGCAGGAAGACCATGGCCACGACAATGATACCGATGCCGCCCAGCCACTGCAGCACCCCGCGCCACAGCAGCAGGCCATGCGGCAGGTCGTCGAGCCCCGAGATCACGGTTGAGCCGGTGGTGGTCAGGCCCGACATCGCCTCGAAATAGGCGTCGACAAAGCGCAACTCGGTCTCGCCGAACAGGAAGGGGATGGCCCCGAAGACCGGCAGGGCCACCCAGACGCCCGAGGTCAGCAAAAAGGTCTGACGGATGGTCAGACCTTCTCCAACCCCGTTGGAGCAACTCATCGCAAGAACACTGCCGGTCAGCAGCGTGATGACCGCGCTTTCAAAGAAAACGTGCCACTCGCCCCGGCCCTCGATCAGGTCGGCAAGCATCGGCAGCAGCATGGTCGCCCCAAGAATGGCGACCAGCAGGCCAATCACATATCCGACCGGGCGAAGATCCATCATGACGGGCAGCGTTGGCGCGCCAACCCGACAGTGTCAAGCAGATGATCCGCGTCAGGTGTCGGATTTTGCCGCAGCGGCCGGCATCGCAGGCGGTTTTGACGGCGCGCGCGTCCGGCGATTTGCGGGTTTGGGCGCTTCGGCACTGGTTGCGGCGACAGGCTTGGGCGCTGCCGTCTTGACCGGAGCGGGCTTGGCAGCAATCGGTTTTGCCGCCTCTGCAACGGGTGCAGCCTTGGGCGCGGCGGGTTTTGCGGCGGCAGGTTTGGCCGGTGCGGGTTTCGCAGCAGGCTTTGCGGCAGCAGTCTTCACTGGCGCAGGTTTCGCAGCAGGCTTAGCAGCTACCGGCTTGGCGGGCGCAGGTTTCGAGGCCGCCGCAGGTTTCGGCGCGCTCGGGGCCGCCTTGGTTTTGGCCGCAGCCGCCGATTTCACCGCCGCAACAGCCTTGGCAGCGGTCGAGACCGGCTTAACCGGTGCTTTGACGGGTGCCTTCGCCGGAGCAGCCTTAGCGGCAGGTTTCGCCGCAGGCGCGGTTTTGACCGCAACAGGTTTCGCCTTTGGCGCA
Source organism: Ruegeria sp. CJ3 (assembly GCF_056536725.1). Taxonomy (NCBI): domain Bacteria; kingdom Pseudomonadati; phylum Pseudomonadota; class Alphaproteobacteria; order Rhodobacterales; family Roseobacteraceae; genus Ruegeria; species Ruegeria sp. CJ3. The sequence goes on from NZ_JBQFQE010000002.1 coordinate 38,940, forward strand.
GCCTTTGCCTTGGGGGCAGCGGGCTTGGCAACTGCTTTGGGCTTGGCAGCCTCGGCTTTCGGTTTGGCCACAACTTTCGGCTTGGCTGCAGGCTTCGCTTTGGCCGTAGGTTTGGCCGGAGCCGCCTTGCGCGGCGCAGGCGCAGGCGCCCCGGTTGTCTTCAGCCCCTGCAGCGGCGCCATCGGCAGTTCAAACGCCGCACGGGTCATGATCTGCATGATCTCCATCTGGCTGGCCATCGCGTAACCGGCCATTCGGATGGCCGCTGCCTGAAACTCAAGCGGTTGGGAAATCGGATTCATTGCATGTCTCTCCTGATAAAACCGATGCAGCGCGGAAAAGGCCCCCAGCCGCCCCGATCGCCGGGGGCGGTTCTGCAGGTTCGCGGTCCAAGGCTTGGCACGTCCCGGCTTCCTTTCGGGCTGCACACCGGACAAAACGGGCGCGCAGCAGCTGCATTCGGGCTCAGTCTAACGCGAATCTTGACGCAGCTGCAGCATTTCTTGCTGCATTGCGGCAATAAAGCGCCAACCGGCTATTTTTGATTGATTTTACAGCATCTTCCGTACGGTCAATTAGCCTACATGAAACAGGGTCGTGAACAACCTGGGGTCCAGGCTGGCGGAATCGAAGGTGGGGCCTTCGGTCAGAATCGACACAGCATCATGGCTGTGCAGGCTTTCCTGATGGCTGGCGATCACACGGAAATCACCGACGTGATGATCGGCCTGCAATTCGGCACAGAACAGACGCGCAGCATCTTCGACAAAGATCGGGTTGGCTGCGTTCAGTTCGGCAAAGGCCTGTTCATCCTCGCGTTTGACCATCACCTGAGTCTCGGTCGGCACAGCGCGACGGCACAGTGCGATCAGATCCTCGAACCACAGGCAATCGGCGTTGCAATCGACCACCACGGAAATCCGCGCCACCGAACGCTGCGAATGCGGCGTCGCCAACTGCCCACGGGTCGCACGCGCATGTTCGCTCAACTCCAGCGAACAGGGGCAGGTCGAGGAGTAGACATAATCCAGATGCATGATCTTCAGACGCTCGCCGCCCCGCTCGACGAGCTCCAGCGCGATGTCGTAATACTGATAGCCCGACAGGCCCGAACGCAGGCTCTCAACCCGGTCGGGATAGGAAAACCGCATCTGAATACGCGCATCCAGACTGTCCAGATCGGACATATAATCGTTCAGCGCGGCCTCCATCACCTCGAAACTAAAGGTCCGCTCGGCATGTTTGTAAAACGACCGCATGATCCGGGACATATTGATGCCCTTCTTTTCAGCCTCAAGGCTGACGGACCCGGTCACCGAGGTCTCAAGCGCCAGATCCTCTCCGCCCTTGCGGTGGAACCGGATCGGCAAGCGGAAGTTCGAGATGCCAACATGCTGTATCTGCTGTTTCGCACCGCGGATCAGGCTGGACGGGCCGTTCTGAAGATCGGGCAGCGTGGCCTTGTACGCCGCATCCGCCTCAAAACCCTCGGGGTACTCGCGCGACAGGGCCGGATAATTCGATGCCATCAGCCCGGGCACAAGCTGCGCCACCGCCGGATCAAGCTGGCTGATTTCCGCAGCTGACGCGGTTTTCGCCCACTCACGCAGAAGCTTTAGCGCAGCGGCGGCCTGATCGTGATCGGGTGTGTCGTCAATATCGCGCGGATGAATGTTCATAGGCACGGGTCCCTTTCTAGGCCGACGAACTATATACGACCGGGGTTTATTTACCAGTACGGAACGATACGCGCGGGATAGCATCCCGGATCGAAATTAGAGGCGGGAAACCGTCACTTTTCAACCGAAAACGCCCAATCAGGCGGTTCCATGCCGCCTGACCGCACGTCACAACCCTGCGCTTAGCCCTGTGAGGCCGCCAGCGCGCGTTCGATATCCGCCAGCAGATCGCCCGCATCCTCAAGCCCCACCGACAGGCGGATCAGGCCCGGTGTGATGCCCAGTTCATCGCGTTGATCCTCGCTCAGGCGCTGGTGCGTGGTGGTGGCCGGGTGCGTCGCAATCGACTTGGCATCGCCCAGATTGTTCGAAATCACCGGGATCGTCAGCGCATTCAGGAACGCAAAGGCCGCCGCCTTGCCGCCCTTGATATCCAGCGACAGAACCGTGCCGCCCTTGCCACCCAGCTGCTCCTGCACCAGTGCATTCTGAGCATGGGTTTTCAGACCGGGATAGAGCGTGCGCTCCAACGCGGTATGCCCTTCCAGCGCCTCGGCAATCTTCTGCGCGCTCTCGGCCTGCGCATTGACGCGCAGCGCCATGGTTTCCAGCCCCTTTACCATGATCCAGGCGCTGAACGGGCTCAGCGCGCCGCCCGTGTGCTTCATATAGGGCTCAACCGTGCCGCGAATGAACTCCTTGGTGCCGATGATCACACCGCCCAGCGCGCGCCCCTGCCCGTCGATATGCTTGGTGGCCGAATACACCACCACATCCGCACCCTGTTCGATCGCGCGCGAGAAGACGGGGGTCGAGAATACGTTGTCCACGATCACAACCGCACCGACCGCATGGGCCAGTTCAGAAACCGAAGCGATATCAATCACCTCAAGCGTCGGGTTCGACATAGATTCGAAGAATACCGCCTTGGTGTCGGGCCGGATCGCGGCCTTCCACGCATCCAGATCAGTGCCGTCGACAAAGGTCACCTCAACCCCATAGCGGGTCAGGATATTCTCAAGGATATAAAGACAAGACCCGAACAGCGCTTTGGCTGAAACAACATGGTCTCCCGCCTTCAGCATCGAGGTCAGCGCGCCGTTCACAGCCGCCATCCCAGAGGCCGTGGCAAAGGCATCCTCGCCCCCTTCCAACGCAGCAATGCGTTGTTCAAACATCGACACGGTGGGGTTGCCATAACGGGCATAGATGAACTCATCCGGGCCGGTCTCGATGAACCGTGCCTCGGCCTGCTCGGCATTGTCGTAAACGAAGCCCTGCGTCAGAAAGATCGCCTCGCTGACCTCGTTATATTGACTGCGACGAATACCGCCATGGACGGCTTGGGTACGCTTATTCCAGCTCTCGCTCATGTCATTCCTTTCAGCCCCTCAGGGCAAACAAAAAACCCCAGACGCGGCCAAGCGAAAGGGGTCTTTCATCCTGACCTTTTAGCGGTGTTGTTTAGCGTGGCCCGCAATCCGGTAACAAATCGCCACGTGGCGCCGAAGCGTTTACGCCCCGCCCCGACCATCGTCAAGCCCGGCGGCGCATTGGTCACGGTTTCGTAACACGGCTGCGCGCCCTCTTGCCGAATGGCCCTAAACCCTCATGATCACACCAACCGCAGGAGGCCCCATGATTGATCTCTATTTCTGGCCCACGCCGAATGGCTGGAAGGCATCCATCGCTCTGGAAGAGCTGGACCTGCCCTATACCACCCACCTGATCAACATCGGCAAAGGCGATCAGTTCGACCCCGAGTTTCTGAAAATCTCGCCCAACAACCGCATGCCCGCCATCGTCGACCCGGATGGCCCCGATGGCGCGCCGGTGTCCGTGTTCGAAAGCGGCGCGATCCTGATGTACCTGGCCCGCAAGACCGGACGGCTCTATGGCGAGACGGAACGCGACCGCATCGCCGTCGAGGAATGGCTGATGTGGCAAATGGGCGGCGTTGGCCCGATGGCCGGTCAGGCACATCACTTCCTGAAATACGCCCCTCAACTAGACCCGCCCCAGCACCTGCCCTACGCTCAGGACCGCTATCGCACCGAGGTCGGACGCCTGTATGGCGTGCTGGATCGCAGACTGGCCGACAACGAATACGTCGCGGGCGATTTCTATTCCATCGCCGACATCTCGATCTGGGGCTGGGCCAGCCTTTGGGAAGGCCAGCAACAGGTGCTTGAGGACAAGCCCCACTTTACCCGTTGGCTCGAGATGATGAGCGCCCGCCCCGCGGTACAGGCAGGCCGCGCGCTGCATGCCGACCTGCGCAACGATCACCGGGACAAGCAATCGCAGGGGGTCTTGTTCAAGCGGTGAATGGCAATCGCAGCATGTCGGATCAGGGCCTTGCGCCAAGTATCAAACCGTTAACGCAGTTGCCGATCATCTTTGCCGATAGGCATCAGACCAATGATAGTTTTGCAATTCCGCCAACGATCTGAATATCAGCTCGTTGCCGGGATTGGTAACCGCAACCTGAACATCAGCCCCCCAGAATCGAAGTCGTTCCTGACAAACTCCGCAAGGGCTGAGAAACCTGAATGGGGCCTGTTCGTTTTCCCTGAAGATGCACAGGCTATGCGTGACCGGTAGGTTCTGCTTGTGCGCTTCAAGAAACCCACCAAGCTCCATGCAGGCTGACACAACGTCCAGGTCGGTGTCAGGGGCAACACTGGTCACAACCTCGCCAGACGTCAACCGAACCGAGGCCGCGCCACCCCAACCTTTGGGATAGCGATGCTTGATAAGGCTGACGGCAGCCTCGTACATCTGAGGTCCAATCGTCATCTCGCACCCACCTGTCGATCTCGATAACAGGATTTATGTCTCTTTTTAGGCTCAGGTAAAGCTCTGCCATGCAACCAACCAGCCCAAAACAAACGTCAAATGACTTCACAAATGGCCACCCAAGACACTCCGGGTCGTAATTCCCACTGGAAACACCTAACTCCCTTGACTAAGGAAGAATTCGAACATCGCAGAAGGAAAACGCACGCAATGGCAAAAATCACATATGTCGAGCATGGCGGTACCGAGCACACGGTCGAGGTCGCCAACGGACTGACCGTCATGGAAGGGGCCCGCGACAACAACATCCCCGGCATCGAAGCCGATTGCGGCGGTGCCTGCGCCTGCTCGACCTGCCATGTCTACCTCCACCCCGACTGGGTCGAAAAGGTTCCGGCCAAGGACGACATGGAAGAGGATATGCTGGATTTCGCCTACCAGCCCGACCCGGTACGATCGCGGCTGACCTGCCAGATCAAGATCACCGACGCGCTGGACGGCCTGATCGTGCAAATGCCGGAAAAACAAATCTGATGCACTCCAAAGCGCCGCGCCCGCCCATCCGCCTATGGCAACGCCGGGCCCGCGGCGCGCTTCTGGCCTTGTGCATGTGGCTGGCCGGACAAGTCCCTGCTTCCGCCGCCGAAACCATCACCTCTGCCCGATATACCGAGCCCACCTCACGCTATGCCCATGGTGTGCTGGGCGACGATATCGAATATGGTGCACTGGAAATCACTGTTGAAAACACCGACCCCACGGAACGGTCGAACGACCAGACGGTGCTAACGATCCGATTGCCACAAGACCGGGTGTTCGAGGACCTCGCCCCCCGATTGTCAGACGTTGATCTCGATGGAACAAACGAGGTCATCGTCGTCGAATCTCAGAACAACACCGGAGCGCAACTCGCCATCTACAACGCACGCGGCGAAAAGATAGCGGCAACACCTCATATTGGCACGCGCAACCGCTGGCTCGCCCCTGCAGGGATTTGGGATTTGGACAATGACGGCCAAATCGAAATCGCCTATGTGGATCGCCCACACCTGGCCAAAACCCTGCGTATCTGGCGCTACTCAGACGGCAACCTGACCGAAATCGCAACCCTTCCCGGCCTGACCAATCACCGTATCGGAGATGCCTTTATCGCTGGCGGGTTACGCTACTGCGCAACAGGTCCCGAACTTATCCTCGCAAGTGCAGATTGGTCCCGCATCATCAGCGTTTCCTACAAAAATGGCTGGCAAACCACCGACCTCGGCCCGCTGCGCAACCGCAAAGACCTGACCTCAGCCCCAAACTGCTGATCCACCCTTCATCTGGCCACAAATATCCCGGGGAGCGCGAGGGGCAGCGCCCCTCGTCCCGCAGACAAAGCCGGGCGCAGCCCGACAATCAGATCACAGCGCCCGCCAGCCGATATCCCGACGATAGAACCCCTCGGGCCAATCAACCCCATCGACCATTGCATAGGCCCGGTCCCGCGCTTCCTGCAAGCTCTGCCCCCGGGCAGTCACATTCAGAACCCGACCACCTGACGCCACAATCTGCCCATCCGCCGCTTTGGTCCCCGCGTGAAATACCATATTGCTGCTGTCCTCGGGCAGATCCGCCAGACCACCAATGGCCGAGCCCTTCTCATAAGCCCCCGGATATCCTTTCGCCGCCATCACCACCGTAATCGCATGATCGTCCGCCCAGTTCACGCGCGTCTCGCCCAGCCGCCCTTCGGCAGCGGCATGCATCAGGTCCATCGCCTGCGCGCCCAGCCGCATCATCAGCACCTGACACTCGGGATCGCCGAACCGGACGTTGTATTCCACCAGCCGAGGCTGCCCGTCCTTGATCATCAGGCCCGCATACAGCACCCCCTGAAACGGCATCCCGCGGCGCTTCATCTCGGCCATGGTCGGGCGCACGATTTCGTCCATCGCGCGCGCCTCGACCTCGGCGCTCAGCACCGGCGCCGGAGAATAGGCCCCCATGCCTCCCGTATTCAGCCCGGTATCGCCCTCGCCCACACGCTTATGATCCTGCGCGGTGCCAATCGACAGTACCTCTTCGCCATCGCAGAGCACGAACAAGGATGCCTCCTCGCCCTCCATGAACTCCTCGATCACCACCTCAGCCCCGGCACCGCCGAAAGCACCACCGAACATATCGTCAATCGCGTCCAGCGCCGTCTGCTCGTCCATTGCAACGATCACCCCCTTGCCCGCAGCCAGCCCATCGGCCTTCACGACAATCGGAGCCCCCTGCGCCCGGATATACGCCTTTGCCGGTTCGGCCTCAGTAAACCGTGCATAGGCCGCCGTGGGCGCACCGGCAGCATCGCAAATCTCCTTGGTAAAACTCTTCGACGCCTCCAACTGCGCGGCCGCTGCCGAAGGGCCAAAGACCAGCACCGCGGCCTCGCGCAAACGATCTGCAACCCCTGCCGCCAAAGGTGCTTCGGGACCCACGATCACGAAATCAATCGCGTTTTCCTCGGCAAAGCTGACCACAGCGCCGCCATTCTCGATATCCAGCGCCGCGCATTCAGCAATCTGCGCAATCCCGGCATTGCCCGGTGCCACGATCAGACGGTCGCATTTGGGGTTCTGCATCACCGTCCAGGCCAGGCTGTGTTCACGCCCACCGCTGCCGAGAATAAGGATGTTCATGAAAGCTCTCCGATCTGCTTGGCCTCGCCTTGCGCGCGTTCTAAGCTGCGCCAGCAAATGACACAAGGCGCTGAAATGTCCGACCTGCTTGACGACCCCATTCCCGGCCAAAACACCCCCGAATACACCGTCTCGGACATCTCGGGTGAGGTGAAGCGCACGCTGGAAGGCAGCTTTGGCCGCATTCGCGTGCGCGGCGAGGTCGGGCGGGTGTTCAAGGCGCGCTCGGGTCATCTCTATTATGACATCAAAGACGACCGGAATGTGCTGGCCTGCACCACATGGAAGGGCCAGATCTCGGGCCTGTCCGTGGTCCCCGAAGAGGGGCTTGAGGTCGTCGTCACCGGTCGGCTAACCGCATTCGGCGCGCAGTCCAAGTACAACCTGAATGTCGATGAGGTCGCCGTCGCCGGACAAGGCGCGCTGATGGCGTTGCTGGAAAAACGCAAGAAACAGCTCGAATCCGAAGGTCTGTTCGCGCCCGAGCGCAAGAAACCCCTGCCCTATCTGCCGCAGATCATCGGCGTGGTTACTTCACCTTCGGGCGCGGTGATCCGCGATATTCTCCACCGCCTGCGCGACCGGTTCCCGCGCAAGGTGCTGATCTGGCCGGTCGCCGTGCAAGGCGCAAACTGCGCCCCCGAAGTTACCCGCGCCATCGAAGGCTTCAATCAGCTCACCCCGGGCGGGGCCCTGCCGCGCCCAGACCTGATCATCGTCGCCCGCGGCGGCGGCTCGATCGAGGACCTCTGGGGCTTCAACGAAGAAACCGTCGCTCGCGCCGCTGCCGCCTCGGACATCCCGCTGATCTCAGCCGTGGGGCACGAGACCGATACCACGCTGATCGACCACGTCTCGGACCGCCGCGCGCCGACACCCACCGCCGCCGCTGAATTGGCGGTTCCCGTCCGTATGGAACTGCTGGCCTGGACCGGTGAGCAAGGCGCGCGCCTTTCGCGGGCCGCCACCGACGCCGTACAGCGCCGCAGCCAGCGCCTGCGCGACCTGTCCCGCGCCCTGCCGCGCCCCGATACGCTGTTGGACAGCCCTCGCCAACGGCTCGATCAGGTGGCCGAACGCCTGCCCAACGCCCTGATCCGGGGCGTCCAGACCCGTCGCGTCAAACTGCTGGACAGCTCGGCCCATCTGCGCCCCTCGGCCCTGCGCGGCCTGGTCGAAACCCGCCGCGACCGCTGGCGCAACCTGTCCTCACGCCTGTCGCTGCGCCCCATCCAGCGCGAGCTGCTAACCCGCCGCGACACGCTGAGCCGCCTGACCGAGCGTCTGAACACCGCCCAGACCACCCGTCTGGATCGCCTGCACCAACAGCTCGAGGCCACCGACCGCCTGCGCGAAACCCTCAGCTACAAGGCGACGCTCGATCGCGGCTATGCCGTCATCCGCGCCAACGATCAGGTTCTGACCCGCAAGGCCGAGGCCGAGAAACACAGTACCTTCGAGATCGAATTCGCCGACGGCACCCTCAGCACCGCCCCCGGCAGCCCGGCCAAACCCAAACGCACCCCCAAGCCCCCCGCACCGGATCAGGGGTCGCTGTTCTGATCCATGCTGACGATCTGGGGGCGCAAAACATCTTCCAACGTAAAGGCGCTGATGTGGTGCGTCGGCGAACTGGGCCTGACCTATCGGCGCCATGATGCCGGCCACCGGTTCGGCGGGCTGGACAGCGCCGAATTCGCGGCGCTGAACCCGAACCGAACCATCCCGGTTCTACAGGACGGCACTGCGGCCCCGATCTGGGAAACCGGGGCCATCCTGCGTTACCTCGCCGCCCGATACGGAGATGCCCAGTTCTGGCCCCCGGACCCGATGCAGCGCGCCGCGGTCGACAAATGGGCCGAATGGGCCAAGATCAACGCGGCGATGGCGTTCACCGTGCCGGTCTTCTGGCGCGTTGTCCGCACAGCCGCACCCCAGCGGGACACCGCCGCCATCACTCAGGCCGTCGCCGATCTGGAACTGAAACTGAAGATCGCCGACCACCAGCTGTCGCAGACCGCCTACCTCGCCGGATCGACCTTCACGTTGGCCGATATTCAGCTGGGCCATATCCTATATCGCTACTACGACATCGAGATTCGGCGCGCCGCGCTACCGAACCTGCAGCAATATTATCGAAACCTCACCGAACGGCCCGCATTCCGAGACCACGTGATGATCGGATACGACGAATTGCGCGTTCACTGAACTCAGACCCCGACCTCCGGCCCATAACAAACCATCTCCGCATCAACTTCCCCGGCCTCATAAAGCTCGGTAGCGGTCTGACCATCTTCGCGCTGCGCGGTCAGCCGCCCCCCGGATTCGGTGAAAACCCAGCATTGCGGATCGGCCCGCCCCTCATAGGCAAAACAGATCTGCCCCTCATGCGGGTACCAGATGCCTTGCAGACAATCGCCGTCCAGATAAGACCAGATAACGCGCCTGCCGGGCAGATACCTCTCGGCCCCATAGACCTGCCCGCCAAACCCGAAAAACAACGTCTTGCCCCGAGTATGGGCCTCGAACTCGGCCCCTGACATAGGCGACTGCGCCGCGACAGAAGGCGCAGTCAGAGCCAGCAGAATCATCCACATCCTGACCATGCCCACAGTCTGCCAGATGCCGCCCCAACGCGCCATTCACCCTTTCGCGGGCGGCTCCCCCGACGTCACATCTTGCCCGGTCCACGTAAACATGCGGACATGCGGCAAAAATCGGGGACAGACCATGCCGACATTCCTGCTCTGGGCCGCCGCCGTCCTGGCGCTGGCCTACCTGCCGCTGACCGCCCGCCCGGCCAGCCCCCTGCGCACCGGGCTAAAAACCGCCTCGGTCGCGCTGCTGGCCCTGATCGCTACGCTCACCAACGCGCCGGGGCTGCTGATCGCCGCCCTCACCCTTTGCGCCATCGGCGACGCACTACTGTCGCGCGAGACCGAGGCCACCTTCATGGCCGGCATCGCCGCCTTCGCCGCCGGACATCTGGCCTATATCGCCCTGTTCCTGACCCATCCCACCAGCGACCCCGGCCTGATCCTGACCCAACCCGCGATCTTCTGGTCCCTGCTGATCCTCGGCATCGTCATGGCCACCCTGCTCGGCCCCCGCGCCGGAGACCTCAAAGTCCCCGTGCTGGCCTATATCCCGATCATCCTCGGCATGGGCGTCACCGTTTTGGCCCTTCCCGATACAGGCTCCCTCCGCTGGGCCCTGCCCGCGGCCTTGGCCTTCATCGCCTCAGACCTGATCCTCGCGACCGAGAAGTTCCTGCTGCCCGCCAGCCACCCCGCCCTGCGGTTGACCCCCTATCTGGTCTGGCCGCTCTATTGGGGCGCACAGGCCGGGTTCCTGATCGCCTTCACCTGACCCTTTGCAACTGCCACCAATCCGCATTAGGTGAAGGGACCACCTGCGGAGACCAAAAATGGCATTTTTCTCAAAGCTCAAGGACAAGCTGTTCAAATCCTCCTCGCGCCTCGAACAGGGGCTGGACGCGATTGTCGAGGATGGCGGCGAGGAAACCACACCCGATCCGGTCATCCCTCAGCCCGAACCTGAACCGCAACCGGTCCCCGAGGTTCCCGCGCCAGCACCAGTACCGCAACCAACAGAACCCCCTGCGCCCACTCCGGCTGATCCGACACCCGCAGCACCTCCGCCTGAAGTACCAGACTCCAAGGGCCTGCTGAGCCGTCTGTTCAAACGCACCGATACCCGAACCGTTGTGCGCCGCACCCTTGACGACGATATGCTGGAACAGCTCGAAGAGCTTCTGATCGCCTCTGACATGGGCGTCGACACCGCCCTGCGCGTCACCGCCAACATGGCCGAGGGGCGCCTGGGCCGTAAACTCTCCACTCAGGAAATCAAGCAACTGCTGGCGCAGGAAGTCGCCCGCGTGATGGAGCCGGTGGCCAAACCCATGCCCCTCTACCCCAAACGCCCGCAGGTCGTGCTGGTCGTGGGCGTCAACGGCTCCGGCAAAACCACCACCATCGGCAAGCTTGCCAGCCAGTTCAAAGCCGCTGGCAAAAAGGTCGTCATCGCCGCCGGAGACACCTTCCGCGCCGCCGCCGTCGAACAGCTGCAAGTCTGGGGCGACCGCGCGGGCGTACCGGTGCTCACCGCCCCCGAAGGCTCCGACCCCGCCAGCCTCGCCTTTGACGCCCTGACCAAAGCGCAGAACGATGGCGCAGACCTCTTGATGATCGACACCGCAGGCCGCCTGCAAAACCGCGCCGACCTGATGGAGGAGCTGGCCAAGATCGTCCGCGTCATCCGCAAGGTCGATGATACCGCTCCGCACAACACCCTGCTGGTGCTGGACGCCACCACCGGCCAGAACGCCCTCAGCCAGGTCGAAACCTTCCGCAAGCTGGCCGATGTCTCGGGCCTCGTGATGACCAAGCTCGACGGCACAGCCAAAGGCGGCGTGCTGGTGGCACTGGCCGACAAGTTCGGCCTGCCGATCCACGCCATCGGCGTCGGCGAACAAATCGACGACCTCGCCCCGTTCGACCCCGAAGATTTCGCCGCCGCCCTGACGGGCCTGCAATCCTGATCCAGACCTTCATCTGGCCAGAAATATCCTCGGGGGGTGTGGGGGGCAGACAGCCCCCCACGCTCTCCACCCAGACAAAGGCCCGCAGTTGAGCACCTGGCTGATCTCCCTCGAAGGCACCGAAGCCGGCCATCACCTCGCCCTCGGCCTCGCACTGATGGCCGCCTTCCTGCACGCCGCTTTCGGAGCGCTGCAAAAGGGCCGCCACGACCCGTGGATGTCGCGCGGCGCAATTGACGCCTGCTATTGCCTGATGGCCATGCCCTTCGCGCTGTTCGTGGCGCCATGGCCCGAACCCTATATGTGGCCCATCTTCGCCGTCGTCTGGCTCATCCATATCGGCTACAAAGTGCTGCAGGCCGCCGCATATACCAAAGGCTCGTACACGGTCGTCTACCCGGTCGTCCGCGGCACCGGCCCGCTTTTCACCGTGATCGGAGCCTACCTGCTGTTTCAGGAAACCTTCACGGCCATCCAATGGCTCGGCGTTGCCACTCTGATGGCGGGCATCTTCGGACTTGCCGCCTACAATCTGCGCTATCTCGAAACCAACCGCGAGACGTTGGGCATCGCCCTAGGGCTGGCGCTGGCCACGGGCCTGTTCGTGGCGCTCTATACCACCTATGACGCCTACGGCATCCGCGCCACCGCCGACCCGTTCACCTTCCTTGCGTGGTTTTTCATGATCGACGGCGCGGCCTTACCGTTCTATGCCGCGCTCAGATACCGCGCCATGATCCACCGCCCCGCGCTTGGGCCGCTGATGCTGCGCGGGCTGGCGGGCGGCATCATCGCGCCACTGTCCTTCGGCTCAATCATGCTCGCCACGCGCCTCGACAAAGTGGGCGAGGCCGCGATCCTGCGCGAAACCTCCACCGTCTTCGCCGCACTCATCGGCTGGCTTGTGCTGAAGGAAACCGTCGGCCCAAGGCGCGTCGCGCTCATGGCATTGATTGCACTCGGCGCCGTAATAGTTGAAATGGGCGGGTAAGCAGCAGGTCGGAATCATGGCAGAGAAAAAAGACATCAACCCTTTCCTCAAACAGGTGCTGGAACTCGGGCCTCCGCTCGCCTTCTTCTTCATCTACCTGCGCCTGCGTGATGACAATTTCGTGATCGGCGGCACCGAATATTCGGGCTTCATCGTCGCCACGATCCTGTTCGTACCCCTGATGCTGGCCGCCATGGGCATCCTGTGGTTCCTCACGGGCAAGCTCAGCCGGATGCAGATCTTCACCGCCTTCATGGTGATCTTCTTCGGCGGCCTCACCGCCTGGTTCAATGACGAGCGGTTCTTCAAGATGAAAACCACGCTGGTCTACGGCTTCTTCTCGGCCATCCTCGGCATCGGTCTTTTGCAGGGGAAATCCTATCTGGCCTACGTCCTGGACGAGATGCTGCCCATGCGCGACGAGGGCTGGATGATCCTGACCCGACGCCTTTGCGCCTGCTTCGCGGTGCTGGCGGTGGCCAATGAACTGGTCTGGCGCACGCTGTCGACCGACCTCTGGGTCAAGATCGAAACCTTCGGATTTCCCATCGCGCTGATGGCCTTCCTGATGCTGCAATTCAGCATGTTGCAACGCTACATGGACGACCCCGACCAGCAATAGCGGCGGGCCGGGGCGGCTGAAATATCCGATGAAATTGCTTGGCTTAACGCCAAAGCTGTGGAAAGCTGGGTCACCACCCACACCACTCAGCCGGAGAAACCAGCCCGAATGATGGCCTTTCCCAACAGCGGATTCCTCTCCGAGGCATCGCCGGAACTGCGCGCCATGCTGGCCGCGCAGGCGTCCGAGGTCACGCTGGACCGGGGCGATATCCTGTTCGAACAGGGCGACCCGGGCGAGGCGCTCTATGCCATCCTCTCGGGCACGCTCGAGGTGTCCTTTCTGGCCATGAGCGGGCGCAAGCTGTCGCTCAGACTGATGCGCCCCGGCGAGGTGTTTGGCGAGATCGCGCTGTTCGACAGCGGCCCCCGCACCGCAACCATCACCGCGGCGGAACCCGCAAGCGTGCTGAAAGTGCGGCACAAGGATGTGATGGACCAGATCCGCCAGCATCCCGATCTGGCGGTCGACCTGATCCGGCTGGCCGGGCTGCGGATGCGCTGGATGGGCGATCAACTGAACGAGCAGGTGTTTCTGCCAATGCCGATCCGGCTGGCCCGCAAGCTGCTGCATCTGGCCGGTCAGCAGGACACGCCATCCGCCCGCATCACCCTATCGCAAAGCGAACTGGCCGAATTCGTCGGCGCCACGCGCGAGGCGGTGTCGAAAACCATCTCGACCTGGAAACGGAACAATGTGGTCGAAGCCTCTCGTGGGGGGCTGCAGATTCACGATTTCGACGCGCTGCGACAACTGGCCGAATCCGATTTAATCTAAATTTTCGGCACAGATGTGATCCGCTTCACATACGCCAACCTAAGATTGCCCTAACGTCAATCCTGTTACCGTAGGAGGTCGGTTTTATCATCCCCGATATCTGTCCACCGACCTCTCCCTGTACGAAAGCCATATGCCTTCCCGGGCATATGGCTTTTTCCTTTTCCAGCCCGAAAAAGAAAAAGGCCGGGACGCTGATCCCGGCCTTTGTTCCTTATCGGCGTCCTCTATTCGAGGCTCAGCGCGACAAATCTGGGCTCACCGCCCCGGCGCACCAGTAACAGCAGCGACTTGCGCCCCGCCTCGCGCGCCTCATCCATCCGCGCCTCAAGGTCTGAAATCGAGGTCACCTTCTGCTGCCCCGCCTCGGTGATCAGATCACCGGCGCGCAGGCCTTTCTCAAAGGCTTCCGACGCTTCATCCACATTGGTCACCAACAGCCCTTCGGCATCGGCGTCCAGCCCCAGTTCCTCGCGCTGGCTGTCGCCCAGCGGCGCAATGGTCAGGCCCAGAATATCCTTGTCCTCTTCGACCGGCGCTTCGGCCTCGGGCTCTCCGCCCTCTTCGGCGCGCTCGGCATCCTCGCGGCGGCCCAGCGTCACCAGCACGGTCTGCGTACCGCCATCGCGATGCACCACGACGCGCACCGATTTGCCCACGGTGGTCTCTCCGACCTGCCGCACCAGCCCGCGCGTATCCTCGACCTCGACCCCGTCAAAGCTGATGATCACGTCACCGGCCAGCAGACCGGCCTCTTTCGCGGGGCCGTCCGGCACGTCGCTGATCAACGCTCCGCCGGGTTTTTCCAGCCCCATCGCCTCGGCCATGTCTTCGGTCACGTCCTGAATACGCACACCCAGCCAGCCGCGGCGGGTCTCACCGAACTCGCGCAGCTGATCGACCACCTTGATCACCACATTCGACGCCATCGAGAACCCGATGCCGATCGAGCCACCATTGGGCGACAGAATCGCGGTGTTCACCCCGATCACCTCGCCATTCATGTTGAACAGCGGCCCGCCCGAGTTGCCCCGGTTAATCGCTGCATCTGTCTGGATATAATCGTCATAAGACCCGCTCAGCGCCCGATTCCGGGCCGAGACGATCCCGGCGGAAACCGAGAACCCCTGCCCCAGCGGGTTGCCCATCGCAATCACCCAATCGCCGACGCGCATGGTGTCGCTGTTGCCGAATTTCACGTATTGCAGCGGCCCTTCGGCCTCGACCTTCAGCAGCGCGATGTCGGTCTTTTCGTCGGTGCCGATCACCTTGGCCACCAATTCCTTGACCGGCTGCCCGTCGCCCGGGAAGAACTCGATCAGGATCTCGTCAGCTTCGGCAATAACGTGATTGTTGGTGACGATGAACCCGTCCTCGGAGATCACGAACCCCGATCCCAGCGCATTGCTGCGGCGCGGGCGGTTTTCGCCATCGCCGCCGTTGCGGTCCTGAAATTCACGGAAAAAATCCTCGAACGGAGAGCCCTCGGGCACGATCCCCTGCGGACCGGTCTGGCCCTCGATCAGGGTCGATGTGGTGATGTTCACCACCGCCGGGCTAATCTGCTCGGCCAGCGGCGCAAGGCTTTCACGCGCCTGCGCGGCCACGGTCTGCGCCAGCACCAGCAGCATTCCCACCAAGGCCAGCCACATCAGCCGCACCATTCCACCAACCTCGTCCCGCCGGACGGACACAACGCGCGCTTTCGCCTGCACTTGGGGTTCTCCTTGTCGAAACCTGTTCACGGGGACCTAGCTTGCAGCCCACCCTTGGCAACCAATGTAGTCAGTTTGGCCAAGCCCGCAACTCGGGATCGCGGGGAAATCACCGGCACGTGAGGGCCAGACGCTAAAACCCCACCTGATATGCGCCCCACAACAGGATGAAACCGCTGACCACGCACAGCAACCCCATCAGCCGCCGCGCCTGTTCGGGCAGCGCGCGCAACGCTTCAAGCATCCGTTCAATAAGCGAAGGGGCCAGCGCATAGGCCAGCCCCTCGACAATCAGCACCAGCCCGAAGGCCAGAAGGATCATACCCATTATTCAGAGGCCGCAGCCGGTGCCCGCCGTCCGGTCGGCGAGGCGAGATAGTTGAAGAACTCGGAATCCGGGCTCAGGATCAACGAACTGTTGCTGCCCTGCAGGGCATTTTCATAAGCCGTCAGTGAGCGGTAAAATTCAAAGAACTCCGGGTCCGCGCCATAGGCTTCGGCAAAGATCGCGTTGCGCTCGGCGTCGGCCTCACCGCGAATGATCTCAGCCTCGCGGTTGGCGTCCGAGACCAGTTCGACCACGGTACGATCCGCCTGCGCACGCACACGCTGCGCCGCTTCGTTACCACGGGCGCGTTCGTCGGTCGCCTCACGTTCCCGTTCGGCTTTCATCCGGTCAAATGTCGCCTCAAGGTTGGCCTGCGGCAGATCGGTCGCCTTCAGGCGCACGTCGATCACGTTAACGCCCAGCGCGCGGGCTTCGGCAATCGCGCTGTTCCGAATACGCAGCATCAGCGCGGCACGGTCGGAACTCAGGATGTCACGGGACGAGACCGAACCCAGAACCTCACGGGTTTCGGCGCGCAGGATGCGGTCCAGACGATCTTCGGCGACCGGAATGCCACCGACACCAACGGCCTGACGGAACTGTTCGAGATCGGAAATCCGGTAACGCGCGAAGGCATCGACCACCAGACGGCGATCATCCAGAGGCGTCACTTCCAGAGGTTGTACGTCGATTGACAGAATACGGTCATCGTAACGGACGACTTCCTGAATCAGAGGGATCTTGAACGCGAGACCGGGCTCTTCCTTGACCGCGACAACGCGACCAAACTGCAGAACCAAGGCCCGTTCACGCTCATCCACGATGAAAATCGACGAAAGGACGCCAACAATCGCGATGAAGACGACGGGCAGAATAAATGTCGCTTTACGCATCAGTTGCTCTCCTGTCCGGAATTACGGCGCAGCTCGTTCAGTGGCAGGTAGGGCACGACGCCTTGTCCTGACCCGGTCGAGTTCTCGTCCAGAATGATCTTGTCCACGTCACCCAGAACCTGCTCCATCCGTTCCAGATAGAGACGTTTGCGGGTCACATCGGGTGCTTTGGAATATTCCTCGAGAACCGCGCTGAAACGGCTGGCCTCACCCTGCGCACCGTTGATCTGCTGGGCGCGATAGGCTTCTGCCTCTTCCAGAACCTGCGCGGCTTCACCACGCGCTTCGGCCAGAACCCGGTTCGCGTAAGCGTCAGCAACGTTCTGCAAACGGTCACGTTCCTGCGCGGCGGCCTGAACGTCGCGGAACGCGGCAATCACGTCCTGCGGCGGGTCGGCTTTGTCAAAGTTCACACGGACGATGTTCACGCCCGAGTCGTAGCTGTCCATTGTCGACTGGATCAGTTCCTGCAGGCGGTCTGCAATCACACCACGATCCCGGTTCAGGATCGGGGCCAGTTCACTTTGCGCAATAATCTCGCGCATCGCCGATTCAGACACAGCCCGGATCGTCTGACGTGGGTCGCGCAGGTTGAACAAGTATTTGGCCGGGTCATTGATGTTCCAGACGACCTGATAATCGATATCGACCACATTCTCGTCGCCAGTCAGCATCAGACCGTCATCACTGCCACGGGCACCGCCCATGTCTTCGTTCTGTTCGCGCGTCACGGGGATGACCTCGGCCGTCACAAACGGCCAGGGCGCAAAGTTCAGACCCGGATTTCCGACAGCCGAGAACTCGCCCAGAAACAGCTCAACTGACTGTTCTTCGGGTTTGACCGTATAAAAGCTTGCCAGGCCCCAAAGACCCGCGGCGACCAACAAACCAATCGCAACGGTCCCCTTGGTAAACGCCGGACCACCGCCGCCGCCCGAGCCGTTGGTTCCACGGCCACCGCCGCCACGACCGCCCATAAGGACGCGCAGCTGCTCTTGACCCTTTTTCATCAGCTCGTCGATCTCGGGGATCTGCGGGCCGTCGCCTTCGGGGGGCTTGCGCCCGTCCCCGTTGTTACCCCGATTTCCTCCGCCACCGGATGAGCCTCCGCCCCCCCAGGGGCCGCCGCTGTTGCCCGCCATATGTGTGTTTTCCCTTGTGTTGGACCGTGTGATCACGGCTTCCCTTGTAACGTGTGTGCGCGCGGTTGCAAATCAAGCCGTGCGTACAGGTTGCCGCATTGTCACCAGTTCTTCAGCCATCACCGGATGAACCGCAACCGTGCGGTCGAAATCTTCCTTGGTGGCACCCATTTTGACGGCAATCCCGGCCAGCTGAATCATCTCACCCGCGCCCGGCGCCACGATGTGACAGCCCAGCACCTTGCGGGTCGCTTGGCTGACGATCAGCTTCATCAGCACCCGCTGCGTGCCACCTGCAAAGGCCTTCTGCATCGGCTTGAACGAGGTGGCATACACCTCGATGGGTTCCTGCGCCGCCGCCTCTTCTTCGCTGAGGCCCACGGTGCCCATTTCAGGCTGGGTGAAAATCGCGGTCGGGATCAGCTCGTGATCCACAGGCGTCGGGTTGCCTTTGAACACGGTCTCGACAAAGGCCATGCCTTCGCGGATCGCCACCGGGGTCAGATTCACCCGGTCCGTCACATCTCCGATCGCATAGATCGAGGGCACGCCGGTCTGGCTGTATTCATCCACGATGATTTCGCCCTTTCGGCCGCGTTCAACGCCCAAAACCTCAAGCCCCAGATCATCCGCATTCGGCGCGCGGCCGGTGGCATACATCACCACATCAAACGATTGCTCAGACCCATTGGTGGCCTTCACGCGAATCTTGTCGCCATCCTTGGCCATCTCGAGCACATTGGTGCCCAGATGCAGATCGATACCGTTCTGGCACATCTCTTCACTGATCAGCCCGCGCGCTTCATCGTCGAAGCCGCGCAGAATCTGTGCCCCGCGATAGAACTGAGTCGTCTTCACGCCCAGCCCGTTCATGATCCCGGCGAATTCGCAGGCGATATAGCCGCCACCCACGATCAGAATGCTTTCGGGCAGCTTCTCAAGATGGAAAATCTCGTTCGAGGTAATGGCCAGTTCAGACCCCGGAAACTCGGGCACGACAGGGCGACCACCGGTGGCGATCAGAATATGCTTGGCCGTCTTGCGCGTACCGTCGGCCAGCTCGACCGTATGCGGATCAACCACACGGGCCCGCTGATCAAAGCTCTCGACACCGTTGTTCTTGAGGATATTGCGATAGATGCCTTCCAACCGGTCCAGCTCAGCAACCAGCTTGCCGTGGAAGGTGTTCCAGTCAAATGCACCCGGCTGAATGTCCCAACCATATTCCTGCGCATCCCCGACCATGCCCGAGAACTCACTGGCGAAAACCATCAATTTCTTGGGCACACAGCCCCGGATCACGCAGGTCCCGCCATAGCGATCCTCTTCCGCCAGCGCCACCTTGGCCCCATTCTCACCCGCCGCCACACGTGCCGCGCGAACCCCGCCCGAGCCGCCTCCGATGACGAACAGATCATAGTCAAAGCTCATAGGTGCGTTCCTTTTATTCCGCGTGACCAAAATTCACTGGATATCTGGGCGCAAATTTCCAACTGCCAACCCCCCGGCAGCCGAAATTGCGATTTTTCTTCCGCCGCTTACCAAACCACCCGCCCAGCGCTTAGTCCGCCAGATCGGAAAACAGGTTATCCCCGCTCTCGCCCAGCAAATCGGTCTCAACTGTGCCCGCGTTAAGGTCGCGCAGCTCGACCCGGCCATCGCCATAGCCAACGATGACCTTGTCGCAGATATCGATGAACAACCCGTTTTCGACAACACCTGGGATCTGGTTCAGCACCAGTGCCAGTTGCCGTGCGTTACCGATACGTTTCAGATGCAGGTCCAGAATATGGTTGCCCTCATCCGTGACCTTCGGGGCCTCACCATTCATGCGCAACGTGACCGAGGTGCCCAGCACGTCCATCGTGTCCAGTGCTTCCTCGATCAGGGTGCGCGTGGTCTGCCAGCCAAAAGGGATCACCTCGACCGGCAAGGGGAACGCGCCCAGCGTCTCGACCTCTTTGCCCGCATCGGCGATCACCACCATCTGATCGCTGGCCGTGGCCACGATCTTTTCCTGCAGCAACGCCGCACCTCCGCCCTTGATCAGATTGAACTCATCATCAAACTCATCCGCGCCATCAACGGTCAGGTCCAGCCATCCGGCCTGATCCAGCGAGACGACCTCGATCCCGACCTCGCGCGCCAGCTGCGCCGTGGCGGTCGAGGTCGGCACGCCCTTGATCTTCAGCCCTTCGTCGCGCACGCGTTCACCCAGACGCTTGACCAGCCACGCGGCGGTCGATCCGGTGCCCAGACCCACGCGCATCCCGTCCTCGACCAGATCGGCGGCGCGGTAGGCCGCAACATATTTGGCTTTGTCGATCGGCGACAAATCTTTGCTCATGACAACATCCCCCAAGCATTCTGCCCGCCTTATACGGAATGCCCCCAACGACTGCGAGAGGCAAATCGCCCCGCACCTGTGCTAACATGCCGCTGGAATACGCCTTTCCGATAGGAAACGTCGCAATCAGGGTGACGTACCGCCGCTGCAGCACATAGATAGAGGTCATGGAGACGCCCTACCGCCTGCATTACGCCCCCGACAACGCCTCGCTGGTGATCCGGCTGGTGTTGGAAGAGATGGGCCTGCCCTATGACACCGTTCTGGTCGACCGCGCCCGGAACGAACAGGACAGTGCGGCCTATCGGGCGCTGAACCCCAACGGGCTGATCCCGGTGCTGGAAACCGCACAGGGCCCGATCTTTGAAACCGCCGCGATCCTGCTGTGGCTGGGCGATACCCACGGGCAGATGGCCCCCGGCCCCGAAAGTCCCGACCGGGCTGCGTTTCTGAAATACCTGTTCTTTGCCTCGAACACCCTGCACGCCGACCTGCGCATCCTGTTCTACGCCGAGAAATACATTGAGGCCGCACAGGCCGAAGCCTTACGCGCGGGCATCCGCCCCCGGCTGCGCCAGCACCTGCACGTGCTCGACGCGCTGGCCCATCAAGGCCCCGACTGGTTCAGCACGCAAGCCTCGGTTCTGACCTATTACGTCGCCTGCATGATGCGCTGGATGGCTCTTTATCCCGCGCAGGCCGACCGCAGCTGGTACCAACTGGCCGACACCCCATATCTGCAGAACATCCTGATGCAGTTGGAAATGCGCCCCGCAACGCGCGCCGCAATCAAAGCCGAGGGGTTGGGGGTCACCCCCTTCACCTCTCCGACCCATGCCAATCCACCAGAAGGCTCAGCTATCTGATATGTTTCTCTCTGTCTTCGAAATGTTCAAAGTGGGCATCGGCCCGTCCTCGTCCCACACCATGGGCCCCATGGTCGCCGCCGCAAGGTTCCTCGACATGATGCGGGAATCCCCGTTCGAGTTCTCGGGCCTGCGCGGATCGCTGCACGGCTCACTGGCCTTTACCGGCGTCGGCCATGCGACCGACCGGGCGACCATCCTTGGCCTCGCAGGCTTTGTCCCCGACACCTATGACAACGACAAGGCCGAGGCGGCGCTGGCGCAGATCAACGAGACCCGCACGGTTACACCCGAGGGCCTGCCGACGCTGCAGTTCGACCCCAAGGCCGACCTGATCTTTGACTTCGAACATAACCTGCCCGGCCATGCCAACGGCATGATCCTGATGGCCACCGACGCGCAGGGCGACGTGATCCTGCGGCAGGTGTTCTATTCGGTCGGAGGCGGCTTTGTCCTGACCGAGGAAGAACTGGCCGAAGGCAAGGACACCAATGATGGCCCGCCCGTGCCCTACCCGTTCGAATCCGCCGTGCAGATGCTGCAGATGGCCAAGGACAGCGGCAAGACCATCGCCCAGATGAAGCGCGCCAACGAGATCGCGCGCGGCTGCCCCGAAAGCTTTGCCAAAGGCTCGGCCCGGCTGTGGCAGGTGATGAACGACTGTATCGAGCGTGGCCTGACCACCGACGGCATCCTGCCCGGCGGCCTGCATGTGCGCCGCCGCGCCAAAGGCATCCATGACGCGCTGGTGGCTGAACGCGGCATGAACCTGAACGCCCCGCACACGATCAACGACTGGATGAGCGTCTACGCCATGGCCGTGAACGAGGAAAACGCCGCCGGGGGACAGGTCGTCACCGCCCCCACCAACGGCGCGGCAGGCGTTCTGCCTGCGGTACTGCGCTATTACCTCGACCACGTGCCGGGGGCGTCCGAATCCCGGATCGAGGATTTCTTGCTGACCGCCGCCGCCATCGGCGGGCTGGTCAAGTATAACGCCTCGATCTCAGGCGCCGAAGCCGGCTGCCAGGCCGAGGTCGGCAGCGCTTCGGCCATGGCCGCCGCCGGGTTGTGCGCGGTGATGGGCGGTACGCCCGAGCAGGTGGAAAACGCCGCCGAGATCGCGCTGGAACACCATCTGGGAATGACCTGCGACCCGGTTGCCGGTCTGGTGCAGGTTCCCTGCATCGAACGCAACGGTCTGGGCGCGATCAAAGCAGTCTCGGCCGCCTCGCTGGCGCTACGTGGCGACGGCCACCACTTCGTCCCGCTGGACGCGGTGATCGAGACCATGCGCCAGACCGGCCATGACATGCACGAGAAATACAAGGAAACCTCGCTGGGCGGGCTGGCCGTGAACGTGCCCAACTGCTGAGTTTGCCCTTCCCCCCGGGCACCGCTTGACCTAGCGTGCCCGCCATGACCCAGGATCGCCCCGTATTCGGCATCGTTCTGATGCTTGGCTTTTGCGTGCTTGCCCCGCTGGGCGACGCCATGGCCAAAGTGCTGGGCGAGACCACCCCCATCGCCCTGCTGGTATGGGTGCGCTTCGCGGTGCAGGTGCTCATTCTAGCTCCGCTCATCGCCGCAACGGGCCGCCCGTGGCGGATGCGCGGGCGCATCCTGCGGCTAACGGTGATCCGCACCCTTCTACATATTGCTGGCATCTCGGCCATGTTCAGCGCGCTTCTGTTCCTGCCGCTGGCCGACGCCGTGGCCATCGCCTTTGTCATGCCCTTCATCATGCTGCTGCTGGGCCGCTTCGTGCTGGGCGAACAGGTCGGCCCCCGCCGCCTGATCGCCTGTATCATCGGCTTCATCGGCACCCTGCTGGTGATCCAGCCCAGCTTTGCCCAGGTCGGAGCTCCCGCCCTGCTGCCCCTGATCGTCGCCGTGGTCTTCGCCCTGTTCATGCTCGTCACCCGCCAGATCGCCAAAGAGGTCGACCCCATCGCGCTGCAGGCCGTGTCCGGAGGGATGGCAACGGTGATCCTGCTGCCGGTCCTGCTGCTGGGAACGCGCGCGGGTGTCGATCAACTGTCGTTCATCACCCCCAACGTCGAAACGCTCTGGCTGCTGATGGCGATCGGAGTTCTGGGCACGGTCGCCCATCTGCTGATGACGTGGTCGCTGCGCTATGCGCCCTCGGCGACGCTGGCCCCAATGCAATATCTGGAAATTCCCGTCGCCACGCTGATCGGCTGGCTGATCTTCCGCGACCTGCCCAACGGGCTGGCCGCCATCGGCATCCTGATCACCATCGCCGCCGGGCTTTACGTCATCCTGCACGAGCGGGCCAATGCCCGCACCGGCCCGACAGAAACGCCTGCATGACGTGATCCAGTGCCCCACGCGGCACCATCACCAGCAGGCCCGGACCGTCCACCTCAAGCGTCACCTCTCCGATCGCCCGGTTCGAGGTCCCGACCCGCCCGTCCGGCTCAAGCACCAGATCGTCAATCGGCCATTCCAGCCCCCGACTGCGCCCCGTTATGCGCTGAAATGGAAACAATGACACGGTGGCCCCCGCGGTCAGATTCAGCGTGATCCGGGGCGGAGACAGAAACACAACCTCATGCGCGCCCAGCAGCAGGCAGGCGCGATCTGGCCAACGCACAAGGCTATTGAACGCCGCCAACTGATGATCCACCCGCGCGCCCAAGAACCCCGCAGCCAGCACCAAAGGGGCCTGAACATGGCGCAGCGCCTTGTCGAAATCCGTGCTGTCCTGTTCCCGGATCGGAAACAACCGATCCTCGGGAATCTGCGCCCGATGGGCTGCCGTCAGCGAGTCGAAATCTCCGATCACCGCATCCGGAACACGCCCCGAATCAATCAGCGCCGCCGCACCGCCATCCGCCGCGACGGCAGAATCGACCCGCTCCAGCACCAGATTCACGTCGCCGGGGCCGATTTCCCCACCGCCAAACAGCCCGATTGCCCCCTCGGCCCGAACAATTGCCGCATTTTTCGCAAGATTGACCATATTTCCCGGTTTTGGACATAATGAGACCACAAAATGATAGACTCATAGCTACAGTTTGAAGTCGATTGCCCAAAGCTGTGTTGGGCAATGTGACTTGGTAGTTTGTAGAGGACGTGCGTCTGATGGTACAGAACAACAAGGTATTAACCGTTTCCTACGGGACCTTCTCGTGCACTTTGGAAGGCTTCGACGATTCATTTGAAACGATGAAAGCCATCGCCGAATACTTCCGCGATCTTGCGGCGGATGACCGCTATTTCGGATCGGAACCCCCTCAGCCCGACGCCGAAATGCTGACCCGCATCGCCCAGCGCGATGCCGCCCGTCAGGTCGAAGCCAGCCAGAACGACAGCGGCCTGCTGCTGCGCGCAACCCAGGCCCCCGCCGCAGCACCGACCCCCGCTGCCGTCGCACCCGCCCCGGCCCCCGATCCGGTTCAGCCCGCCGCCAGCGTCACGCCCCCGGCCGCACCCGCAGCCGAGCCCGCACCGGCGGCCGACAGCATCGCGGCCAAGCTGCAGCGTATCCGCGCCGTGGTCTCGCATTCCCATGATACCCCCCCGGCCTATGCCGAGGATGAAGATACCAGCTATCTTCAGCCCGCCGAGCCGCAGGTCGACGCGATCTCTGCCGCTTTCGAGGCCGGCGCACTCAGCCCTGCCGATCTGGACGAACCGGCCCCCCTGCCGGAACAGGCCGAAGACAGCGCCGCCCCCGCCGAGGAACCGGTTGAAGACATCGAACAGGATGAGGTCAATCTGACCGAACTGACTTCGACCCTCGCCGCGGACGAGGACGCCTACGAGGACGAAGTCACCGAAGACGACATCGACCTGACCGCTCTGGTCCCCACACCCGAGGTCGAGGAAGAAGAGACCGCGCAGCAGGACGATGCGCCCGCTGATGTTGCCGAGAATGACGTGACAGACAGTGACGTCCTGTTCTCGGATCTCGACGACGCGTCTGACGCGGAAGAGACCCCCGAGGATGAGGCCAACATCCTGAGCGCTGAGACCGACGCGGAAGAAGCCCCTTCTGAGGCGCTGGCCGATATCGCCCGTGACGTTATCTCGGCCGAGGACGAGGCGCTGCTGCTGGATGAAATCGCACTGGTCGAATCCGAACTGGTCGCCGCCACCCCGACTGAGCCGACACCGATGTCAGGCCTGGATCAGGACGTCTCGCGCCTGATGGACACTGCTGGCGAGCGGCTGGACGATCCAACCACCACCGATCAGCGCGAAACCTATTCGCACCTGCGCACCGCCGTTGCTGCGACCGAGGCCGAACGCACCGACCAAGACGGCAAGGCCACCGGCCCCGAGGATGACTATCGCGGCGATCTGGCCTCGGTCGTCAGCCCCCGCCGCCCCGAGGTTCAGGTCACTAGCGCCCGTCCGACGGCCCCTGCCGCCGCGCCGCTGAAACTGGTGGCCGAACAGCGTGTCGACGCCTCGGACGACGACGCCGACGCCGCCCCGGTGACCCCGCGCCGCGTGACCACGGTCGAAGAAGGTGCTGCCGATGAAGAAGGCGGCTTTGCCACCTTTGCGCAGGAACAGGGTGCCCAGTCGCTGCCCGACCTGCTCGAGGCCGCGGCCTCGTACCTGTCCTTCATCGAAGGCCAGGAACAGTTCTCGCGGCCCCAGCTGATGAATAAGGTCCGTTCGCTCAAGCAAGAGGCGTTCAATCGCGAAGAAAGCCTGCGGTCGTTCGGCCAGTTGCTGCGCGACGGTAAGATCGAAAAGGCTGGCGGCGGGCGTTTTGCCGCCTCGACCCAGATCGGGTTCCGCCCCGATGACGACGAACGCGCCGCGGGCTGAGCCCCGGCCACACAGAAATACCCCCCTCGAAACGCGACAGGGCCAGAGGCAACTCTGGCCCTGTCCTTGTGCAAGCGCTGCGCGCGGCAGAGTGAATCAAGGAAGATATATTATTATCAGCTGTTTACCTGCACGGCAGCCAGTCGAACGGATCAAAAGTTGAATGCCAGCGCCACATAAGGACCGGTCAGGATCAGGTCGATCACCTCGCGCCCCTCCTGAAATTCGACGTCCAGATGCCGGTATCCGCCTGCGACGCTGATACCGTGCTTCCACTTCCAGCTCGCCTGCGCCAGCGCCTCCCACTGGAACTCGGACCCGTAGCCAAAGCCGCCGACATTGCCCAGCGCGGTAACACTCCACCGGTCGTTCAGAACCCGACTATAGCGCGCGCCGATCAAAGGGTCGGTCCAGCTTTGATCGGTGCTGAAAGTCCGATCCAGTACTGTGGTCGAGACATCCAGATCCCAGTGTCGCAGCCCGCCCATCGCCTCCAACCGCGACTGATCATCTTCGTAAACCGCATAGCTGACCCCGATCGAGGTCATGGTCCCATCCATGTCCCAACTGGCAGCGTCGTCAAACGGCCCGACCGTGACATCATCGCCCAGATCAAGATAGTTGAACTCGCCTCCGATCGCCCAGGGCCCGTTCCGGGCCTCACCAGCGATCAGGAAAGCACCATCCAGAATATCGAAGATCGACGTGTCCCCGTTCACCGGCGGGTTCGGCCCTACATCAAGCGATGTCCTGAATTCCGGCCCCCAGAAATAGGGCGCAACCGTATAGCTCCAGTCATCTGCCTGCGCGGCTTGCGCAAAACAACCTGCAACAACGACTGCCAATATCCGATTCATGATGCCTTGCCTGCCTCTGCCTGCTACACGTCTGAGTTGCGGGCACAGTGCCACTCTGATGGTGTCGGGACAACCGAGGTGATTAATTCTGATCCTGATCTGGGTCTTCCTTGCCAACCCCGCGGAACACGAACTTGAACGGCAGCACCCAAAGGATGCCCAGCACGATATAGACCAACAGCTCGATCAGTATCGGAGGGCGGTCGAACAGGCTGATCACCCGCACCGCAACCATGATATACAGCGGCAGCCCGACCACCAGAATGACCAGCGACCAGCGTCGCCGCGCCTTATAGCTAAGGCCGGGCTTGTTGTCCCCGCCCATCAGTCGGCAAACGGGTCGGTGACCAGAATGGTATCCTCCCGCTCCGGGCTGGTGGACAGCAGAGCAACGGGGCAGTCGATCAGTTCCTCGACCCGGCGCACATACTTGATCGCGTTGGCGGGCAGATCGGCCCAGCTGCGCGCGCCCTCGGTGGATTCACTCCACCCCGGCATCTCTTCATAGATCGGCGTACAGCGCGCCTGCTGATCGGCGGCGGTGGGCAGATAGTCCAGACGGGTGCCGTCCAATTCATACCCCACACAGATTTTCAGCGTCTCGAACCCATCCAGCACGTCCAGCTTGGTCAGCGAAATGCCGTTCACACCGCTGGTCGCGCAGGTCTGACGCACCAGACAAGCATCGAACCAGCCGCACCGACGCTTGCGACCGGTGGTGGTGCCAAACTCATGCCCACGTTCACCCAGTCGCTGGCCATCTGCGTCATCCAACTCGGTCGGGAACGGTCCTTCACCCACACGGGTGGTATAGGCCTTTACGATCCCCAGCACAAAATCAATCGAGCCGGGCCCGATGCCAACCCCGGTCGAGGCCTGCCCCGCGATGACATTGGACGAGGTGACGAAAGGATAGGTCCCGAAATCAATATCAAGCAAAGCACCCTGCGCGCCTTCGAACAAGATACGCTTACCGGCCTTGCGCTTTTCGTTCAGCACCTTCCAGACCGGCGCGGCAAAGGGCAGAATTTCAGGCGCAATCTCTTTCAGCTGCGCGATCAGCCCATCCCGGTCGATCGGTTCCAGCCCCAGCCCGCTGCGCAGCGCATTGTGATGAACCAAAGCCCGATCCACCCGCAATGCCAGCGTCGCATCATCGGCCAGGTCTGCCACCCGGATCACCCGGCGCCCCACCTTGTCCTCATAACACGGCCCGATCCCACGGCCCGTGGTGCCAATCTTGGCCACCGAGTTCTGGCTCTCGCGCGCCCGGTCCAACTCACCATGAAACGGCAGGATCAAGGGAGTGTTCTCAGCAATAATCAGCGTCTCGGGGTTGATATCGACCCCCTGCGCCCGGATGGTCCCGATCTCCTTGATCAGATGCCACGGGTCCAGAACAACGCCGTTACCAATGACACTCAGCTTACCGCCGCGCACCACACCCGAAGGCAGCGCGTGCAGCTTGTAAACCTCACCATCAATGACCAGTGTATGCCCGGCATTATGCCCGCCCTGAAAACGCGCAATCACATCCGCCCGCTCGCTGAGCCAGTCGACGATCTTGCCTTTTCCCTCGTCACCCCACTGGGCGCCGACAACAACCACGTTGGCCATATCCGGTCCTTTTTGCGCTGAGTCTTCAAACCCGGCTCGTATAGCGGCGCGACCGCGGCAGGGAAACCGATAATTCGCCGCAGATCAAAACCGCGCGTGCCGCGCGGTGCCTCCGGCGGGGATATTTTTAGCCAGATGAAGATCCGGATCCCCTGCTTCATCTGGCCAGAAATATCCCGGGGGAGTCGCCCAAAGGGCGGCGGGGGCAGAGCCCCTTCTAACTTTGCGACAAGCGCACAGGTTTGCCGTGGGGAGTGGTCAGATACGCCTCTTCCCAGGCATTCCGCAGCGCCGCGATGTCGTCAGGGGCGGCATCGCCCTGCTCGGTCAGAAGTGACTCGAGCGTTTCAAGCCAAGCGCGAAAGTAGTCGTCACCGCCATCCAGCTCTTTATTCAACCCATTGCGTTTCAGCGTCTGCGAAAAGCGCGCCGCCCAGTCGGGCCAGTCAAAACGGCCCGCTTCGTTCAGCGCCACGGTGACGGCAAAGACCTGCGCGTGCCAGGGTTCAGCAAAGACAGGCTCGGGCGCGGAATGGGTGATACACTCGCTCATGCCGGTTCCAGATAGGATTGCCACAGGTCCAGCACGACCTCATCGCGCGGATGTTCCGGATCGGCCCAAAGCTCGGACGCGGGGAATACCACCGCGTAAAGCGGTTCGGGCGCTTCGCCCAGCCCGTGCGCGTTAGAATCGGGCAGGACATGGGTGCCGTGCAGGCGCAGGATGCGGCCCGTTGCGCCGGCGGCATAGATCGGCAGGCGGGTATGGCCGCCCTCGACCAGCTGATTGGCCGTGGGGCGCACGGTGCGGACGGCTTGCCCGGCCTCGAACTGCACGGCGACATTCGACGGACGATCGGCGGGACCACCTTTGGCCAGCGCGGTCGCCACATTTTCGGCCCGGAGCTTGCGCGAGGCCAGCGGGTGGTCCGCGTCCGCGGTTTCTCCGCGCAGGTCATCCAATGTCAGCACGCCCTGCTGCACCAGCAGGTCGGCCAGCCCGGCCATCCACTTTTCGTAATAGGAAAACCGGGCGTAGTCCTTCGGCGACAGGCATTCGCGCGCGTGGCGCGACACGTCGATATTCCACTGCCCCAGAAAGCCCGAGGCCAGCGTCACCGCCAGCGCTCGCGCGTGCCAATCCTCGGCAAAGATCGGGGCATCTTCGGCTTCGGGATTGATCGGACCATCGCCAAACCGTCCGCCCATGTCATGCACGCGGGTCATGAGGGCACCTTTGCCAGACCGGTGCCGATCATGCTGTCACGGCTGACAATGGCTGCCAGCTCGTCCTCACTCATCCCCTCGGTCCCTTCCGGGCGCATCGGCAGCACGAGATAGCGCATCTCGGCGGTCGAATCCCAGACACGGACCGAAGTCTCCTCAGGAAGCGTCACGCCGAATTCCGCCAGCACCTTGCGCGGCTCGCGTACCGCGCGGGCGCGATACGCATCGGATTTGTACCAACCCGGAGGAATACCGAGCAGCGGCCATGGGTAGCAACTGCACAAAGTACAGACGACCATATTGTGCTGTTCCGGCGTGTTCTCGACCACCACCATATGTTCGCCCTGACGCCCGAAATAACCCAGATCGGCAACAACCGGTGTGGCATCCTCAAGCAAGGCCGCCTTGAACGCAGGATCGCTCCACGCCTTGGCAACAACGCGCGCGCCGTTCTGCGGGCCGATCTTGTTCTGATAAGTGTCGATAATCTCATCCAGCGCCGCCGGATCGATCAGCCCCTTGCGGGTCAGAATCGTCTCGAGCGCTTTGACGCGCAGCGCAGGTTCAGGAGGCAAAAGGGCGTGCGGGTGGTCGTGATCGTCATGTGGCATGAGACGCAGCCTGCGTTACAGATCAACGCCCTGTCCAGTCCCTTTGCCGTGATGTGCAACATCAGCATCCGTGATGCCAACTCGTCCCTTGCCCCCGGAACCAAACTTGCATAAGTACCACGCGATACACGCCACGCTGTACGGGACACCCATGGAAAACGTCGTTCTCATCATCCATCTTCTTCTGGCCCTTGGCCTGATCGCCGTCGTTCTGATGCAGCGGTCCGAAGGTGGCGGCCTTGGCATGGGCGGCGGCGGTGGCGGCGCTATGACAGGCCGTGCCGCAGCAACCGCGTTGGGCAAGGTCACATGGATTCTGGCCGGGTGTTTCATCGTCACCTCGATCACGCTGACCATCCTGGCGGCCCAGAAATCTTCGGGCAGCTCGGTCATCGACCGTCTGGGCGTCCCCGCCCCGGCCGCGACCGAGGAAAGCGCACCCGCGGTTCCGACGGCGGATGACCTGCTTCCGCCGGCGCAGGGCGACAATGCACCGCTGATCCCGCAAGCGGACTGAGCCACAAAACCTAGAATTACGGAGGAGAACTGCAACAGCATCTTGCGGTTCTCTTGCGCTTTGGGCGCGAATCCTTTATACGTGAAGTCCCGTGATGCTGCGGTTTTTTCAAGCCGTCGGGCAGCAGATAATGACCTCTCACGGGAGCAGCCGAAAATCATGGCGCGTTTTATATTCATCACTGGTGGTGTGGTTTCGTCCTTGGGCAAAGGACTGGCTTCGGCGGCCTTGGGCGCGTTGTTGCAGGCCCGGGGATACTCGGTGCGGCTGCGCAAGCTGGACCCCTATCTGAACGTCGATCCCGGCACCATGTCGCCCTTTGAACATGGCGAAGTGTTCGTGACCGATGACGGCGCCGAGACCGATCTGGACCTCGGTCACTACGAACGCTTCACCGGTGTGGCGGCGCGTAAGACCGACTCGGTCAGTTCCGGCCGGATTTATTCGAATGTGCTCGAGAAGGAACGCCGCGGCGATTACCTCGGCAAGACCATTCAGGTGATCCCCCACGTCACCAACGAGATCAAGGATTTCATCGCCATCGGCGAGGATGAGGTCGATTTCATGCTCTGTGAGATCGGCGGCACCGTGGGCGACATCGAAGGCCTGCCCTTTTTCGAAGCCATCCGTCAGTTCAGCCAAGACAAGCCGCGCGGCCAGTGCCTGTTCATGCACCTGACCCTGTTGCCCTACATCAAGGCATCAGGCGAGCTGAAAACCAAACCGACCCAGCACTCGGTCAAGGAGTTGCGCTCCATCGGTCTGGCCCCCGACATTCTGGTCTGCCGCTCCGAAGGCCCGATCCCGAAGAAAGAACGTGAGAAGCTCGCCCTGTTCTGCAACGTCCGCCCCGACAGCGTGATCGCGGCGCAGGATTTGTCCACCATCTACGACGCCCCTCTGGCCTATCACAAGGAAGGTCTGGATCAAGCGGTTCTGGACGCGTTCCAGATCAGCCCCGCGCCCAAGCCCGATCTGGCGAAATGGGAAGACGTCAGCGACCGCATCCACAACGCCGAAGGCGAGGTGAAGGTCGCCATCGTCGGCAAATACACTCAGTTGGAAGACGCCTATAAATCGATTGCCGAGGCCCTGACCCATGGCGGCATGGCCAACCGCGTCCGCGTCAAGATCGAATGGGTCGACGCCGAGGTGTTCGACACCGAAGACGCCGCCCCTTATCTGGAAGGCTTCCACGCCATCCTGGTCCCCGGCGGGTTTGGCGAACGTGGCACTGAGGGCAAGATCAAAGCCGCCCAGTATGCGCGCGAACATAAAGTGCCCTATCTTGGCATCTGCCTTGGCATGCAGATGGCCGTGATCGAAGCTGCGCGGAATGCGGCTGGCATAACCGAGGCGGGTTCGGAAGAATTCGACCACGAAGCCGGGAAAAAGCGTTTTGAACCCGTGGTTTACCACCTCAAGGAATGGGTGCAGGGCAACCACAAGGTCGAACGCAAGGTCGGTGACGACAAAGGCGGCACCATGCGTCTGGGCGCGTACGACGCGGTTCTGGCCGATGGCTCGAAAGTGGCTGAGGTCTATGGCGGCACCGCGATCGAGGAACGCCACCGTCACCGGTACGAGGTCGATATCAAGTACCGCGACAAGCTGGAAAAGGCAGGCCTGAACTTCTCGGGCATGTCACCCGATGGCCGCCTGCCGGAAATCGTCGAATGGTCCGACCACCCGTGGTTCATCGGCGTTCAGTACCACCCGGAACTGAAATCCAAACCCTTCGACCCGCACCCCCTGTTCCGCGATTTCGTGCGCGCCGCAAAGGACACCTCGCGGCTGGTCTGATCACGGACCAATAACACTATTGTACCCCTCGGTGCGAAACACCTTTACGCGCCGAGGGTTCGCACGGTTAACTGCCGCCATAGCAGCGACAGGAGACCGGTCATGACCGACCAGATGACTCACGCGAAACAGTTTGCCGCCCTGCACAAGAAGGGCGATCCGGTCATCCTCTATAACATCTGGGACGCCGGCAGCGCCGCCGCCGTGCGCGACGCGGGGGCCAAAGCCATTGCCACCGGCAGCGCGCCGGTCGCCATGGCGCAGGGCTTTGCCGACGGACAGAACTTTCCCTTTGACGCCGCCCTGGAAAACGCCCGCCGCATCGTGAACGCCGTCGATATCCCGGTCACGATGGACCTTGAAGGGGCCTATGCCGAGGATACATTCGGCATCTCGACCAATGTGACACGCGCGCTGGATACCGGCGTCATCGGCTTTAACTTCGAAGATCAGATCGTTGGCACCAAACAGCTTTATGACATCGAAACCCAGTCCGCCCGCGTTGCCGCCATGCGCGAAAGCTGCGACGCCGCCGGTATTCCGGCCTTCATCAACGCCCGCACCGATATCTTCCTCAAGGCGCACCCCGACACCCATGACGACGCGATGCTCGACGACGCCATGGCCCGCGCACAGGCCTATGCCGAAGCCGGGGCCAGCGGCTTCTTCGCCCCCGGCCTCAAGGACGAGGCGATGATCCAGCGCCTGTGCGAGGCCACCGACCTGCCCGTCAACATCATCGCCCTGCCCGGCACCCCCGACACCGCCACGCTGGCCGGGCTTGGCGTCGCGCGCATCAGCTATGGCCCGGTCCCCTACAGGCAGATGACCGCCTGGCTGCAGGATCAGGCCCGCGCGGCGCTGCAATCGGGCGGCTGATCCACTTTTAGGGGATTGCATTCCCCGACGTTCCTCCGCACCTTGCGCCTGACACCGCAAGAGGACACCCGATGCCCAAAGGATACTGGGTCGCTCAGGCCGATGGGGCCGACATCGAGACCGAGACGCCCGACATCGCCACCAAGGCGCTGCGCGATCCGGTCTCGACCGGCGATCTTGTGATCAATCGGGATCACGAGGGCCAGCGCCGCTTGGCGCGCCTCGATTTAGGGAATATCCTGACCGTATGTTAAAGAAATTCCTTCAGGCCTTCCGCCCGCCGGAACATGACAAACTGCCCGACCCGGATGCCGAACTGGCGCTGGGGGCGCTGATGGTGCGCGTGGCGCAGGCGGACCGGGATTACAAGCTGGAAGAGATCAGCCTGATCGACCGTATCCTCGCCCGCCTCTATCAGCACAACGCGATCGAGGCCGCTAAACTGCGCGCCACCTGCGAAAAACTGCACGCCGCAGCGCCCGAGACCGACACGTTCGGCAAGCTGATCCGCGAAACCACCGACCTGCAGGAACGTCTGGCCGCGCTGGATGCCCTGTGGGAGGTCGTTCTGGCCGACGGCAACTCGGACGAGGGCGAGATCAAGATCGTCGAAGAGGCCCGCGTTGCCATGGGCCTCAGCTTCAACGACAGCAAGGCCGCGCGTGAACGCGTGCAAAGCCGGTTGGAAGCGACCTAACCAACAACTATATGGTTCAGAATGTTCAGTGATTTCCTGTCCCGGCTGACACAGCCCCAGCCCGATCCGCTTGTCGAAGACGACGCCCGTCTGGCCCTGACCGCCCTTCTGGTGCGCATCGCGCGATCCGACAACGATTATGCCGATGCCGAAATGGCCCGGATCGACCGTATCTCGGCCGAACGCTATGGCCTCTCGCCGTTCGAATCCGCCGCCCTGCGCGCCCGCGCCGAAGACCTCGAGGCCGAGGCCCCCGACACCGTCCGCTTCACCCGCGCCATCAAAGAGGCTGTCGCCTATGACGACCGTCTGGCCGTGGTGCAGGCCATGTGGTCGGTCGCCCTGGCCGACGGCCACCGCACCGGCGAAGAGGATTCGCTGCTGCGTCTGGTGGTCAGCCTGCTGGGCGTCAGCGACGTCGATTCGGCACTGGCACGGCAGAAGGCGGCGAAGGCCTGATCTCGCCCGGAGTTATGCGTCGCAAGCGAGCGAAGGTGGACTATTGAGGCCTTCGCGCCGTATCGGACTTGATCTGGCGGCCTTCGATTAGGAGGTATTTGCTCGGGGTTCGTCTGACGAACTCCTCTTCTATCCAGCGAAGAACACGTCGTTGCCCGCCAAAGGGCACCATGTCTACAGCTTCTTCAAAACTTACCCAACGATATTCGCTGTGCTCATGATTGAGCGTTACTGTCGCCGACTCGTCGATGAACGCAACAAATACCGGCGCTATCGTGACCGCGTCGCGAGCTGGTTCATAAAACTGCTCGTAAGTATCCGCCGAATATAGAGCATTGGGTTGTAATCCAGTCTCTTCAAAAAGCTCGCGCAGCGCTGTCTGCCAAGCCTTTTCACCTTCTTCGATGCCCCCCGCGACTTGGCACCACTCGCCGACTAAGGACTGCGTCCGCTTGAGAAGAAGGACTTCGTGCTGGATTTCAGTTTTTCGAACAGCGACGAGCGATGCAAGGAACGACCTAATTGGAATTTCCGTCACTGGCTGACCCTCGCAACTGATGATGTGCCCTTTTTGTAGGCGATTGAAGGCATATGGCAAAGCGTCCCCTACGCCCGCCTTGCCAACCCCAAGCAATAACCCTCCCCAATCACCCCCACACGCGCAATTCCCAACACACCCCACACAGCAAACTGACGATATTGATCAAAGCCACTGGTCAATTTGGCGAAATCAATCCCCGAATTTGTCATTTGCGCATTGCATTGGCTCGTTTTTTCGGCCCTAGTACCGGACCAACAGCACTCACAATATCTGGACCGCCCGTGACAGAAACCGCACCCGTTATCGAGATCAAGAACCTGCACAAAAGCTTCGGAACTCTCGAGGTGCTCAAGGGGGTGGATATCACAGCCCATCGCGGCGACGTCGTATCGCTGATCGGCTCATCGGGGTCCGGAAAATCCACATTGCTGCGCTGCTGCAACCTGCTGGAAGACAGCCAGCAGGGCGAGATTCTGTTCAAGGGCGAACCGGTCAGCTGGGCCGGCAAGAATCACAGCCGCCGCCCCGCCGATCCCAAGCAGGTGCTGCGCATCCGCACCAACCTGTCGATGGTCTTCCAGCAGTTCAACCTGTGGGCCCACATGACCATCCTGCAAAACGTGATGGAGGCCCCGGTGACCGTTCTGGGCCGCGACCGGGCCGAGGTCGAGGACAGCGCGCGCAAGTATCTGGACAAGGTCGGCATCGGCGACAAATGCGACGTCTACCCGGCGCAGTTGTCGGGCGGCCAGCAGCAACGCGCCGCCATCGCGCGCGGGCTTTGCATGGAGCCCGAGGCGCTGCTGTTTGACGAACCCACCTCGGCGCTGGACCCCGAACTGGAACAGGAAGTGATCCGCGTGATCAAGGATCTGGCCGCCGAAGGCCGGACTATGATCATCGTGACCCACGACATGAAAATGGCAGCCGATATCTCCAGCCACGTGGTGTTCCTGCATCAGGGCCGGATCGAGGAAGAGGGCACGCCCGAAGACATCTTCACCGCCCCCGAATCCGAACGGCTTCGGGGCTTTCTTTCCGCCACTCAGGCGGCATAACTTCAGGACAGAACCAACATATAAAGGGGAGTAACTCATGAAAAATCTGATTCTGACCACCGCAGCACTGGCCCTGACCGCCGGTGTGGCCATGGCCCAAACCGTGCGCATGGGCACCGAGGGCGCCTACCCTCCGTACAACTTCATCAACGACGCCGGCGAGATCGACGGGTTCGAGCGTGAAGTCGGCGACGAGCTGTGCAAACGCGCCAATCTGGACTGCGAATGGGTCAAGAACGACTGGGATTCGATCATTCCGAACCTCGTCTCGGGCAACTACGACACCATCATCGCAGGCATGTCGATCACCGACGAACGGGATGAGGTCATCGACTTCACCCAGAACTACTATCCGCCGACCGCTTCGGCCTATGTTGCCGCCGCTGAAGGCACGGACGTGAAGGGCGGCATCGTCGCTGCACAGACCGCCACCATCCAGGCCGGTCACGTCGCTGAATCGGGCGCAACTCTGGTCGAGTTCGCAACCCCCGAGGAAACCATCGCCGCGGTACGCAACGGCGAGGCGGATGCCGTTCTGGCCGACTATGACTTCCTGGTCCCGATCGTCGAGGAATCCGGCGGCGAGCTGGTCTTTGTCGGCGATCTGGTTCCGCTGGGCGGCGGCATCGGCATGGGCCTGCGCGAAAGCGACGGTGAGCTGCGCGGCAAGTTCGACGAGGCAATCACCTCGATGAAAGCAGACGGTTCGCTGAACGAGATGCTGGTCAAATGGTTCGGCGAAGGCATCGCGACCTACAACGCTGACGGCTCGGTTGTAACCAACTAAGCCCTCCGTACAATGGTCCGGCGCGTCAGCGCGCCGGACATGCCCGGACCTGAGACCGGGCCAGACGTTCGAAAGACGCCTAATGTTCTCGTATTGCGCTGATCCCGACACGCTGGGCACGTTCCGCTGGTTCTCGTGCTATCTGACCAATGGCGTCCACTGGTCGTTCTACCTGTCTTTCTTCAAGGTGCTGGCCCTGCTGGCCGTCACCGCGCCCGTCGCGCTCAGCTTCGGCTTTGCCGGGGCCATGGCGGCGCGGTCGCATTTCCCACCGCTCAGCTGGTTGGGCAAGGCCTATATCGCCATCGTGCGCGGCGTTCCCGATATAGCGTTTTTCCTGTTCTTCGTGATCGCACTGGATCAGGGGTTCGAATGGCTGCGCCACAAGGTCCTGTGCCCGGAATGGACCGACCCGATCCGGCAGGGCAATGATTTCATCGTCTGTCAGGCGGCCAAGCTGCCTCTGGGCACGGCCCCGGAATGGGTGCATGAAACCTATGGTTTCGCGCTGGCCGTGATCACCTTTTCCATCGTCTTCGGCGCCTTCGCCGCCAACGTCCTGTTCGGCGGGATGCGCGCCGTGCCCCACGCCCAACTGGAAACCGCCGAGGCCTATGGCATGACCCGCCGCCAGACCTTCTGGCGCATCCTCGTGCCCCAGATGTGGGTCTATGCCCTGCCCGGCCTGTCCAACCTGTGGATGGTGCTGATCAAGGCCACGCCGCTGCTGTTCCTGCTGGGCATCGAAGACATCGTCTATTGGGCCCGCGAACTGGGCGGCACCAAGACATCCCGCTTTACCGACTATCCCCATGGCGACTGGCGCATGTGGTACTTCCTCGCCCTGCTGATCTTCTACCTCGGCATGACCCGCGTGTCCGAGCTTGGGCTTGAGAAACTGATGCGCCGCCTGTCCCACGGTCAGGCCACATCCGGCGGAGAGCTGCTGCGCAAGGAGACCACCGCATGAGCTGCCTCCAGACCATTCAGGATTACGGCCTGCGGTCCATCGGCTATGGCGAGCGTCTGCTGCCCAAGACCGACTTCACCCTGTGCGAGCATTTCACCCTGATCGGCTCGGGCATGATCTGGAACGTCTATTTCGGCCTCATGGCGCTGGTGACCGGGTTCTTCATGGCCACGGCGCTGGCGGTCGGCAAAGCCTCGCCCAACAAATGGCTGCGCAAACCGTCCGAATGGTTCATCTTCCTGTTCCGCGGCTCGCCCCTGTTCATCCAGTTCTTCTTTGCCTACTTCCTGTTCCTGTCGCTGAAGAAGACCTATCCGATGTTCGACGCGTTGACCTCGGCCTGGCTGGGCGCGCTGATCGTGCTGTTCCTCAACACCGCCGCCTATTCGGGCGAGATCTTCTATGGTGCCCTGCGCTCGATCCCCAAGGGCGATATCGAGGCGGCGGACGCCTATGGCATGTCCGGCTGGGCGCGGTTCCGCCGCATCATCTGGCCCACCATGCTGCGGCTGGCCTGGCCCGCCTATACGAACGAGGCGATCTTTCTGTTCCAGGCCACCACGCTGGTCTTTTTCTCGGCCTTCCCGGCATGGCAGCAGCGCGGCGATGCGCTGTATTACGCCAGCTATTTCGCGGACAAGACGTTCAACCCGTTCGTCCCCTACCCGATTCTGGCCTTCTATTTCATCCTGCTGACGCTGGTGATTGTCTGGGGCTTTGGCATGGTCAACAAACGCCTGAACCGCCACCTGCCCGCCGCGCGGAAGGCCAAGATGCGATTCCGTCTGAATCTGGCGCGCTAAGCCCACTCTACCGGGTTGAGCCGGAACAGTTTTGAAAGCTGTTCATAGACCTCGGGCACTTCGTGTTTCAGCGCTTTCGGGCGCTCAAAAAACACCTCGACCGAGACGGCAAAGAACTCTTCATGGCCGGTGGCGCCATAAGGGTCGATCACCGTGTGCCGCCCGCTTTCAACGGCGCGGACATGGGCATCATAGGCGGTCAGAAACACCTGTTCCCATTCGGCAAAGCTCTGCCCTTCGCTCAGGATCGGCACGCCATTGGTGCCGCCTGACAGATCGTCGATCTGATGCGCAAACTCATGCAGCACCACATTCTGCCCGTCGCGATCATCCAGTGCGCCCTGCTGGCTATGCGCCCAAGACAGGATGACCGGCCCGCGATCCCAGCTTTCGCCGGTGCGCACGATCTCTTTTTCGGTGACGACAAAGCCCGAGTGCCGCTGTTGCTTCGATTTGAACGCGTTGGGATAGATCAGAACCGTGGTCAGATTATCGTACCAAAGGTCGCTGTTGATCACCAACAGACAGGCCTGCGCGGCTATCGACAACTCCATCTCTTCGCTCACCTCCAACCCGTCGCAGCCGTAAAAGCTCACCTGATCCAGAAACAGGTTCACCTTGCCATCCAACCGCGCGCGCAGGTCCGGCGGCAGCCGCCGGATGATGGGCACCTGACGCTCGATAACGGCGCGCTGATGGTCACTCAGTGGCGTCGCCAACAGCGCGGCCCGGGCCTGCCGCCCCGACCAGAAGTGATAGGTCAGAGCGCCCGCGACGAGTAAGACAATGGTAAGAAAGATGAACATGGTCAGACCCTACACGGATCGCGCGGGCGGGCACAATCGGCGTGGATCGGGGTGGTACAAACCGGACAACCCGCAGGTTGGCGCGCGTACAAACCCAACATTTCTCCCTTGGGCCATCGCAGCCCAATACGACAATTCGGTGAAATTTTGCCAAGGCCTAAAAACAGGTCTTGGTTTGAGCAATTTTTGAATTTATATTTACCAAAGGTAAAATTCGGGAATTTCAAATATGACGCTTGTCCCCAACGTCCATGACGCCGAACCCATCCCCGCCGCCGCGCGCGAGGCCATTGATGCGCTGATGCAGTCCGGCGACCTGTTCCGCTATACCGCGCCGCAGGATGCACCGGTCGCGCTGCTCGAGGCCGAGTTTGCCGAACTGCTGGGCGCGAAATACGCGCTGGCGGTGTCTTCTTGCTCGGCCGCGCTGTTCCTGTCGCTCAAGGCACTGGGTCTGCCGCGCGATGCACGGGTGCTGATCCCCGGCTTTACCTTCGCCGCGGTGCCCTCGTCGATCGTACATGCCGACTGCATCCCGGTTCTGTGTGAAGTAGGTGATAACTACCGGATAAACATGGAAGACTTCGCTGCCAAACTGGACGGCGTGCAGGCGGTGATCATCAGCCATATGCGCGGCCATACCTCGGACATGGACGCGATCATGGCGCTGTGCGACGCCCGCAACATCCCCGTGATCGAGGACGCGGCCCATTCGCTGGGCACCACCTGGCACGGGCGCAATATCGGCACCATCGGCAAGATGGGCTGTTTCTCGTTCCAGTCCTACAAGATGATCAACGCCGGTGAAGGTGGCATTCTGGTCACCGACGATGCCGATCTGATCGCCCGCGCGGTGATCATGTCGGGCGCTTATGAGCACAACTGGAAGAAACACTCGGGCGCGCCCGAGCTTGCGCAGGCCTTCGCCCGCTGGCAGAACCAGTTGCCGCTGTATAACCTGCGCATGAGCAACCTCAGCGCCGCAGTGATCCGGCCTCAGATTCCGGAACTGGCGCGTCGGGTGCGCGATGGGCTGGCAAACCATGACTACGTCGCAAATCGTTTGAATACATCACCTTACATCGACGTACCCGCCCCGCTGACGCCCGAGCGCCGTGCGCCGGATTCGATCCAGTTCAATCTGCTCGACCTCAGCGATGATGAGATCAAGGCCTTCTCGGCCGCCGCCGAGGCGCGCGGCGTCAAGGTGCAGATCTTTGGCCTGAGCCAGGACAATGCGCGCGCCTTCTGGAACTGGCAATTCCTGCCCGAACAGGTCGACCTGCCGCAAACCCGCGCCATGCTGATGACCGCCTGCGACGTGCGCCTGCCCGTGCGCCTGACGCGCGACGAGTTGGATGTGATCGCGGACATCCTGCTGGCCTCGGTCGGCGAAGTCGTCGGCCCGATGCCCGTCTACGGCACCTAAGTCCCCGATAAATCAAATACCTGAACAGACAAAAACAACGCGTCGATCCCCTGCGGGGTCGGCGCGATGCGCGACAATATCCCCATCACCGCCGGCCCCTGATCCGTCTCGATCAGTAGCGGAGCACCGGAATCCCCCATCATGACAGGGCAGATCGCACGCAAAAGATCTGCCCCAAACGCGTTGGGTGCGCAGGTCCCGGTGCGGTTCAGGACATGCGGGCGCAGGCCGGGGTAGCCTGCAACATACCCTTCGTCTGACGCCTCCCCGGCGATCGCCAGAAACCCGACCTCTGCGCCAACCGGGTCGGCAAGCTCCAACACAGCCCAGTCCAGATCAGCAGCATTGTCAAAGGCCCCGTTCACACCCTGCGCCGGGTCCAGCCGGTAGGCGT
Organism: Ruegeria sp. CJ3; assembly: GCF_056536725.1. Lineage (NCBI taxonomy): Bacteria > Pseudomonadati > Pseudomonadota > Alphaproteobacteria > Rhodobacterales > Roseobacteraceae > Ruegeria > Ruegeria sp. CJ3. The sequence goes on from NZ_JBQFQE010000002.1 coordinate 80,593, forward strand.
TGACGGTCGAAACGGCGGCGGCCTGCCCGCGCTGATACCCGGCCGCGAAGCGAATGCTCGAAGGCGGTATCCAGCGCTTGCGGGCAGAATTGTACAGACAATGCGCCGCCGTCAGAACCAGACGGTCTGATACCAATACCCCGGTGCAATGGGACCGCTGACTGCGGCTGGCGAAATTGACCCGCCCGATGGCGCGCCAAGGCACCGCCGCAGCGTCCAGAAATTCCCGGCTGCGGATATCCTCGCAGCCCGCCGAAGCATCTTGCCCCAGCGTGCACACCGGTGCCCACACCTCCGAAAACTGCCCCTGCGCCAGCGCAACCTGCCCCCAAAGCAGCGCAGCAATCGCGGCCAGCCAGCGCATCAAAGCGATCAGCTGAGCTTGGACAGTTTCTGCTGCAGCTCGGCCAGTTGCTTCTTGATATCGTCCAGATCTTCTTTCGGCTCAGACGCCTCAGCTTCTGCATCCGGACCCGACCAGTTGCCCGACAAACCGCCGGTCATGGCCTTCAGAAAGGCTTGTTGCTGCGCCTGCATCGCCTCGAACCCCGGCATCTGCGACATCGGGTTCATCGCGTTCATGTTTTCCATCATCTTGGACTGGCTCTCGCGCAGCATCTCAAACGAGCTTTGCAGGAATTGCGGCATCATCCCCCCGCCCGGCACCATGTAGCTGCGCACCAGATCGTTCAGCACATTGACCGGCAGCACGTTTTCGCCCCGGCTTTCATGTTCGGCAATGATTTGAAGCAGATACTGACGGGTCAGATCGTCCCCGGTTTTCAGGTCGATGATCTGCACCTCGCGCCCATCGCGGATGAAGCCCGCGATATCTTCAAGCGTGACATAGTCGCTGGTCTCGGTGTTATACAGCCGACGGCTGGCATAGCGCTTGATCAACAACGGCTTTTCTTGTTCTGACACCGTTTACCCTCCCCAAGGATGATGCGTTGCAGCAGAGGTTATGCGACTGCAGAACAAAAAGAAAGGGCAGGTCAAGCGACCTGCCCGCAGCGATTGCACCATTTGGGAGGAATGGGTGCCTTTCGCAGTCTTTGCCTTACTTGGCGGCTGTTGCTTTCTTGGCAGCAGCAGTCACTTCGTTGGTAGCTTTTTTGACAGCTGCGGTTGCATCTTCTGCAGCGTTTTTGCCAGCAGCCATCAGCAGCTCGACGGTTTCGGTCTGAACTTTTTTCGCGATTTCAGCGAAAGCAGCCATGTTTTCGGCAGCAACTTCAGCCGACGCGCTTGCGAAGTCGGTTGCGGCTTTGGCGTAGTCAGCAGGCTCTGCTTTTGCTTTCGACATCTCGGTCAGCTTGGCCAGGGTTTCCTTGGTCCATTTGTTCGAGATTTCTGCCGATTTCTCAGCTGCGTCCAGGGCAACGCCCGACAGCTTTTCGTTCAGCGATGCGGTCGATTTGAACGCGTCTTCCAGAGCGCTTGTGTCAACCGGGAATGCACCCATCATGTCTTTCAGGGTCGCGGTAAAGTCTTGGGTCTTTGCCATTGTCCTAATCCTCTTAGCCAGTCCGGGCCCACCCCGGTTTTCATCAGCTTGAGGACAATATGATTGCTGCGCCGCAGCATTGCAAGTTTTTTCTTGCTGCGACGCAGAAAAATGTGGGTTTCAAAATGATATCAGCGGGTTGCTTTGACCAGAACATAAGTCCCCGGAGCCGGGCACAGACGTGGGTGATCCGAATCGCCGGTCTCACGGGCCGGAACCTGCTTGCCGGACCGCTTCTTCAGCCAGGCCTCCCACATCGGCCACCACGAACCTTCGTGGAAGTCCGCCTCTTTCAGCCAGGTATCAGCGTCGGCCTTCATATCAGGGTTGGTATAGTGACCGTATTTCTTCTTACTGGGCGGGTTCACGATGCCCGCGATATGGCCCGATTCCGAGACCACAAAGGTCTTGGATTTCGATCCCATCTGCTGCACCCCGCGATAGCAATCTTTCCACGCCGCGATGTGATCGGTCTCGCAGGTGATCGCCATCAGGGGCACGTCGACATCCTTAATATGCAGCTTGTGCCCCATCAGCTCGAACCCGTCGGTGACGAAATCATTGCTCTGACACAGGCCGCGCAGATACTGGACCGCCATTCGGCCCGGCAGGTTGGCGCCGTCGCCGTTCCAGAACAGTAAATCGAAAGCAGGAGGCGTTTCGCCCATCATGTAGTTGCGGATCGCGGGTGTATAGATCAGGTCGCGCGACCGCAGGAAGGACATGGTCCGCCCGATGATCCAAGCCTTCAGCACACCGTCCTTTGAGACCTGATCCTCGATCCCATCGACGAAATCGTTCTGCAGGAAGGGCGTGAACTCGCCCTGCTCGCCGAAATCGGTGAGTGTCGTGAAGAAGGTCGCTGATTTGATCGACTTGTCGCCGCGTTGTTTCATCAGCGACAGGGTCAGGTTCAGCGTCGTGCCCGCGATGCAATAGCCCACCGCATTGACCTGTTTGACCTTGCAGATCTTCTTGGCCTCTTCGATGGCGGTCAGGAACCCTTCCTGAATATAGTCCTCCATCCCAATATCGGCATGAGAGCTGTCGGCATTGACCCAGCTAACCACAAACAGGGTATAGCCCTGCTCGGTCACCCATTTGATCAGGCTGTTCTGCGCCTTGAGATCAAGGATATAGAACTTGTTGATCCACGGCGGGAACAGCACGATCGGCGTTTCATGCACCGTCTCGGTGACCGGCTTGTACTGGATCAGCTCCATCATCCGGTTGCGATAGACCACATCGCCGGGGGTGGTGGCGATGTTGCCACCGATCTCGAACGCGCTTTCATCGGCCAGCCTGACAACCATTTCGCCATCGTTGGCCTCAAGGTCCGACACGAGGTTCTCAAGCCCCTGTATCAATGACTGCCCTTCGGTCTCGATCGCCTTTTCCAGCGCATCGGGGTTGGTGGCCAGAAAATTCGTCGGCGCCATCATGTCGATGATCTGCTGCGAGAAATACTGAAGGCGCTGTTTGTCCTTGGTATCCAAATCCTCGACCGAGGCAACGGCTTGCGAGATCGCCTCGGCATTGGTCTGATACTGCTGACGGATCAGGCGGAAATAGGGGTTGGTGTCCCACATCGGGTTGGAAAACCGCCTGTCCTTGGACTTGGCCTGAGGTGCGTCGTCTTCACTGGCCGTCAGCGCCTTCTGCGCTTCGGCAAAGTTCAGAACCGACTTGCCCCAATACTCAATCTGATGCTCAAGCAGCTTGGTGGGGTTCTGCATCGCCTCGGCCCAATAGGCCGTTGCTGCTTTTGCAAAAAGCTCTTGATTCGGGCCATCCAGCGCGGGGGTATGCGGCGTCTTGCCCGCCATGACTTCGACAAGGCGCTTGGACAATTCTTCGACTTTGCCCATATTTTCTCTAAGCCGTTCAATATGTTCGTCGGTCAACTTGGGTGTCTGGCCGTCAGTAGTTGTCATTTTAACAATTCCCACCTAATCTCGCTGCTGTGCAGAATAACGTCGTGGGCGTCGGGCGGCAAAGCGACGAATGGTCCGAACTCTCAGGCTGATACGCAGGAGGCACATTCGATGCGCTACATGATGACCTACGACCTGATGGAAACCATGCGTAACACCAACCAATGGCTTGGTGCAACTGCAAGCGCGATGGCCTCTTATCCGCTGTTTTCGATGACGCCGAACCCCGCATTCAACTGGATGGCTGCCTGGGGTGAGGTGACCGAGCGCACGTTCCAACGCATGATCGTCAAGCCTGATTGGGGCATTCGCACCTTCACCTGCGAGGATGGCAAGGACCATCTGGTTGACGTGACCACCGTTCTGGAACGCCCCTTTGGCGACCTCATCCATTTCCGCGTCAACGGGCGCGAAGAACAGCCGCGCAAGGTTCTGCTGGTTGCGCCGATGTCGGGCCATTACGCCACCCTGCTGCGCTCGACCGTCAAAAGCTTGCTGGTCAATTGCGAAGTTTACATCACCGATTGGCATAACGCGCGCGACATCCCCGTGTCCGAAGGCAAGTTCGATGTCGAGGATTACACCCTCTACCTTGTCGATTTTATGAAAGAGCTGGGGCCGGATACCCATGTCGTGGCCGTCTGCCAACCCGCGCCGCTGACGCTGGCCGCAACCGCCTATCTGGCCGAGGTCGAGCCCAAGGCCCAGCCCAGCACCCTGACCCTGATCGGCGGCCCCGTCGATCCCGACGCCACCCCGACCGAGGTCACCGATTTTGGCCGCCGCGTGACCATGGGCCAGTTGGAAGAAACGATGATCCAGCGCGTGGGCTTCAAATACAAAGGCGTGGGCCGCATGGTCTATCCCGGCCTGCTGCAACTGGCCTCGTTCATGTCGATGAATGCGGAACGGCACAGCAAGGCGTTCTCGGATCAGATCCAGCGGGTGATCCGCGATGAAGCCTCGGACCACGACGCGCATAACCGGTTCTACGATGAATATCTGGCCGTGATGGACATGACGGCTGAGTTTTACCTGTCGACGGTCGAACGGGTCTTTAAGAACCGCGAAATTGCGCGCAACGAATTCGTTGTTGCCGGGCATAAGGTCGATATCGGCAAGATCACCGACGTCGCCGTGAAATCGGTCGAAGGCTCAAACGACGATATCTCGGCCCCCGGTCAGTGCATCGCGGCGCTGGATTTGTGCACCGGCCTGCCGGACAGCAAAAAGGCCAGCCATGTCGAACCCGGCGCGGGCCATTATGGCATTTTCGCAGGCCGCAGCTGGCGCGACAACATCCGCCCGCTTGTGATTGATTTCATGAACGAAAACAGCCGCAAGAAACCCCGCCGGCGCGCCGCCAACAGCAACAAGGTGGCATGAGCGGGACTGGCACCCTTGCCTTCTCCTGCACCTGCGGCGCGCTGCAGGGGCACATAACGCCCCGAGGGATCAAGCTTGGCACCCATGTCGGGTGCTACTGCCACGATTGCCGCGCCGCGCAGCTGTATTTCAAACAGCCCGACCCGGCCCCCGGGCCTGTCGATATCCTGCAGACCACACCCGAAGACATCCGCATCGAACAGGGGGCCGAACATCTGGCTGCCATGCAACTCAGCCCAAAGGGGATGTTGCGTTGGTATGCAGATTGCTGCGGCGCACCGCTGGCGACTACGCCGCAAAGCTCCAAATTTCCGTTTGCCGGGCTCATCGTCAAACGCATTCCCGATCCCTCGGCGCTGGGTCCAATCACCACACGCGGCTTTGTGCCCAGACCGGGCGGCAAGCAAAAGCACGAAAAGCTAAGCTATGCGGCCATCGGATTGATCCGGCGGGTGCTCGGGTCACGCTTGTCCGGTCGCTGGAAAACGTCGCAGTTCTTCTCGGCCCAGACCGCCGCACCGGTCGTCACACCAACCGTTCTGACCAAAGAACAACGCCGCGCGCTGTATGACTAGAACAATTGCAGCGGCACCTGCAGCCATTGCTGCATCGCAGCATTAACCGCCTCCGGCGCTTCGAGCGTCGGCAGATGACCCGCATCATCCAACTCCTGCAACTCGGCCTTGGGGATCAGGTCCGCCATGAACCGATGCTTTCTGACCGGGGTCAGCGTGTCATGCACCCCGCACAGAACCAGCACCGGCACCTTGATCAGCCGCAGCGCCGCCTGCTGATCCGGTCGGCGTTGCAGCGCGCGCATCTGGCGGATGAACAGATCGGGGCCCAGTTCACGCGCCATCTGTATAACGTCCTGCAGGATCGGAATGCGCTGCGGCCCGGGGGCCAGCATGTCCGACCCGATGGCCTTGTGCATCACCTCGTCCAGCCGCCCCGCCTGCGCGCCGATAATCAGTTCCTCGCGCCCCGCCGCGATCTGAGGCGTGTCAGCCTGCGCATCCGTGGCCATCAGGCATAACCGCATCACCCGGTCGGGCGCGCGCCGGATCAGTTCCAGCGCAACCATGCCACCCATACCCTGCCCCGCCAGCGCAAATCGTTGCGGCAACTGATCCAGCAGGCCCGAGGCGATCTCCTCCATCCGCTCCCCGCCCGAGATCGGCGCAACCATCACCGCCCGCTCCTGCGACAGCCGTTCGATCTGCGGGCGAAACAGCCTTGCATCACTCATCAATCCGGGCAGCAGAACCAACGGCTCGATCAAGCGGGGCCTCCCTCGTTCGACGGTTCAGACGGTCTTGTTTTGCCTCAGGATGAGAGTTTTGCCCGCGCGCGGCAAGCGCAATTTTCACGGATAGCGGATGCCGCGAAAAGCCGGAAAATCGGCATATCGCGCTTGCCGCTGCGCCAGCGTTTCGCCCGGCTCATCCCCTGCGCGCAACAAACAGCCACGCGGCGCGATATAGCTGTCGATCCGCCGTTGCGGTTTGGGCCGCCAGACCAGATTGAACGCGCAAAGCTTGGGAAAAAACCAGATCTCGGAATAGTCCAGATGATCATGCATCCACCACGCCAGATCGCGCCAATCCCGTCCCTGCGCATAACGATCCGCAAACCACGGGATCACCACCGAAGCCCCCGCAACCCGCGCCTCGCCCTGCCCCCAATCCCAGATATGACACTCCAACGGATTGTCATTGCGAGCACAGTTCAGATGATTTTCATTGCCGTAACGGTTCAACGACGGCGAGCGGTACCCCGACCGCACCGCGACCCGGCCAAAGGTCTCCTCCAGCGGATCCATCAGGGTTTCGCAAAAGGCCCGCCCGGTCTCGATCGCAAGGTCGGGATTCTCGGGGATATTCTGTTTCTGGTGAAAATTCCCTATCTCGGAATACAGGAAATCGCGCATGAAGAAATGCTTCGACAGACGCACCCGGCCCAACGTCTCAAGGCTCCACATACTGCCGGGTTTGCGCATCACTCGATCCCCTGTTCAGCCAGCCAGTCGAGTATCCCTGACACCGCCGCGTCCGTCTGCCCCGGCGACATCAGCCGCCCCGCAATCACGTGCGAGGCCGGATCATCCCCCGGCCCCATCGTCACCAGCTGAACCGTCGTCGGACCACCCCACGCCGCTGCAACCCTGTGCGTGCGATCCGGGCGAACCACCTGATCATCATCCGAAAACCAGAACAGCGCCGGCACCTGCGCACCCGAGAAATCCAGCGCATAGACCGCATCCACCAACACCGACATGGGCACCACCGCCTCCCACGGATAAACCACGGTCCAGTACTTGTTCTTCTCAGGGTCAGGCCCCGAAACGTCGCGCTCATCCCCCATCAGCAGCGGCAACCACCTGCGCGCCCAAGGCAGAGACGGAACCCAGGCCGCCGCCGTATTGACCCCGAAGTTCGGCGAGACAAAAACCATCGCCGCCACATCTTCGCTCAACGCGGCATCCAACGCCGCCGCAGCGGCCAGGGTGCCCCCGGTCGAGGTCGACATCACGATCACCCGATCCCCCACCGCCCGCGCCGCAGCCAGCCCCTCGGCCATATCCTGCATCCACCCCGTCGCCGTCGCGTCGGCCATTGCCGAGCCATCGCGCCCGTGACCCTGCAACCGGGTATAAACAAGATTTGCGCCCAAAGCGTCGGCAATCCTGTCAGGCACGGGCCGGACTTCCTCGGACGAGGCCGAAAAGCCGTGAAGGTAGAGGACCGAATAGGGCGTGCGACGCTCATAATACCCGTCCTGCCAGACCACCCTCTTCTCAACGCCCGGTACAATGTCGTCATACGCAGACTCGATGCTTTCGAAATAAACCTGCACCCCTTCGCCGAACTTGCGCGGATCAAAGCGCGGATGCAGGTCAACCGGCTCGCGCGGGCCAAAGACATAGATCAGCCCACAAACCAGCCCAAGGCCCAACAGCACCCGCCCAAGGACCCATCCGAAACGACGCATCAGGCCTCACCCATCACATCCAGAACAGCCTGTTCTATCATCCCCAGACAGGGACCGTCCGAGAACCGATGATCCGCCTCCTTCACCAGCAACAGCCGCATATCCGGGCCGGTCGCGTGTTCAATCAACTGCACCGCTGTCCCGACCGACACCGCCGTATCCGCCGTTCCCTGCAAGAACCGCACCGGAAACGGCAACTCCAGCGCTGATCGCAACACCAGCCGCTGCCGCCCATCCTCGATCATCCGCTTGGTGATGACATAGGGCTCCATATAATCCGAAGGCAGCTCCACCTGTCCCTCGGTCTCCAAAGCCGCCTTCTGTTCGTCCGTGAATGAGGCCCAATACCCATCCTCAATAAAATCAGGTGCCGCCGCGATGGTCACCATCCCTGCAACACGCTCGGGCATCACCCGCGCCAGCAACAGCGCCTGCCAACCACCCATGGACGACCCCACGACAATCAAAGGCCCCTCGGTCAACCGAGACACCGCCGCCAACGTATCCTCATGCCAATCACCGATGCAGCCATCGGTAAACGCACCCGAACTTTCCCCATGCCCCGAATAATCAAACCGCAAAAACGCCTGCCCCCGCGCCTGCGCCCAGGCCTCAAGATGCACCGCCTTGGTGCCCTCCATATCCGACTTCAACCCGCCCAGAAAAACCACGGTCGGCCCCGCACCGTCACTCTTGTGATACGCCAACCGCCGCCCCTGCGCCGTCTCCAGAAATTCTGCCTCAGCCATGAAACCCTCGCTGCTAATCCCCCACATCATGCACGTCACGACCCCAGCCGCAATTCCCCGATCCATTCTTCATCTGGCTAAAAATATCCCGGGGTGCGCGAGGGGCAGCGCCCCTCGCTCCAACCCTTGACACGCACACCACCACCTGCCAAAGCAGCGCAACACACATAACCCGCAACCGGGCGTTCAGTGGGCGCCAAACCGACGAGGAGAGCCAATATGGCCCTGGATTCAAAATCCGTCTCACTCACCTTCCCCGATGGCAATGCACGATCCTATGACGCTGGCGTCACGCCTGCGCAGGTGGCGGCTGACATCTCGACCTCGCTGGCCAAAAAGGCCATCTCGGCCACGGTCGATGGCAAGCATTGGGATCTGCAATGGCCCATCAACGCCGACGCACAAATCGCCATCCACACCATGAAAGACGAGGTGCAGGCCAATGAGCTGATCCGCCACGATCTGGCGCATATTATGGCCCGCGCGGTGCAAGAGATCTGGCCCGACACCAAAGTCACCATCGGCCCCGTCATCGAAAACGGCTGGTATTATGACTTCGACCGTGCCGAGCCCTTCACCCCCGAAGACCTCGGCAAGATCGAAAAGAAAATGAAGGAAATCATCAACAAGCGCGACGCCGTGACAACGGAAGTCTGGGACCGCCAACGCGCGATTGATTTCTACACCGCCAACAACGAGCCCTACAAAGTCGAACTGATCGACGCCATCCCCGGCGATGAGCCGCTACGCATGTACTGGCACGGCGACTGGCAGGACCTCTGCCGTGGCCCGCACCTGCAGCACACAGGTCAGGTGCCCGGCGACGCGTTCAAACTGATGTCCATCGCCGGGGCCTACTGGCGCGGCGACAGCAGCCGTTCGATGCTGCAACGCATCTACGGCGTGGCCTTCACCGGCAAGGAAAAGCTCAAGGCTCACCTGCATATGCTGGAAGAGGCCGCCAAACGCGACCACCGCAAACTGGGCCGCGAGATGGACCTGTTCCACATGCAGGAAGAGGCCCCCGGTCAGGTGTTCTGGCACCCCAATGGCTGGACCATCTACACCCAACTGCAGGACTACATGCGGCGTAAACAGCGCGCAGGCGGGTATAACGAGATCAACACGCCTCAGGTGGTCGACCGCAAATTGTGGGAGGCCTCGGGCCACTGGGAAAAATACCAGCACCATATGTTCCTCGTTGAAGTGGACGAAAGCCGGGATGGCGAGAACGACGATGCAAGCTCGAAGAACCGCGATCAGACCCGGATCAACGCGCTGAAGCCGATGAACTGCCCCTGCCACGTGCAGGTGTTCAATCAGGGCCTCAAAAGCTATCGCGATCTGCCGCTGCGGCTGGCCGAGTTCGGATCATGCTCGCGGTTCGAACCATCGGGCGCCCTGCACGGGATCATGCGCGTGCGCGGGTTCACGCAGGACGACGCCCATATCTTCTGTACCGAGGATCAGATTCAGGACGAATGCGCGCGCTTCATCGACTTTCTCGCGAACGTCTATGACGAGCTCGGCTTCAAAGAGTTCGAGATCCGCTTTGCGACCCGCCCCGAAAAGCGTGTCGGTACCGATGAAAGCTGGGATTATGTCGAGGGCGCGCTGGAGAACGCGATCAAGGCGGTGGGTCGGGACTATACGCTGGAACCCGGCGACGGCGCATTCTACGGCCCCAAGCTGGACTTTTACCTGACCGACGCCATCGGTCGGGTCTGGCAGTGCGGCACATTCCAGGTTGATCCCAACCTGCCCGAGCGGCTGGACGCGACCTATGTCGGCGCAGATGGCGACCGGCACCGCCCCTACATGCTGCACCGCGCCTGCCTTGGATCGTTCGAACGGTTCATCGGCATCCTGATCGAGAACTGGGAAGGCAAGCTGCCCTTCTGGTTGGCCCCGCGTCAGGTCGTGGTCGCCTCGATCACGTCCGAGGCTGATGCCTATGTGGCCGAAGTGGTCGAAACGCTCAAAGCAGCCGGTGTGCGGGCCGAGGCGGATATCCGCAACGAAAAGATCAACTATAAGGTCCGCGAACACTCGGTCGGTAAAGTGCCCGTGATTCTGGCCGTCGGCCACCGCGAGGTCGAGGAACGCACCGTCAGCGTGCGCCGTTTGGGCGAAAAACAGACGCAGGTTCAGTCACTTGAGTCTGTAACAAATGAGCTTTCCCGTGCGGCAACTCCGCCCGATCTGCTGTAACATTCGGCATCATATCGCCGGAAATCCGGCCCCAGACAGGGGGCCGGATTGAAACATTTTCACTTTTCCCCTTCAAAAACAGTTTGTTAACGCGCAAGATGGCATGACTATCTTTGACGCGCTTGTGAGACACGGGCTCGTGAATTCAAACCCGGCCCCCAAGCCACTAACTTGATCAGTGTCACAAGCAGACAAACGCAGTCAGCAAGAGGATTACTCGAGATGTCGAACACCGCAAAAACCCTGGTTATCGCAAGCGCCGTTGCAGCCGCCGTATCGGGCGCAGCCACAACCGCAACTGCCCAAGCGAAAGAGAAATGCTATGGCGTTTCGCTGGCCGGTCAGAACGACTGCGCCGCGGGCCCCGGCACCACCTGCGCGGGCACCTCGACCGTCGACTATCAGGGCAACGCATGGACCCTGGTTGACGCAGGCACCTGCGCCGATATCGAACTGCCCAAGACGGCAGACGGTTCGGACCGCAAAGGCTCGCTCGAGCCGCTGGATCGCGACCTGCCTGCATAAGGTTGTCCGAATGAATTACGAAGGGCGGGCAGGTTCGCCCGCCCTTTTGTCATGATCAGAGGATTTGCAGATGTTGGATGACGCACTCAGGTCGAACCGGTTGCCCGCCGCCCCCGGCGTCGGCTACAAACCGCAGCATTTCGCGCAGATCCTCGAGCAGGCCAAGCCTGTGGCATGGCTGGAAATCCATGCCGAAAACTACATGGGCGACGGTGGCCGCCCTCTGGCGCAGCTGCGCCATCTGTCCGAACAATTCCCCATTTCCGTCCACGGCGTCGGCCTGTCCATTGGCGGCGAAACCCCGCTGGACCCCGATCATCTGGCCCGGCTGAAACATCTGGTCGGCTGGCTGAACCCCGCCAGCTTCTCGGAACATCTGGCGTGGTCGACCCATGACAGCCACTTCCTGAACGACCTGCTGCCCCTGCCCTATACCGACGCCACTCTGGCGCGGGTCTGCGATCATATCGATCAGGTGCAGAACGTGGTCGGGCGGCAGATGCTGCTGGAAAACCCCTCCAGCTATCTGGCCTTCGAAGAAAGCACATGGTCCGAGCCCGATTTCCTGCGCGAAATCACCCGCCGCACCGGCTGCGGGTTGCTTTTGGACGTGAACAACGTCTTTGTCTCGGCCACCAATCTGGATTTCTCGCCGCAGGGCTATATCGACGCCTACCCGCTGGATCAGGTGGGCGAAATTCATCTGGGCGGCCATGATGAGGATGAAGACGATCACGGCCATCCCCTGCTGATCGACAGCCACGGGCGCGAGGTGGTCGATCCCGTCTGGGCCCTGCTGGATTACGTTCTGGACAAATCCGGCCCCAAACCGCTGCTGATCGAATGGGACACCGACGTGCCCGACTGGCCCATCCTGCGGGCCGAGGCCGAACGCGCCCAACAAGCACTGGACCGCGTGCCCGCATGAGCGTGTCGCAGACCACATTCCACAGCGCCCTTCTGGATGCTGGCCAACCCATCCCCGACGGGTTGCTGGATGCCGAGGCCCAGCCCGCCGGGCGTCGTTTCAGCGTCTATCGCAACAACGTGGCCGTCTCGCTGACCGAAGCGATGCATCAGGCTTTTCCGGTAATCACCAAACTGCTGGGGGCGCAGAACATGGACGGTCTGGCCGGGATTTTCCTGCGCCAACACCCGCCCTCGTCCCCGTTGATGATGTTCTACGGCGAAGACTTCCCGGCCTTTCTGCAGGGGATGCAGCAGCTCTCGCATCTGGGCTATCTGCCTGATGTCGCCCGGCTGGAACTGGCGTTCCGCCGGTCCTATCACGCCGCCGACGCGCCGCCCATCGAGGCCGACGCGCTGGCCATCCCGCCCGAGGATCTGATGCAAGCCAAGCTGACTCTGGCCCCCGCAATGCAGGTCCTGCACTCGGATTGGCCGATCCACGCGATCTGGCGGTTCAACACCGAAGACAACGCCCCCAAGCCACAGGCCGAGGCGCAAGATGTGCTGATCACCCGCCCCGAATACGACCCCGAACCCAATCTGCTGCCTGCAGGTGGCGCGGCGTGGATCACGCGGATTCAGGACGGCCAAACCATTGGCGATGCATTTGAGTTAACCGTGGCGGAAACGCCCGAGTTTGACCTTGGAACCACTCTGGCACTGCTTTTGCAAGGCGGTGCAATAACTTCTGTGACTATCGAAAGGCTGGAAACATGACTGCCCTGATCTCAATTCACAATAATGTTCTGGGGAAACTGGACGTCGTTTCCGGCTGGCTGACACCCACTCTGGCCCGCTTGGTCTTTGCCGCAACCCTGCTGATTTATTATTGGAACTCCGCTTCGACAAAACTCGGCAGCGGGTTTTTCGGCTTCCTGTTCCCGTCCGACGGTGCCTACGTGCAAATCTTCCCGAAAGCGATGGAAGCCGTCAGCTATGACAGCTCGCAACTGGGATTCTTCCACTGGATCGTTGCCGTGGCCGGAACATGGGCCGAATTCCTGCTGCCCGCACTGGTGCTGGTGGGCCTGCTGTCACGTCTGGCGGCCCTGGGCATGATCGGTTTTATCTGGGTGCAGACCATTGTGGACGTCGCCGGGCATGGCGCGCAACTGGGTGAGTTCTTTACCGCCGCACCCAATATTCTGGATCAACGGACACTCTGGACCTTCCTGCTGCTGGTGATCGTGATCAACGGCGCGGGCCCGCTGTCGGTCGACCGGGCGCTGCGCCTGAAGTAAGTTAGAAATGCGCCTTGGGCTCGTCCGGTTTACCCGCAGCGAGCCCAAGCAATCCCGCCACGCCCGCGAATGCGATCGGGAACATGGTGAAGACGCCGAAGCCAAAGGCGTAATACATCCCCGCCGCCGAGATCATCAGCAAAACACCCCCGACCAGCGCGCGGGCATGGGCCATTGCCCCGCCGACAATCGCCAGCAAAGGGGCCACGATTGAGGCGGTCTGGATCAGGGCGGGATTATCGACCTGTTCGGCAATGCCGTCGATCTCTCCAAACCGATCTACGAACTCGACAAAGCCGTAACCAAAAAAGCCCACGATCATTCCGATCAGCCCGGCGATGACGCCGAGTATCATGGCCGCGTTACGCATAAACAGGTCTCCTGTATGTTATACCGAGTCACATAAGCAGTCGTTCAGGAAACGCCAAGCCCCGCGCGGGTTTCAGGTGTCCAACCCAGATACATCTGCCCGTCCGCCTCGATCAGTGGCCGCTTCATCAGCGTCGGGTGATCCGCCAGCAGCTCAAGCACCGGCCGATCGCGCGCGCCCTCGTCCAATCCACGCCAGGTTGTCGAACGGGTGTTGAGCAAGGCTTTGCCGAAACTCTCGAACGCCGCCGACATCACATCTTCGGGAACGCCCTGCGCCCGCACGTCGACAAATTCGGCATCGGGCAGGGATTTCAATGCCTTACGGCAGGTATCGCAGGTCTTTAACCCAAATAGACGCATGGTTCGGCTGATCCTGTATTCGCTGCAATTTCGGGCAAACCGCGTGGCCCACCCCGGTTATTCTTGATTTTTTACTTCACCGTGCAATGTTGAAAAAGACGAAACACGCAATCCGGGCTGTATCGTGTGGGCGAACAGTGATGTGTTGCGGTCTTGTCATGACGGCCCCCACCAATTTGTGGGACAACGTGTAAGTAGAAGGAGACACGGGAAATGCCAACCGGCACCGTGAAATGGTTTAATACAACCAAAGGCTATGGTTTTATTGCGCCCGATGAGGGTGGCAAAGATGTGTTTGTTCATATCTCGGCCGTAGAACGATCCGGCCTGACCGGACTCGCTGACAATCAGAAAGTCTCGTACGAGCTGGAAGACGGACGTGATGGCCGCCAGATGGCGTCTGATTTAAAGCCGCTTTGAAGTAAACCCGCCGCGGCGGGAAGGTTAGATAAGGTTAGCGGCCAATTTCCGGCCGTTAACCGTTACATCACCCAAACAGACGCGCCCGCGTTGGGACGCGGCTCTTTGTTGTTTTGCGAGCTTCAGCTTTCGCGGATGACCGCCTCGAACTCGCGCCACTCGCGCGCAGTCATGCCCGAGTTTTCTTGCGTAACCGCCTCGCCCGCGATCATCCGGCGCAGGCAGGTAACCATCTGGGCCGACAGGTTGACCGCGCCAAGGCGGTAATCCTCGAACGCGCGGAACGCGAAGGGCACCCAGTCGGCCACGATCTTGCACATGGTCTCGGCATAGACCCGGATTTCGTACTGCGCGTGCGGATCGGCGCGCAGACGCAGGAAGTGGAACAGGTTGTGCAGGTCCACCTTCCAATACCACTGCGTATAGATATTGGCTGGCAGGTTCATCCGCGCCAGTTCACGCGCCAGACCCTGCTGACCGTCCTGCCCGATCATCGCCTCGTAGTTGTCATAGCAGCGGGCGCTGTCCGCCTTGAGGATTTCCAGAACCCGCGCGGCCTCTTCCCCTTGCAGCGTGTCACCGCGGCCCTGATTGTTGACCTCGGACTGCGCCGCGACGTGCTCGGGCGCCGGGATATAGAATTCACGATCCAGAATCGAATACCGCGCCGAGTATTCGTTCACATTTGCCGTCCGGTGCCGGATCCACTGACGGGCCACGAAAACCGGCAGTTTGACGTGCAGCTTGATTTCGCACATCTCGAACGGGGTCGAGTGCCAGTGCCGCATCAGATACCGGATCAACCCCTCGTCATTCTGCACCGATTTGGTGCCCTTGCCGTAAGACACGCGCGCCGCCTGACAGATCGCAGCATCGTCACCCATATAGTCGATGACACGGACAAACCCATGGTCCAGAACCTGATGCGCCGTGTACAGGTGGTCTTCCATACCTTCGGCGACGACACGGCGGGTCGGGCTCGATTGTGCGCGTTGAGCTTCGATCTCGGCCAGTTGGTCGGCAGACAGCGGCATGAAATTATCCTTTCCAGCAATGAGTCGCCAACCACTATATATCGGTCAGCCTGGCATCGGAACCGCGATATGTGCGGCGTATCGCGTAAATCTCAAAATGTGTCCGACCGGCCCCTCGACATGGGAGGCGGGCGCGCTAAGCTGCTGATCATCACAATCAAAGCAAGGAAAACCGCGATGGGGCTGACATATCTTCACACCATGGTCCGCGTGAAGGATCTTGAGAAATCCATGGCATTCTACACGCTGCTGGGCCTGAAAGAGACCCGCCGCTATGAAAGCGAAGCAGGTCGGTTCACCCTGATTTTCCTCGCCCCGCCGGGTCAGGAGGACGCCCCGATCGAGCTGACCTACAATTGGGACGGTGACAATGACCTGCCCAGCGACAGCCGCCATTTCGGACATCTGGCCTACGGCGTCGATAATATTTACGAGACCTGCAAGCACCTGCAGGACAATGGCGTCGTGATCAACCGCCCGCCGCGCGACGGACGCATGGCCTTCGTGCGCTCACCCGACAACATCTCGGTCGAGCTGCTGCAAAACGGCGAGGCGCTGGAACCGGCTGAACCCTGGTCCAGCATGGAAAGCACCGGTCACTGGTGATCCGCTGGCTGGCAGCGCCGGGGCTGGCCCTTGCGGGCAGCCCCCTTTGGGCCGAGCCCTGCCGCCTGGCGCTGGCGCTTGCGATGGATATCTCGACCTCGGTTGACGCCGCCGAAGATGCGCTGCAACGCAAGGGGCTGGCCGCCGCCCTGATCGCGCCCGAGGTGCAAGAGGCGTTCTTCCAATCCCCACAGCCTGTTGCGCTGGCGGTCTACGAATGGTCTGGCAGCTCCAACCAGTCCCTGCTGCTGGATTGGCTGGTGATCGAGACGCGGGCCGATCTGCTCGCCGCCGCGCAACGGATCGGCCAGTCCGAACGTTCGGCAAATGATTGGCCCACCGCGATGGGCCACGCGCTGGCCTATGGGGCCAAGCTGATGCAACGGGCGCCACGTTGTCTGTTTCAGACCATCGATATCTCGGGCGATGGCAAGAACAATGACGGCTATGACCCTCAGATCGCATACAAGCACTTCCCGTTCGAGAACACGACGGTCAACGGGCTGGTTATCAATGCCGCCGATTTTGAGGGCGAGATCGATCTGATCCCCTTCTTTCAAAACAACGTCCTGCACGGCCCCGGCGCCTTTCTTGAGATCGCCGCCGGGTTCCAGGATTTCGAACGGGCCATGCGTCGCAAGCTGGAGCGGGAGCTGAAAGGGCTTGAACTCAGCGAACTCAGCCCGGGCGGATTTGAATGATCCGCCTGCTCGCCACCCTTCTGTGCCTGATGGCCGCCCCGCTATCGGCCCAGTGTCGGCAAGCACTGGCGCTGGGGCTGGATGTGTCCGGCTCGGTCGACAGCCATGAATATCGGTTGCAACTGGACGGTCTGGCCGCCGCCCTGCGTCGCCCCGAGGTCGCCGGTTTGATCTTGTCCAACCCCGCCACCTATGTGCGTCTTGCTGTGTTCGAATGGAGCGAACCGGGCCATCATCGCATATCGTTGGACTGGACCGACATTCGGTCACCCGATGACCTGCAACAGATCGGACAGCGGCTGAACAGCACTCAGCGCTCCACGGCCCCGCAAGGAACCGCCATCGGATCGGCGATGCTGGCTGGGGCCGACATACTGGCAGAACAGGCCGATTGCTGGCGGCGCACACTCGATCTGTCGGGCGATGGTAAGCACAACCTCGGCCCCCATCCACGCGATGTGAAGACGGCGCTGCAAACCTCGGGGATCACGATCAACGGTCTTGTCATCGGTGCAGATGATCCCGCCACCGGCGACGTGCGCTATGTGCAGGTCGGAGAGCTTTCCGCATACTACACGGCCTGGGTCATTCTGGGACCCAACGCTTTTGTCGAAGTCGCGCTTGGGTTTGAGGCCTACGAAGAGGCGATGACCCGCAAGCTGATCCGCGAACTGGAGGGGATCGTTTTATCCAACACGCCTGCGCCATCAGTAAATATAGCGGATCTGATCCGTCCAATAGCGCTCGACCCGGCGGAGTGAGCCGGTGATCTCTTCGATCCCCTCGGCCCCGATCACACCCCGGTTCTGCAACCCCTCGGCATGGCGCGAGAACAGCTCGGCCACGATATCGCGTATCTCGCGCCCGCGCGGGGTCAGCCTGACGCGCACGGACCGGCGGTCAATCTCGCAGCGCTGGTGGTGCATATACCCCATATCGACCAGTTTCTTGAGGTTATAGCTGACATTGCTGCCCTGATAGTAACCACGGCTTTTCAACTCGCCCGCCGTCACCTCATGATCGCCGATATTGAACAAAAGCAGTGCCTGCACCGCGTTGATCTCCAACACGCCGACGCGTTCAAACTCATCCTTGATCACATCCAGAAGCAATCGGTGCAGACGCTCGACCAGCGCCAGCGCCTCAAGATAACTGGACATGAAGCCCTTGGTCCCGGGCGCGGAAACCTGCAGTTCCATACTCATCCGATCCTCCGATTCATCGCGCTGCTTTTGGCAGGATGGCGTGAATTCCCGAAAAATCAGTTAAGCCGGAATAGTTCTTATTTCTGAAAGGTCTGGGCGATATCGGCGATCAGATCAGCCAGTTCCGCAGGCGGGGCAACCTGCCCGGTCACCCATTGGTACAGGTCCTGATCGTTCTCATGCAACAGCGCATCATAGGTATCCAGCCCGGCCTCATCCATCGCCGCCAGATTGCGGTCGGCATACGCCGTTAGGATCAGGTCCATCTCTTTGATGCCACGCCGCATCGAACGCATCTTCATGCGTTTGATGCGGGTGTCGCGCGTTTCGGTCACTGATCGCGCTCCAGTTTCAGGCGCAGCGCCTTCTCGACCCGGGCCAGACGCTCAGAGCTGGCACGCATCTCGCCGCGGATGGTGCGCAGTTCGGCCACCAGATCGGTCAGTTCGGTGTCAACCTCGCCGGTCAGGCTGGTGGCGTCCATGCCGTCGCCCTCGCCGGTCAGCAGCCACATGATCGAGACGTTCAGCAGCCCGGCCATCATCGACAGCTTATTGGCGCGCGGCTCGGACAGGTCGTCTTCCCACGCGGCGATTGTGGCTTTCTTCACACCCAGCCCGCGGGCCAGCTGCACTTGCGTCATTCCCGCGAACTCGCGCGCGCCTGCGACCCGGTCACCGAACGTGGCTGCATCAGGCCCGTACCAGTCTTTTTCCTCGGTCATACCTGTCTCCAATCCTCAAATGTCATATGGCTTGATCGTTATTCGGGCGCACCCTATGACAGTCGGACCCGACATACAAACCGAGGCCGCCATGAGTTTCCTTTCTGCGACATTGTCGCGCGTCAAACCCTCGCCCACCATCGCGATGACGGCCAAAGCGGCCGAGTTGAAGGCCGCCGGGCGCGATGTCATCGGCCTCAGCGCGGGCGAGCCCGATTTCGACACGCCGCAGAACATCAAGGACGCCGCCGTCGCCGCAATCGCAGCGGGCAAGACGAAATACACCGCCCCCGACGGTATCCCCGAACTGAAACAGGCCGTTTGCGCCAAGATGAAACGGGATCATGGGCTGGACTATACGCCCGCCCAGGTCTCGGTCGGGACCGGGGGCAAACAGACGTTGTATAACGCGTTGATGGCCACGCTGAACGACGGGGACGAGGTCATCATCCCCGCGCCCTATTGGGTCAGCTACCCCGACATGGTGCTGTTGGCCGGGGGCACGCCTGTGGTCGTCGAAACCAGCCTCGACAACAGTTTCAAGCTGACGCCCGCGCAGCTTGAGGCCGCGATCACGCCCAACACAAAATGGTTCATCTTCAACTCACCTTCGAACCCCACCGGAGCGGGGTACAACCGGGATGAGTTGAAGGCGCTGACCGATGTGCTGATGCGCCACCCCCATGTCTGGGTGATGACGGATGATATGTACGAGCATCTGGCCTATGACGGGTTTGAATTCTGCACCCCGGCACAGGTCGAACCGGGGCTCTATGACCGCACGCTGACCTGCAACGGCGTGTCCAAAGCCTATGCCATGACCGGCTGGCGCATCGGCTATGCGGCCGGTCCGGTCGAACTGATCTCGGCGATGCGCAAGGTGCAGTCGCAATCCACCTCGAACCCCTGTTCGGTCAGCCAATGGGCAGCGGTTGAGGCGCTGAATGGCACGCAAGCCTTCCTTGCGCCCAACAACGAGATTTTCAAACGCCGCCGCGATCTGGTGGTCGATATGCTGGGCCAGATCGACGGCATCACCTGCCCCACGCCCGAGGGTGCGTTTTACGTCTACCCGTCGATCGCCGGCCTGATCGGAAAGACCTCGCCTGCGGGCACGCTGATCGACTCGGACGAAGCCTTCGCCACAGCCCTACTGGAAGAGACTGATGTGGCCGTGGTCTTCGGTGCCGCCTTTGGCCTGTCGCCGAATTTCCGGGTCAGCTATGCCACCTCGGACGAAGCGCTGACCGAGGCCTGCACCCGTATCCAGCGTTTCTGCGCATCTCTGACCTGAGGTTCCCGATGCACGCCGCCCTGCCCGACTATTACTTCCGCATCCGTGAAAACGGAGCAGCGGTGTTCCGCATCGACACCGAAAACCCGCAGCGCCGGATCGAGATGGAACAGATCGCCGTCATCAACATCCGCAACGGCGAGGTCAAACCGCACGGGCAGCGCCGCCTTACCGATGCGGACGCGGCCGAGATCGCCCGCTGGATGACTGCCCGCAAAGCCCTGCTGGCCCGGCGCGACCTGGACGATATCCACCGCACGGTCGACCAACTGAACCTGACCGCTCAATGGGCGCAGTCCAAGGCCACCGGCGCGCAGTTGGACGAGGTGACAGACCAATTGCTGATGGCGATGCATGATTTGCGGTCGGTTCTGGTGCGAAAGAAATCCGACCGGCTCGGCAAAGAGTGACCGCCTAGGCCGGAACGCCTCCGACCTCGCGCACCGATCGCAGCCAGAACCGCGCCATCAGCAGGACCGCCGCAAAGGCCAGCCCCAGCACGAGGCCCAGCCAGACACCGATCCCCTCCAGCCCCTGAACGAAGCCAAAGAAATACGACGCGGGGATGCCTACCACCCAATAGCTGAGCGCGGCCATCACCATCGGAACCTTGGCATCCTGCAACCCGCGCAACAAGCCCAGCGCAATCACCTGCGCGCCATCGACCAGCTGGAACAACGCCGCCATCGCCAGCAATCCGCTGCCGATCAGCAGGATCTGCGGCCGCTGCGGATCGTCCGATTCCATGAACAACGAGATCAGCGGCTCGGCACAGGTCAGAAACAGGATGACGGTCAGGACCGACATCACCAGCGACATCGCCGTCACCGTGATCGCCCCCTTCTCAAGATGCGAACGATCCCGACGGCCCAGCGCATTGCCCGCCCGGATGGTCGCCACGTTCGACAGGCCCAGATGCACCATGAACGTCGCCGACGCGAGGTTCAGCGCAATCCCATGCGCCGCCAGCGGCACCGGCCCCAACCAGCCCATCATCACCGCCGAGGTCGCAAACAGCGACACCTCGGCCAGCGTCGTCAGACCGATGGGCACACCCAGACGCAGGACGCTCAGGAACATCTCCCAATCCGGACGCCAAAAGCGTTGAAACAGGCTGTGTTCCGGCAGCGCCCGCACCGCATAGATCACCACCGCCACCAGCGACACGATCTGCGTCACCACCGAGGCGATGGCCGCCCCGATCACCCCCAACTCGGGCGCGCCCCAGTTGCCGAAGATCAGCGCATAGTTCGTCAGCCCGTTGACCAAAGCCGCCACAACCGTGATCCACAGCACGATCTGCGTCCGCTCCAACGCGGCCAGATAAGATTTCAGCACCATCACCAGCAGCGCCGGGAACAACCCCCACCCGGCGACACGCAGGTATTTCGCGGCGGTCTCGGCCACCTCCGGCTCTTGCTGCAGCGCGATCAGGATCGGATGGGACCACCACAACAGCGGCATCATCACCGCCGCATAGATCAGCGACAGCCACAGCCCCATACGGGTAGACCGACGAATGCTGGTCTCATTCTCTTCGGCGGCGGCGGTCGCAACCATCGGCATCACCGCCCAGCCGAACCCCGCGCCAAACAGGAACAAAACAAAGAAATAGCTGTTGGCCAGCGTCACCGCGGCCAGCGCATCAACCCCGTACCATCCCAGCATGATGGTATCCGTCAGGCCAATGGCAAACTGCGCCAGATGCCCGCCGATCAACGGCAGGCCCAGCACTGCAATCGCCCGGAAATGGGCGGGATATGTCATCACCTTGTTCATCCCGCCAGCCTTAGGCTCGCCCGCAGCCCGAGACAAGAGTGGATCAGATTTATTTCAAAGTGAGACTCACCCCGCCAAAACCAGCAAAAGCCACGCCCCGACGGGGTCATGGCTTTCGCATGAAGGGGTTGCCCGGATCAGCCTGTCTTGGCGTCAGGATTCAGCGTCGCCCCAAGGATATGTTCGGAACGATGGATCACATGATGCGCCTGCCCCACGATCAGCGGGTCCGGCTCACCGACGATCTTGTCGTTCTTGTCGGGGTAATCCAGCGTCGACAGGAAGTGGCGCATGCAATTCAGACGCGCGCGTTTCTTGTCATTCGATTTGACGATGGTCCAGGGCGCATCGGCGGTGTCGGTATAAAAGAACATCGCCTCCTTCGCCTCGGTATAGTCATCCCACTTGCTCAGGCTCGCCTTGTCGATCGGTGACAGTTTCCACTGTTTCAGCGGATCGGTTTCGCGGCTCTTGAACCGACGCTGCTGCTCTTCCTGCGTCACCGAGAACCAATACTTGTAAAGCTGAATGCCCGACCGCACCAGCATCCGCTCCAACTCGGGCGTCTGGCGCATGAACTCCAGATATTCGTTGGGTGAACAGAAGCCCATCACCCGCTCCACACCGGCGCGGTTGTACCAGGACCGGTCATAGAACACCATCTCGCCTACGGTGGGCAGCTGCTGCACATAGCGCTGGTAGTACCATTGACCCTTCTCTTCCCAGGTCGGCTTGTTCAGGGCAACCACACGGGCCTGACGCGGGTTCAGGTGCTCCATGAACCGCTTGATGGTCCCACCCTTCCCGGCCGCATCGCGCCCTTCGAACAGCAGCACAAACCGCTGACCGGTTTCCTGCGCCCATAGCTGAACCTTCAGCAGCTCAGCCTGAAGCTCGGCTTTCTCCGCCTCATAGGTCTTGCGGGCCATCTTGCGACCATAGGGATATCTGCCACTCTCAAAAGCCTGCCGGATCTTCTCGGGGCTGGGGGCTGTGGTATCCTGCTGATTGGCCGGAACCACATTGGTCTGAGACGGGGTCTGGGGCGTTGCGTCCATGCATGATCTCCTGCGTTTCACTGTCTGGCCCGAGACTTATCAGACCCATCGCATCTCCGCTTTGATTGGTGTCAAAGTGACTTACCTTTTACCCCCTCTGCGAACCGCCGCCCCGGCCAACCACAAAACCCGATCCAAACCTTCATCTGGCCACAAATATCCCGGGGAGCGCGAGGGGCAGCGCCCCTCGCTCCTGCCCTCACCGATGTCCCCAATCATCCGGGTTATCCGAGTTGTTAGGTGACAACCCCAACACATCCCCCTCAGTCGAACAGCCCAACCCAAGCACCGTCCGATTGGCATAAGAGAAATACGAACACACCTGATTGATCTCCAAAATCTCCCCATCATCCCAACCCGCGCCCCGCAACGCCTCGACATCCGCCTCGGTCAAATCCGCCGGAGCCTCGGTCAGCACCCGCGCATAGCGCATCGCCGCGATCTGCACCCCGTCCAACGGCGCTTTCTCCGGCGCGCCCGCCTCAATCGCCGCCCGGATCGCGTCACCACGCGATTCATCCCCCAGCAACCGCTGCAAACCGGCAAAATGATGCTCGACGCAGTAGCTGCACCGGTTCAGCGCGCTTACCCAGACACCCAACACCTCAAGGAACCACTTCGGCACCCGATTGGCCGAATGATGCAGCACGTTCTTGTAGACGGCCATATGCGCTTCCATCGTATGCGGCCGCAGTGAATGCGCCATCATGATGTTGTCCACATTGTTGTCTGGCCCGGTCACCCGCTCATAGAGCTTCCTCAACCTGCCCGTCGCCTCGTCAAATGGAATTGTCCTGATCCAGCTCATCACCTGCACCTCCTGTTTCATCAACCACTTGAGCCGGGATTTCGCCGGATTGCAACGCGGCAGCATCAGCAAACCACCTACAACACCTCGGGCCCCTCTTCCCCCGGACCACATCACCTGCCATAATGGGGGAAACTTGAAAACAAGAGCAGCACCCATGCCCGACGATCTTTTGACGCCCGAAAACACGACCGCCTATGACGCCTCCTCGATCGAGGTGCTCGAAGGTCTGGAACCGGTCCGCAAACGCCCCGGCATGTATATCGGCGGCACGGATGAGCGCGCTTTGCACCATATGGTCGCCGAAATCCTCGACAACTCGATGGATGAAGCGGTCGCTGGCCATGCCAACCGGATCGAGGTCGAACTGCACGCAGATTACGCCCTGACCGTGCGCGACAACGGGCGCGGCATTCCCATCGACCCGCACCCCAAATTCCCCGACAAATCCGCGCTCGAGGTCATCCTGTGTACCCTGCACGCGGGCGGCAAGTTCTCAGGCAAAGCCTACCAGACCTCGGGCGGTCTGCACGGGGTTGGGGCCTCGGTCGTGAACGCCCTGTCGGATTCGATGGTCGTGCAAGTGGCGCGCGACAAAACACTGTTCGAACAACGCTTCTCACGCGGCATCCCTCTGGGTCCCGTGGAAAAGATCGGCGCAGCCCCCAACCGGCGCGGCACCACCGTGACCTTCCACGCCGATGCCGAAATCTTCGGCCACCACAAGTTCAAACCGGCCCGCCTGTTCAAATCCATCCGCTCCAAGGCCTACCTATTCTCGGGTGTCGAGATCCGCTGGAAATCCCATATCGACGATGGCGAAACCCCGACCGAGGCCACCTTCCACTTCCCCGGCGGCCTCAGCGATTACCTCAAAGAAACGATGAACGGCTCGTCCACCTACGCCGAGCAGCCCTTTGCCGGCACGGTGGATTTCAACGAGAAATTCGGCACCCCCGGCAAGGTCGAATGGGCGATCAACTGGACGCCTTCGCGCGATGGGTTCATTCAATCCTACTGTAACACCGTCCCCACACCCGAAGGCGGCACCCACGTGGCAGGTTTCTGGGCCGCCGTCCTCAAAGGGATCAAGGCCTACGGCGAGCTGATCAACAACAAAAAAGCCGGTCAGATCACCCGAGACGACCTGATCACCGGCGGCTGCGCGCTGGTGTCCTGCTTCATCTCCGAGCCCGAATTCGTCGGCCAGACCAAAGACCGCCTCGCCACGGTCGAGGCGCAACGGCTCGTCGAAAACTCGGTCCGCGACCATTTCGACAACTGGCTCGCCGCCGACACAAAATCCGCCGGCGCGATCTTGGATTTCCTCATCCTAAGGGCCGAGGAACGCCTGCGCCGACGGGCCGAGAAGGAAACACAACGCAAGTCCGCCACTAAGAAACTTCGTCTCCCCGGCAAGCTGGTGGACTGTTCCAGTTCAACACGCGATGGAACCGAATTATTCATCGTCGAGGGCGACTCGGCGGGCGGTTCCGCCAAAATGGGCCGCGACCGCAAAACGCAGGCCCTGCTGCCCCTGCGCGGCAAGATCCTGAACGTGCTGGGCGCGGCCAGTTCGAAACTGGGCACCAATGCCGAGATCAACGACCTGACCCAAGCGCTGGGTGTGGGCCTTGGCACCAAGTTCAACGTCGACGACCTGCGCTATGACAAGATCATCATCATGACCGACGCGGACGTGGACGGCGCGCATATCGCGTCCTTGCTGATGACGTTCTTCTTCACCCAGATGCGACCGATGATTGACGCGGGCCACCTGTACCTCGCCTGCCCGCCCCTCTACCGCCTGACCCAAGGCGCCAAACGCGTCTATTGTCTGGACGAGGCCGAGCGTGACGAATGGCTGGAAAAAGGTCTGGGCGGCAAAGGCAAAATCGACGTGTCCCGCTTCAAAGGTCTGGGCGAAATGGACGCCAAAGACTTGAAAGAGACCACAATGGACCCCGCCTCGCGCAAACTGATCCGCGTCACGATTGACGAGGACGAACCCGGCGAAACCGGAGACCTCGTCGAGCGCCTAATGGGCAAGAAACCCGAACTGCGGTTCCAGTATATTCAGGAAAACGCGCGGTTTGTGGAGGAGCTGGATGTTTGAGGCAAAGGGCTTATAAAGCTTTGAAAAATTATGCTTAAATTAGAAGATCTTCCTAAAGAACCTGTTTCCGCACTTAATGCCATATTGGTCTATATGATGAGCAAAACTGCCAATGGCGGTGCTCAAATTGGTAAACTCAAGCAGTCTAATCACCATTTGTACTCCGAATTGCTTAGCGGCTCACTTGTTGCGAAGTCAGCAGCATCTCGAATCGACGACATAGAAGTAGCGCAGTCGATCAAAGAAAGCCTGCTACTCAAGGATGAACTGAATCTTCAGCAATACAATTCTCGACTGACACAAGCTCTTTCGCTGGTATTAGCCCTTCAATTCGATGATCATTTTATTGACCAAGAATCCGTTGAGATCTTCGACCGAGCCGAACTTAGCCAATCTGAAAAGCAAGAAATTCGGAGCCTTATGGCTGAAGCGAGGAAAGTAGTTGATAGTTCTGAAACTCTTTTCGAGAGCCAAAAGAAAAATGTTCTCTTTCACATAGCAAAGATTGAGAATGAGCTGCACAAATCAAAATCAAATTTCCAAGCCTTTCTTGCGGCCGCGTATGAAATGTCTGGCCTTGTGAGACAAGTTGGAGAGGACGCACAACCTATTGCTGATGCGGTCGAAAAAGCTCGAACGATTACACAAAAGAAAGTTGTTGGGTATGCTCAGCTCCCACAGGATGAAAAACCTAAACAGTTGCCAAAACCATAGCGCCCGTCCAATGAGCCGGGTTGGGCACGTGCTTGATGCATTACATAAAGCATTGGGTGGATAGTGGGCGTAGGATGGGTGTTTACACCCATCAAATGTCCCACATCAAGATGGGTGTAAACACCCATCCTACATCACCACAATCCCCGCGTCCGATCTCAACGAACTCCCCGTAGGCCGCGCTTCAACCCGGCACCCCAAACGCCCTCCGGCTCCCCTTCACACGCCCCAATTCCTAACGGGTTCTAAACACCCAACCCCCCGAAAATTTTGTACAAACCGAACAAACCCCATCCGAAACAACGTACAAACCATACAATTCCCGATTTCCGCACGATCGGGGCGTCAATCCGACACCCCATCCAACCACTCCGCAATCTGCCCCGCTGGCCCCTCCCACCCCGGCTCCATGAACAGAAAATGCGCGTGGTTTTCGACCGGCAAAAACGTCGCGCGGTCTCCGTAAAGCTTCGCCAAAGCGCGGCAGGTGTTGGGGTTCACGGCCCGGTCCTCGGTGCCGGATACGATCAGAACCGGGCAGTCAACCTTGTCGATATCCACCTTCATCGCGTGGTGATCGTCGAACATCCAAAAGAACATCTCGAACATCACCCGCCCGCTTTCGGGGCCAAGTTGATCGAACACCTCATGCTGCTGCGCCTCGGGCATCTTGTTCAGCGCGAAGGGGGCCATCAGGTCGAAATCGACGCGCATCGGCTGCTTCCAGAACGCCCCGCCTTCCATCAACGCACGCGGCACAGCGCGTTCGTCGTCGGTTTCGGGCAACGTCCCCCAAGCCGCGTTCGGGTTGATCAGGACAATGGCGCTGGCCAATCCCCGAGACGCCACCTGCTGCGCTACCACCCCCGCGATAGCATGACCCAGCAGCACGGGCTTGCTGTCGAGATCCTGAATAAACGCTGCAATATCATTGGTATAGTCCATGACGCTGGTGTCAGTCAGGCCGGGGTCGGGATCGGCCTTGGGATCTCCGCCATGATAGCGCAGCGCGGGTGTGTGCACCGTCCAGCCGCGCGCGCGGAAGAAGCCTGCGTAATCCTGCATGCACCACGGCCCGGCAAAGGCTCCGTGGATCAGAACAATCTCTTTGGTCATGAAATCCCCCTTCTTTCACGCCACTATGAGAGAAGAAGGGCCCATCCAGCAAGGCCCCAGCGGGCCTGCCGCAAGACCGCCCCGGGACCCGTAACACAATCGCATGTGTTACAACTGCGCGTGAGGATGCTTGCCAGCCTGCGCGCAGGACGTACACTCAGGGCCATGACATTTGTTGCCGAAAACCAATTGCCGCTGCTGATACTGTTCTTTTTGATCGGACTGATCGGCACAGGGTTTCTGTTCCGCAAACCGGCCGGGCATCGGGCGTGGAAGCTGGCCGATCTGGTCTGGGTCGTGCTGGGCGGGATCGGTGCGCTGGTGGCGGTGCTGGCGGGGCTTTATACCTCGGACAGTTCGCGGCTGGACCGGCAGATCGACGTGGCTTATGCCGCCACGCTGGCCTTTGACCGCGACGCCGCGCGGTTCCGCCTGCGGTTCTGCGACCCGGCCTATGACCCCGACACGGCTGTGCTGTGCGAGAAGGTCGAGTTCCTGTCGGCCTCAACCGCCAGCAACGCTGACCTGCCCCTTTTTATTGCAGTCACGAATGAGGTCGCACCGCTGCAGGGGCTGCATTTCCTGTTCGGCGGCGCCTCGAAAGACGATATGGACGAAGCGCGCGACATGGCCGCCAAAGCGGATGCATTCAGCATCGACCAGTTTCTTGTCTTCACCACACTGGACGACAAGACACAGGCCTCAGTCGACAATATGCGCCGCAAAGTCCCGGCCATCGCTGGGGACTATCTGATCCTTGCCCAAAGCTATGACGACCTGATCGAACAGGTCGGCAAGCTGAAGGATGAATGGGAATACCTGCAGGCCAATGCGCATATTCTGGTGCTGCAGATCATCGCGCTGTGTCTGGTCAGCTTTGCGGCCCCCTTCCGGCTTGGCAAATCGCTTGTCGAACTGCGCATGGCCTTCAACGCCGATAAGCCTGCGCCAGCCGTTCGGGATCAGCGCCCAGAAAATACCGCGTCAGAGTCCAAAGGTTCCGCGCCCCGCGGCGAAACCAGCCCTGACGGATATAGCGTTCCGCACTCGTGACAGCGTCGGCCTTCAACAGGGCTGCCGACGGCAGGGTGCGGACCAGCGCGACATCCTCCATCAGCTGTTGATCTGGATAGCCCCCCGCCGCGTCATACTCGGCGCGGCGAACCAGCAAGCCCTGGTCGCCATAGGGCAAGCCAAACAGGCGACTGCGCAGGTTCGCCCACCCTGCGACCCAACGCGCGGCAAAGCCGCTGGCGCGGAATCGCAGCCGGAACGCCGCGGGTCGACCCGAAGGCAGATGATCGGTGACCACACCGCTCCACCCTGCTTGCAACTCGGTATCGGCGTGCAGGATCAACAGCCACTCGCCCTTGGCAGCGGCGCAACCACGCCGCAACTGCCCCCCGCGCGAGGGCGGGCCGGTGACGATCTCGGCCCCCGCCTCATCAGCCATCTCAAGCGTAGCATCCGTTGACCCGCCATCGCTGACGATCAACTCGCGGATCAGACCGGCGTGCAGCCCCTCGATCAGCGCCTGCAACGTCGCGGGCAGCACCTGCCCCGCATTCAGGGTTGGGATCACGATAGAGATCGGAGCGGACACGTCTGAAACCCTCTGGTCATGGCGGCGCGATCTCCTATATCACGGGGCCAGACCATATGACGAGGATCAACCCATGCCCAATCGCCGCATTCTGCGCCTGACCGGCAAGGACACGGACAGCTTTCTGCAAGGGCTGATCACAAATGATGTGCAGCGCCTGCAAGATGGGCTGGTCTATGCGGCGATCTTAACGCCGCAGGGCAAGTATCTGGCGGATTTCTTTCTGAAACGCGATGGCGATGCGGTGCTGCTGGATGTCAGCGACGCCCTTGCCGATGGGCTGGTGAAACGCCTGACCATGTACAAACTGCGCGCTGATGTGACGATCGAGGCCGCCGACCTGAACCTGCAGCGCGGCACCGGCGCGGCGCCCGAAGGCGCCCTGCCCGACCCGCGCCACCCCGACCTGGGCTGGCGCGCCTATTCGGCGGCCCCCGAAAGCGACGACGGCACCGATTGGGATGCCATCCGCGTGCAGCATTGCATCCCCGAAAGCGGCATCGAACTGACACCTGACAGCTATATCCTGGAATCCGGGTTCGAGGCGCTGAACGGTCTGGATTTCAAGAAGGGCTGCTATGTCGGGCAAGAAGTCACCGCCCGCATGAAGCACAAGACCGAGCTGCGCAAAGGTCTGCGGGTCGTCGAGGTCTCGGGCTCAGCGCCGGTCGGCACCGAGATCCAGTCCGGTGGCAAACCGGCGGGCGTACTGTTCACCCAATCCGGTTGCAAGGCCATCGCCTATCTGCGTCTGGACCGCGCGGGCGACGACATGCGGGCGGGTGACGCAACCCTGCGGTTGCCCGGCTGACTTGTTGCCCAAGCGGCACGGGCCCCTCACCTGCCGCCTCATGCGTGTTTGACCCCCACCCCGCGCGCGGTATCACTAAGGTCATCAGACCTTTGGGGATATCCGCATGTTACGCCTTTACACCACCATTTGGCGCGTCAGTGCCGGTCGGCAGATCATCCTCATCCTGCTGTCGCTGGCGGTCGCAGCGCTGGCGGCGGCCCCCTTGGAGTTTCAACGCGATATCATCAACCACCTGACCTCGGACAATATCTCGGTCGACCACCTGATCCTGCTGGGGGCTGGCATGATGGGGGTCATCCTGCTGAGCCTCGGGCTGAAATGGGTGCTTGGCTATCGGGCCGGAACACTGGGCGAGGACCTGATCCGCCTGATCCGGGGGCGGTTGCTGGCGCGGGCGGTGGATATCGACAAGGCAGGGCAGGATCTGCGGTCCGGCACCATGACCACCGCCGTATCGGCCGAGGCCGAAGAGCTTGGCAAGTTCGCCGGAGGGGCCTTTTCCGACCCCGTGGTGCAGATCGGGACGCTGATCAGCGTGATCGGCTATATCTCGTCAACGCAACCGGGGCTGGGCCTGATCGCATTTTCGATGATCGTGCCGCAGATCGTCATCGTGCTGGTTTCACAACGCAAGGTGAACAGGTTTGTGGCCGAGCGTGTGCGCGTCCTGCGAAGCTCGACCGATCGGCTGACGCAGGCGGATATCGAGGCCGTCTCGGATGCCATCCTGGAACAGTTTGATGAGATTTATGAGACGCGCCGCAGGATGTTTCTGTGGAAACTGTCTGCGAAATTCCTGCTGAGCGTCATCAACGGCGCGGGCACGGTGGGCGTTCTGATGCTGGGCGGCTGGTTGGTGTTGCAGGGCAAGACCGATGTGGGCACCGTCGTAGCCGCGACAAGCGGGCTAAGCCGTATTCAGGGGCCGACGGCCTTTCTGATCGCGTTTTACCGGCAGGTCAGCGCCAACCGTATCAAATACGAACTGGTGCTGGAACTGTTCGGCGATCATCCCGAACGCTATCGTCGCACCACCTCATAGAAAAAGGGGCCGCATCGCAGCCCCTTTGATACTGGAACAGCCTTCGATCAGGCGCGTTCAGAATATTCCATGGTTTCGGTATTCACCACGATCATCTCATCCTGACCGATGAAGGGCGGCACCATGACCTTGACGCCATTGTCCAGCACGGCTGGTTTGAACGAGTTCGCAGCGGTCTGACCTTTGACCACCGGCTCGGTCTCGACGATCTTACAGGTCACTTTCTGCGGCAACGAGGCGTTCAGCGCTTCGGATTCGTAGAATTCGACCACAATGGTCATGCCGTCCTGCAGAAACGGGCGGCGTTCGCCCAGCAGGTCGGCGGGCAGTTCGATCTGCTCATAGGTCTCGGAATCCATGAACACCAGCATGCCGTCGGATTCGTAAAGGAACTGCTGATCCT
The DNA here is from genome assembly GCF_056536725.1 of Ruegeria sp. CJ3. Taxonomy (NCBI): domain Bacteria; kingdom Pseudomonadati; phylum Pseudomonadota; class Alphaproteobacteria; order Rhodobacterales; family Roseobacteraceae; genus Ruegeria; species Ruegeria sp. CJ3. The sequence goes on from NZ_JBQFQE010000002.1 coordinate 112,275, forward strand.
TCTGCTCCAGACGCACCCGTTCGACCTTGTCTGCCGAGCGGAACCGTTCGTTCAGCTTTGATCCATTCCGCAGGTTGCGCAGTTCGACCTGGGCAAAAGCGCCACCTTTCCCGGGCTTTACGTGATCCACCTTGACCGCTGCCCACAGCCCGTCATTATGCTCAAGCACATTGCCGGGGCGAATTTCGTTCCCATTTATCTTGGGCATGACTTAAATCCTTCACAAACGGTTGATGCGTCAGTTGCCGTCCCTATATCTGGCGGGAACACACCTGGCAAGACAACGAGACCTAGTGCTGCACTTGCAGCGAGCCATGCAAAAAATGCAACGCAACTATGCATTTTAGCTGTATCCGAATCGCTGCGAATAGGTCATAAGGACCGTCACGCCGAAAATTGCAAGAGCAAGAAAAACAAGGAAGACGAGATGAGAGATTTCGTTGACGGCACTGCCTTTAACAACGAGCAAGGCAATCGTGCGCGCAAGCTTTTCGCGGCCGTTGTGTTGGCTGCTCTGGATGACGCTATTGCTGATGACAAGAAATACGGCAACGGCCCCGAACAGATCGCCCGCTGGGCCCGTTCTCGCGACGGGCGCGAGGTATTGTCCTGCGCCGGTATCGACCCGAACGAACGCGTCGTGGACGGCCTGATGGAATTCGTGGGCCGCGGTGTGCGGACCTCGGTCGCCCTGTCGCGGGAAGAAAGCGAACGCCGACATGCAGCTCAACAGGCCGAAGCGGCCTGATCACTCGCTGCATGTTGTGCCAAAAGACGCGCCCCTCAGCCGGGCGCGTTTTTTCTTTGCCCGGGGTCAGAAAAACAGCAGCCATTGCCGGACAACCCAAAGCTCGGCGGCCAGCATCAGCCCGAATATCAGTTTGGCCGGAACGGACAGGCCGCGTCGCCACAAGATGCCATAGGCGATCACACAAACCCCGACCGAGACGGGGCCCACCCACAGCGCGTGATGGGTACTGTCCCAATAGCTGACCGGACTATGAAAAACCCAATCGCTGAACGGCCAGAATTGCGGACGCCCATCCCCTGCATGAAGCAGGAAGTCCAGCATCAGATGGAGCACACCCGCCGCCGCGCCCACCGTCAGCAACCGCCAGCCACACCACAGCCCCACGGCCAGCGCGATGCCCCACAGGACGAATGAATTGTCGATCGCAAACACCGTTTGCCATGCGGGTGAGTAGTAGAGCTGTCCGAACACAACCTGCTCGGGGATGTTAAGGATGAACAGCGACACACCGGCCATCAGATACAGCGACAGATCCGGCAGCAGCGATCCCAGCACCGCCGCCCACAGGACAGCCCCCCGGGCGGGGCGGGCAAAGGCGGCAGCTCCGATCAAAAGATGCGCGGGCGTGTTCATCCGGGCTTTTCCTTTGCCACCAAATCAGGTCATCTGCGCCTCAGCATAGGAGAGCGCCCATGGTACGGTCCATCATGATTCAGGGCACCGGCAGCAATGTCGGAAAATCGGTTCTGGTGGCCGGGCTGGCGCGTGCCTATACGCGGCGCGGGCTACGGGTGGCTCCGTTCAAGCCGCAGAATATGTCGAACAATGCCGCAGTGACCGAAAACGGGGGCGAGATCGGGCGGGCGCAGGCGCTGCAGGCATGGGCTGCGAACAGACCGACCCATACGGACATGAACCCGATCCTGCTGAAGCCCGAGACCGATACCGGCGCGCAGATCATCGTGCAGGGCCAGCGGGCGGGCACCATGAAGGCGGGCGACTATCGCAGAGACAAATCCAAACTTCTGGGCGCTGCGCTGGAAAGCTTTGGCCGCCTGTGTGACGACGCCGATCTGGTCCTGATAGAAGGTGCGGGCAGCCCGGCCGAGACCAATCTGCGCAAGGGCGACATCGCCAATATGGGCTTTGCCTGCGCCGCCAATGTTCCCGTGGTGCTGGTGGGTGACATCCACCGGGGCGGCGTGATTGCGCAGATCGTGGGCACTCAGGCGGTGCTGGAGGCCGATGATCTGGCCATGATCCGGGGTTTTGCCGTCAACCGGTTCAAGGGGGATGTGTCGCTGTTCGATGACGGGCGCGACGATATCGCCAACCGCACCGGCTGGCCTTGTCTGGGCGTTGTGCCGTGGTTCCAGGACGCATGGAAACTGCCCGCTGAGGACATGATGGACATCCGGTCTCATGCGGGTGGAGATTGCAAGATCGTGGTGCCTCAACTCGAACGGATGGCTAATTTCGATGACCTTGATCCGCTGTCAGCCGAACCCGGGGTGACAGTCGAAATCATCCCGGCAGGTCGCCCCCTGCCCGGCGATGCGGATCTGGTGCTGCTGCCGGGTAGCAAGTCCACCATCGGCGATCTGACCTATTTTCGCGCGCAGGGCTGGGATATCGACCTCTATGCGCATGTACGGCGTGGCGGTCATGTGCTGGGGCTGTGCGGCGGATATCAGATGCTGGGCAAAACCATCGCAGATCCCGACGGGGTCGACGGACGCCCCGGTATGGTCCAGGGGCTGGGCCTGCTGGATGTCAGCACCACGATGGCGGGTCAGAAGCAGGTCACATTGCGCGAGGCGACCGCCCTGCCCGGTCACGAGCCGGTGCGTGGATATGAAATCCATATGGGCCGCACCGATGGCCCCGACTGCGGCCACGCCTGGCTGCAGATCGACGGGCGGCCCGAAGGGGCCGCCAGCGCCAATGGCCGGGTGCGCGGCAGCTACCTGCACGGGATTTTCACGTCAGATGCGTTTCGCGCCAGTTATCTGGCCGGTCTGGGTGTGACCGCAGAAACCGCATATGAGGATGGGGTCGAACAGGCGCTGGACGATCTTGCCGATCATCTGGAACAGCACATGGATCTGGATCTGCTGCTGTCGCTGGCGCAAGAGCCGCATCGCGACTGAGGCTCAATCCACGCTCTGTTCTGTTACCACCCGGGCAATCTCTCGCCGGACCATCTTGCGCAGATTTCGCGTGATCCGTTCACCAAGCGCGCCCTGCAATTCCTCGCGGACAATCTGGGCGACAAGGTCGCGTAGTTCGTCCTGGCTGAGGTTCAGCGGCTCGTCGGGCCCGCTCGTGGTCCCTTCCTTCACGGCAGGGTCGCGGATGAAGGTTGCAACAGGCTCGTCCTTGGGCGTGGCAATTGCGGATTGTGCCGAGGCGGTGTCGACGGGCCACTCAACAGCTTTGGTCTTGGTACCCGAATAATCGTCATCGCTCTCGCCATCAGGTTCCCACTGATCCTCGGTCCGCGCAATCGCGGCCTCCAGCGCCTCGATCTTGGCGCTGAGGCTGCCCGCCAGATCGCGTTTCGGAGCGGCATCCGGGGTTTGAACGCTGGCCGCTACATCCCCCTGACGGACCACATCGCGGGGCTGCAACCGCATTGGTTCGGCCGGTGATGCGGGTTCATTTGCGGCGTCTGCCGGGGCATCATCACGGGCGCTGTGTTGCGGCATCAGCTTGAGCGGTGCAGGCTTTTCGGTAGTGAGCGGTTCATCGCTGACCCGCAGCGCATCCGTCAGAACCAGCCGACCCGGCTTGGGCGCCGGAGCCGATGGAATGAAAATAAACTCTGATTCCTCATGCGTATCTTCCGTGACCAGCCGTTTGACTGATGAAAGAACGTCCTGAGAACCGGTATTTACAACACTATCTGACATTATTCACTACCGCTCTTGCCCTGCGTCCGATTGTAGCCAATCCGGGCGCACACCACAACCGGTAGTGACGGCTATCAGTCGCGGCGCAACGCCTTGAGCACCCGATCAAGATCACGGCTTTGCTTGCTGACCTGCGACGGAGCGTTTTTCACCAGGTTGTAATACAGCGTCGGGTCATAGATCTGAACCGCCAGACCCAGACGTTCCGCCGTCAGCAGCCCCTGCGCCTGCAGCAGCTGATAGGCCGCGCGCGACCGTTCCGTGCGCGAGGCGACCTCGTTCAACTGCGCATCCAGCAGATCCTGCTGCGCGTTCAGAACATCCAACGTGGTCCGCGCGCCCAGCGTGGCCTCTTCGCGGATACCGTCAAAGGCAACCTGCGATGCCCGGACCTGCTCGGTCGACGCCCGCAAACTGGCCGAAGCGGCCTGGAAGTTGGCATAGGCCTCGGACACGCCCTGCGTGATGTTCTTCTGCACGTTCAGCAGGTTCGCCCGCGAGGCGTCCCGGGTCGCCATGGCGCGGCGCACCGCGGCGGCCAGACCGCCACCGGCGTAAATCGGTTGATTGAAGGTCAGCGAGATGCTGGCATCTTCGATGTTGTCATCGTTGTCATAGCTTTCCGTGATCCCGGCATCCGCGTTCAGGCTGACATTCGGACCCAGATTCGCGCGCTGCTGCTGAACGCCCAGATCAAAGGCCCGAACTTCGTGCTGAGACGACAGAATGGCCGGATGGTTGCGGCGCGCAAAGGAAATCGCCTCGGCTTCCGATCCCGGCAGGGCCGGCAATCTGGGCTGGCCCGATGTGCGCCCCGGCTGTTTGCCGACCGCGTTGACATATTCCGCCTGCGCCGAGCTCAGGCTGCCGCGCGCGACCGCGAGTTCCGCCTGCGAGCTGGCCAGCTGTGCCTCGGACAATGCAACATCCGTGCGGGTGACCTCACCCACTTCAAATCGGTCCTGCGAGGCCCGCAGTTCCTCGGCCGACACCTCAACGTCATTCAACTGAATCTGAACGGTTTCTTCCTGCAGCACCACATCCAGATAGGCATTTACGGCGCGGAACAGAATCTGCTGTTCGATGTCAATCAGGCTCTGGCGCGTGGACAGGACAATTTCCTGCGCCGATTGCTTGCCCAGAACTGAGAAACCGCCATCATAGACCAATTGGCTCAGCGTGAGGCCGGTAAAAAAGGTGGATGGCTCGTTTCGGGTCACCACACCGCTGTTCGTTGCACGGGTATAATCCTGGCTGACCTGAGCGGTCCAGTTGATGATCGGCCGCAGCGCCGACAGGGCGATGGCGACATCTTCATCGGCCGCCCGCAACAGGGCGCGGTTCTGTTCAAGCAGACCGCTGGTGTTGTAAGCACCGATGAAGGCATCGGTCACATTGTCAGCCCACGCAGGTTTACCGGACGCCGTTCCCAGTGCCAAACCTGCCGCCAACGCCAGTCCTCTGACCAACTTTCCTGTCGCCATCCCGCGCATGACCAAATCCTCTCAAATCGAAATTACGCAACCGCCAAAGCAGTTTGCGCCCTTGTTTTCAAGTAATCAAGACGTCAAAAAAACTTCTATGCTTCGACTATAGCGAAAATGCACACTCAGCGCAAAATGCGGGTAATACCGGGGCGCTGGCGTTAAAGGCATAGCGCCAAGATACGCGGCCTGCAGACTTGTGGCCAACTCGCACTGTTCCCAGATCGCCCTCCATGAACAGGCAGACGATCCGTCCGTGATCCTTGAGCTGGTCAAGCAGCACGTCGGGTACGTTTTCAACCCCGCCCTGAATCATGATCACGTCATAGGGGCCGTGCTCAGCCGCGCCCTCTTCCAACGGGCCGGTATGCACAATCGCATTGTCCGCATCCGCTTCCATCAGCAACGTCTGCGCCTCGGTGGCCATCGCCTCGTCGGCTTCAACGGCCACCACCAGTTCCGCCATGCGCGCGGCCACGGCGGTCGAATAGCCAAGCGCCGGAGCGATATCCAACACCACCTCGTCGTTCGAGATGTTCACCGCATCCAGCATCTTGGCCAGCGTCCGAGGCTCCAGCAGGCAGCGGCCCTCGCCCAGATCAATCAGGTCGCCGACATAGGCGGCCTCGCGCTGCGCGTCGGGCACGAAGTTTTCGCGTTTGACGGTCAGCATGGCGTTGATGATGGGAAATTTGGTCACGTCCGAAGGTCTGATCTGCGTATCAACCATCGTGTGGCGCCGGGCTGCGAAATCTGTCATGTGATCGCTCATTCTTTTTTCGCTCAGTTACCGGGCTTGTGCCACATCCGCCATCCTGCGGCAACGGGCCATCCGACGAAACCAGCCGCGGCAAAAGCGTCAGGCTGGGGCGCGGTCATTTTGTCGAGGTACCAGCCCAGATTCACACGTAAAGCTCTGGACCTTCGCCGGGAAAGCTGCTAGAACGCCCTTCACACCACGGCAAGTGATTGATTTTACTTGAAAAGGCGAGTTGGCGGAGTGGTGACGCAGCGGATTGCAAATCCGTGTACACCGGTTCGATTCCGGTACTCGCCTCCAATCCTTCACGTATAAGCCCGCCGCGACATTCGAACCCGACGACGCCCCTCGGACTTGCCCGAGGTTTCAGGCAGATCGACAGTCGACGCATCCTGAATGTTTGCTATTGTCTCAATATGATTTACGAGTTCCGGGATTTCAGGCTTGATCGTTCTCGTCAGGAGCTTTGGCGCGGGGCATCTGCGGTAGAAATTGAACCGCTGGCGTTCCAGCTGCTGTTGCTGCTGGTGGAAAACCGGGAAAGACTTGTCACCAAGACGGAATTGTTTGCGACCCTCTGGGGCAACAGGGTCGTCTCAGACGCTGCCCTTTCGACATGCATCAAGTCGGCCCGGCGGGCGGTCGAGGATGCAGGTGATCGACAGGACGTCATCAAGACCGTGCATGGCAAAGGACTGCGCTGGATGATCCCGGTCAGAACTGTCAGCGAACCAGCTAAGGTCGCGGCCGCCCAGAGGGATTTGGATGACAGCGACAACACATGGTCCGAAGCCGCCGCGCGGCCGACGATTGCCATCCTTCCGTTCGAGACAATGGGCACGACCCCCGAGGCTGAAACCCTGAGCGTCGCGATCCCTCACGAACTGATCGCATCCATATCGCGGCTGCGCTGGATTGCCGTGATAGCGCGGGGGTCTTCATTCCGGTTTCACTCCGGCAGGCCCGACATCGCCGAGATTCGCCGGGACCTTGGGGCCAGGTACTGCCTGACCGGCAGCGTCGAGGTGCTGGGTCCGAACGTGTCGATCAGCGTGATGCTGTCGAACACAGCGGACGGCGAGGTGATCTGGGCGGATCGCTTCAACTCGAAACTCGAGGACGTGCATGATGTTCGTGAAAGCATCATCTCGCAGGTGATCTTTGCCATCGAGGTGCAGATCCCGCTGAACGAGGCAGCGAAGGCGCGGCTGAGGTCGCCAGAAAATATCGATGCTTGGGCGACCTATCATCTGGGCCTGCAATCGCTGTACCGGTTCGACGCAAACGAAAATGACCGTGCGGTGGCGCTGTTTGAACAGGCCATTGCGCTAGAGCCCGGCTTTGCGCGGGCCCACGGGGCGCTGTCCTTTGCCCATTTCAAGACTGCCTTCATGCATTATTCCGACAGCCGGGCCATCCCGATGAAAGCCGCCCGCGCGGCCGCCGATCGCGCGATCGAACTAGACCCGATGGACCCGTTTGCCAATTTCAACATGGGCCGCGCAATGTGGCTGGTCGGTGATCTGGATAGCGCCAAGACCTGGCTGGACCGCTCGACATCGTTGAGCCCGAATTTCGCGCAGGGCATCTATGCCCGTGCCTGGACCGAGACCGTTTCGGGCGCCAGCAGTATTGGGCGGCGTCTGTCCGACGATGCCCGCACGCTCAGCCCGCTGGACCCGCTGCTCTATGCCATGCTGGGGACCCGCGCCATGAGCCTGGCGATGGAGGGCCGCGATACCGAGGCTGCAGACTGGGCCGTGCGCGCGGCGAATGCCCCGGGGGCTCATGACCTGATCAGCCTGATTGCCGCCTTCACCAACGAACTGGCGGGCAATCATGCCGAGGCCGCGCTGTGGGCCGGTCGCGCCCGCGCCGCGCGGCAGGACCTCACACAGCATCATTTCTTTCGGTCCTTCCCCTTCGCCGATCCGGACATCCGTACCCGCTTTTCCGATGCGCTGACCAAGCAGGGCATCCCCGAAACCTGAGCATGAACGGGCCCGGAAAGGGTCATTTTACAAGGTTTCCTCAGAACCCGCTCAGGACTTCGCCGCAGTGTCGGCGCTAGACTTGGACCCATCCCGGCCCGGTATGTTCGCTGCGGCCAACCGATCAAGTAAGGAAAAGCGATGACAGATCAAAAGCTCAGAACAACGCAGGGCAACGGGCGCGTCTATGACAGTGTTCTCGACACAATCGGCAACACGCCTGTCATCCGGATCAACAATCTGGGGCCCAAAGGCGTCAACCTGTTCGTGAAATTCGAGGCGTTCAATCCCGCCGGGTCGGTCAAGGATCGTCTGGCCGTGAACATTATCGAGGCCGCCGAACGCAGCGGAGCGCTGAAGCCCGGCCAGACGGTTGTCGAGGCCACCAGCGGCAATACCGGCATCGGGCTGGCGATGGTCTGCGCGCAAAAGGGATACCCTCTGGTCGTCACCATGGCCGACAGCTTTTCGGTCGAGCGTCGTCGCCTGATGCGGATGCTGGGGGCCAAGGTGGTACTGACGCCGCGCGCAGAAAAGGGCTTTGGCATGTACCGCAAGGCCGCTGAACTGGCCGAGGCCCATGGCTGGTTGCTGGCCCGTCAGTTCGAGACCGAGGCCAATGCCGAAATTCACGCCGCCACCACCGCGCAGGAGATTCTGGGCGATTTCGACGGCCAGCGGCTGGATTACTTCGTCACCGGCTATGGCACTGGCGGAACGGTCACCGGAGTCGCCCGCGTTCTGCGCAAGGAGCGGCCCGAGACCAAGATCATCCTGTCCGAACCCGCAAACGCGCAGTTGATCGGCAGCGGCGTCGCCACCGAGCGGGGGCAGGACGGCGATCCGCTTGCCAGCCATCCGGCGTTCGAGCCGCATCCGATTCAGGGCTGGACCCCGGATTTCATTCCGGCGGTATTGCAGGAATCCATCGACAACGGCTTTTTTGACGAGCTGATCCCCGTCCCCGGCCCGACCGGCGTGGAATGGGCCGCAAAACTGGCCAGCCAGGAAGGCATCCTGACCGGGATCTCGGGCGGAGCCACCTTTGCCATCGCCATCGGCATCGCCGAAAAGGCCGAACCCGGCGCGTCGGTGCTGTGCATGTTGCCTGATACGGGAGAACGCTATCTCAGCACACCGCTGTTCGACGGCATCGCCGAGGACATGACCGACGAAGAGGTCACGATCTCGCAATCCACACCCGGTTATCAGATGCCCTGACATGACCGATCGTCTCTCAGCCCTCAGCACCGCATATGAGCGGGCGCTGGCCTATCGGCAAGGTGTTCAGGACCGGCCCTGCCCGCCCGAGAAAGCCTATGCCGAGATGCGCGCCATCTTTGACGAACCGTTTCCGGCAGAGGGGCTGGACGAGGTCGCGGTCATCCGGGACCTCGCCAACCGGGGCGAGCAGGGCCTGACCCATATGGTCCATCCGATGTTCTTCGGCTGGGTTCTGGGCGGCTCGGCCCCCGTGGGGGTGGCAGCAGATTGGCTGGTCAGCGCGTGGGGGCAAAATTCGGCCTTTCACCGGTCCTCGCCCACAGCCGCCGCAGTCGAGGAAACGGCGGCCCGCTGGCTGCTTGAGGTACTGGACCTGCCGCGCGCGGCGGCGGTCGGGTTTGTCACCGGCGGCACGGTGGGCAATTTCACCGCACTGGCCGCCGCGCGCGGAGCCATTCTGCGCCGTCATGGATGGGATCCGGATGACGACGGTCTGTTCGGTGCCCCGCCCATCACGGTCTATCTGGGGGATGATGCTCACACCTCGGTCCTGTCGGCGCTGGGGTATCTTGGCCTTGGCAGGCAGCGGGTGCGGCGTATCAAAACCGACGGCGAAGGCCGCATGATCGCCACCGATCTGGAACGTCAGATCGCTGGCCAGACCGGCCCTGCAATCATCGTGGCGCAGGCGGGTCAGATCAACACCGGAGCCTTCGACCCGTTCGGCCCGATCACGCAGATTGCCCGGCGCGCAGGCGCATGGGTGCATGTGGATGGCGCATTTGGCCTCTGGGCCCGGGCCCATCCATCTTACCGACATCTGACGGCAGATATCGAACACGCGGATTCGTGGAGTGTCGATGGCCATAAATGGCTGCAGACCCCGTTCGACAGCGGCTATGCCATCGTTCGGGATACGGGTGCGCTGCAAAAGGCGATGCGGATCGATGCCAGCTACCTGCCAGTTCAGGATGAAAACGACCGTGTGCCCTGTTTTCTGACCCCCGAGCTGTCCCGCCGCGCCCGCGGCCTGCCCACATGGGCGGTGCTGAAATCGCTGGGCCGCAAGGGCGTTCAGGATCTTGTCGGACGTCATTGTGAGCTCGCGGCTCGCATTGCGACCCGCCTGCGCGACGCTTATGGGGTCCGGGTTCTGAATGATGTCGTGCTGAACCAGATTGTCGTCAGCTTTGGCCCGGCTGAGGCCCCCGTGGAACAGCGAAAGGCGGCAACCGAGGCGGTCATCGCCAGAATCGCCGCGCAGGGCGCGATCTTTGTCGGCGGCAGCAAATGGCGCGACGAATGGGTGATGCGCATCTCGGTCATCTGCGATGCGACGCAGGCCACGGCGGCCGACAAGGTTGCCGATTTGATCCTGACAAGCTGGGCCGAAGTTCAGCGCGACATGGCGCTGACCGGCGGGGGGGTACCATGACCGGACCTCAGGTTGACAGACGTCTGGCGGCGATCATGATGATCGACGTCGTCGGCTATTCCCGGATGATGGGCCTTGACGAAGAAGGCACGCTGAACCGGTTGAAACACCTGCGTCAGACGGTGGTATCGCCGCAAACGGCCGCCTATCGCGGGCGCATCGTCAAGGTCATGGGCGACGGGGCGATCATCGTGTTTTCAAGCATCGTCGACGCCGCGAATTCTGCCATTTCCATGCAAAAGGCGCTGCACCGGACCGGGTCCGACGACGTCCGTCTGCGCATCGGCCTGACGCTGGGCGATATCATCATCGAAGGCAGCGACATCTATGGCGACGGCGTCAACATCGCCGCCCGGCTGCAGGAAATCTGCGCCCCCGGCGGGATCGCCCTGAGCGCCGGCGCGCATGAGCAGGTGCGCGGCAAGACCACCGAAGGCTTCACCAATGGCGGCGAGCGGGCGCTCAAGAACATCGCGCAGCCGGTGCGGGTTTTTCTATGGCCTGCCGAGACGGCGGATGACCCGACCCCACGCCCGGCCCCTACCCTGCCCGACAAACCCTCGGTCGCAGTTCTGCCGTTTGACAATATGTCCGGCGACCCCTCGCAGGAATATTTCGCGGATGGCGTAGTCGAGGCGCTAACGGCCGCCCTGTCCCGCATCCGGTCTTTCTTTGTGATCGCCCGCAATTCTGCCTTTGCTTACAAGGGAACGCCCATAAATGTCGGCCAGATCGGGCGCGAGCTTGGCGTGGCCTACCTGCTTGAAGGCTCGGTCCAGCGGGCACAGGGGCGGATCAGGATCACCGTGCAGCTGATCGAGACCTCGACCGGCGCGCATCTGTGGGCCGAGCGCTATGACGGATCGGATGACGATCTGTTCGAACTGCAGGACCGGATCACCGAGCAGGTGGCGGGGGCCATCCTGCCCTCGATCCAGAGGGCCGAGATCGAACGGGTCTCGCGCAAGCCGCCGGGCAGCCTTGGGGCCTATGACCACACGATGCGGGCCATGCGCCATGTCTGGGCGTTGGACAAGAACGAGGCCGCGACCGCGCTGGGGCATCTGGAAAAGGCGCTGTCCATCGACCCTGACTATCCGCTGGCGCTGGCATTGGCCGCTTGGTGCTGGGCGCAGCATTCCGTCTATAACTGGGTCGAGGATATGAGCGCCGCCAAGTCAAAGGCGCTGGACCTGGCCGAACGCGCCGCCCGGCTGTCGTCCGAAGACCCGCTGATCCTGGCCGTTCTGGGCACGGTCCACACCTTTGCCCGCAATTACGACGTCGCCCGCGTCCTGCTGGAGCGCGCCATCTCGCTTGATCCCAACGCGGCCTGGGCCCATTCGCGGCTGGGCTGGCTCGAGGTTTATTCGGACAACCCGGCTGCGGCGCTGCCACAGTTCGAACAGGCGATCCGGCTCAGCCCGCTGGACCCGATGAATTTCAACAACTATGTCGGCATCGCCAGCGTGCATCAGCTGACCGAAAACTATGACCTGTCCGCCGACTATTTCCAGCGCGCCATCATCGAGCGGCCCACCGCCCACTGGATTCACCGCAATCTGGCCCCGGTCCTTTTGGCCGCCGGGCGCGAGGCCGAAGCAGAAGATTCCAAGGCCATCCTGTTCTCGAAATTCCCCGACCTGACCATCGAACGCTACAAGCAGGCCATGGTCTTTTCACCACCCGCGCTTGAACGGATATCGGTCTATCTGCGCCAGTTGGGCATGCCCGAACGCTAAGCGCCCTTGGCTTGACAACACATCCCCCGCACCCAACATTGGTTATCAGAGGCGAGGCCATGACACTCTGGCAAGGCTCGCCCCCTCGATGTTCACCCATGACCGCCGCAGGCACAGCTATGCTAGGCGGTCCAAGCAGGAGGATATCACCATGGAAACAGTCTCGGTCATCGCCGTTCTCATCTCCGGGCATGGTGCCCCCGACGATACCGTGATGACACAGGCGGGAAATGGGCTTCGCCGCTTAGGTTTCGAGGTCTATCCCGGCGGCCCCATGGCGCTGACCGTCAATGCACAGCCCGAGCAGCTTGCCAATGTGTTTGGGTTGCAGCTTGAGGTCGGGGCCGACGGGCAGATAAAATCCATTGGGAACCCGGCCGTCATCCCGCCCGATCTTGCGCCGTTTGTGGATCGCATCGAAATCCCGACGCGGCACGAAACCTTCCCCTGATCACGTTGTCAGCGGAAAGCCCCCAAGGGGGCTTTCCTGACGGTACCGTCAATCACAACAGCACGACACAGTTGCTGCTGACCGAGTTGTTTGCGGTGTTGGACTCAAGCACACCGTCGCCGGCCACCGCATTCACCGTGATGCGGAATTCGCAGCTTTCGGGATTGTAGCAGCGCCCGGGGATTGGCACCGAGATCTGGGCCTCGGCGCCGGGTTGGCCTGCCGGTGCCAAAGGTGGCGTTGGCACCTCGACCGCCCCGCCGACATTGGAAAACTCGACCCGCGTCGTTGTGGCCGCCGCAGCACCCGGACCGAGGTTCCGCACGATGATAGCAAGGTTCTGCGGTGTCTCACAGAAGTTGGAGGGGAAGAATGGTGGCCCCGGCGGGAAAGGCGGCACCGGCACAAGATCGGGCAGCTTCTTACCCGGATCCTCACCCGGCGGCGTTTCCGGCGGTGTCTCGGGCGGGCGCTTCTTCTTGGTGATGCGGGTCGGTTCAACAGTCTCGATATCCAGCGTCTCGACCTGTTCATCGGCACCCGCGGCTGTATAGACCGCCACAACCTCAAGCGGCGCGCGCGACTGAAGGGTCACAAAGCCCTTCAGGAAACAGCATTCGGGCAGGCCGACCGCATCCATGATATCCGCGCAATCGATCTCGAGCGCCTCATTCGGCCCGAGACGCAGGACAGATGTCTTGCTGACATGGCCGGGCTTTTCATTTGGCAGCGCAACCGAGACACGCTTGCGGAACCGGATCGTCTCATTGCCCGGGTTCATGATGTTTATCGCGGTAAAATAACGCCCCGCAGCAACCACCCCGGGTTTGGCACAACCGCAAACGAACTTGACCTTATAGTCGAGACGCTCAAGCTCTTCTTCGTCTTTGCCGTCGTCCTTGTCCTTACAACCACATTTGTTCCCGCAGCGCGCCATCGTGGCAACCACCGCTGCCGTCGCGTCGATCAGACCGCCACCTGTCGCCAGATCGGGACCCACGGTTGCATTATGCGGCCCCGGCGGCTGATTGGCCGCGGCGTTGGTTGCACCTTGCGTCACGTCCCGGCCCGTGCCCGAAAGGATGCTTTTGACCTCATGGGGCTTCAGGTCCGGACAGCACTCAAGCATCAGGGCAGCGACACCCGCAGCCTGCGGGCACGACGCCGACGTGCCGCTGATGCAGGCCCAGCCGTCATCGGCGGCGGTTTCGTCGCCATTGGGGAACGCGCCCCCCGACAGCCCAGTGTCGATCGAGCTTCCGGGCTGCAGCGGCAACATGATGTAAATACCGCGCGGCTGCATCCCGACCAGACCGCACACATCGGGCACCTGCCGCCCGGGGAAGATCGGCGTGGTGAAGCTGCTGGCATAGTCCGAAGCCTCGAGCGTGCCATCGGGGTGGGCAAAGACGCCGCCGATGGCGATGACATCCTCGTGCATCGCCGGCCAGCCGATATGCCCGTTCCCCGCCGAAAAGCAGACAACAATACCGCGCGCCACCGCCTCGGCAATGGCCGCAGCCAGCGGGATCTCGTCAGGGGGTATGGCGTTGAACGGCGGCGTCGGCAGGCTGCGCCCCCAACTGTTGGTGATGATGTTGGGATGCAGATCCACGGCAGTAGCAAAGGCAGCCGTCGCGTTCGCAAGATTGGTTTTCACCGGCATGAAATGCGCATTTGGCGCACCCGCACAGGCGTTACCCAGTTCCGAGGTCCCATGTCCGTTCAGATCGTCCAGCGGGTTGGTTCCCAGGCTGTCCGGCGACAACACCGCCTGATCCACATTGTAACCGCGCGAGATGTAGAACGGGTGGCGATAGAACCCGGTATCCACCATGGCCACGCGCACCCCTTTTCCGCTAAAGCCCAGTCGATGCGCCTTGTCGGTATTCAGAAACAGGTTCACGTCACCCGGAATATCCAGATGGTGATACCCCACACTGGGCGGCAACGGAGATTGCATGAACTCATGCGGTGTCGGCAGCACGGCCGCATCGACAACATCGCTCAGATCGTCGGCCGCGTGCAGCACCTTTTCCTCGGCCTTGCCCGAGATGAAGAAGGACGGGGCTGTCTCGTTCAGCCCCTGCGCATTCTGAAAGATGCCGACATCACGGGCAGCCAGTTCGACGCCGAAATGGCTGGCAACGCGCGCTGCCGGAGCCTGCACGGTGATCGACGTGTTGCCGACCCGCACGACGTCAAGATTGGCATTCTTCAGCCTGCGGCAGGCCTCATCAATCGCCGCTCGGTCGGCAAAGTACTGGCGGACATTTGCCGCCGAAAGCTCTGTTGCCGATAGCAGCGACGGTTTGTTGGCGGATTTCGGAATGACCTCGAAACTGATCGTGTCATTGTCTCCGGTACGCCGGGTCTTGGGCTTTGGGGTCTTCGCCATGATACACTCCTTGAAAATAGAAGCTGGCGAGATACCGGACCGGTTGTGAAATATGGTCCGAAGCAGGAAATGGTCCGGTGATCGACGCTGTGCGTGCGTAATCTCACCAATCTGAAATCTATGAACTAATAGTCTGCTGTAACGCGTCAGGCGCGATTGCATCCGGACGCTTGCTGATTTTCCGCACCCGGCACTATACCGCTCCGGGAATTATTGTTATCGCTTTCTCTTATCACGTTAGTGACGAAATTTCAAGGTGACCGCTTCTACGCGCCACCCAATCCCCGAAGCGCGACCACTCTGGCGGGAACAACGGCTGCGTGTCGCCGCTGTAAATCAAGGTCATGATCAGGTCTTGGCTAGGATCGCCAGAGTTCGGCAAACGCGGCCCCGGCGGCCGCAAGACCGGCCTCAGGTTCCGCAGCCGCGCTATGATTCGACTTTTTTGCAATTTTGTGAGACGCTTATCAGGCCGTTTTTTGTTTGGAGAGTGGAGGTATGGTCCCGTCGCGGCTGATTTATTTGACGTTTTTTGTTTTAAGCTTTGGTGTGTGGACGCCGGCGGTTTTGGCGCAAGATGCTGAGACGCCATCCATAAATCCCGGAGATGAGCCGCAGACAGCGGCTTCGTTGCGAAAGATACTTGCGCTGCTCGAGCAGGAAATCTCGCGCGCGCAGTCCTCAAAGGATCGGATCGCGGAAGATATCTCTGCGGCCGAAGTCAGCCTGTCCGAGTTGCAGGCCCAGATCGCCACAGCCGACTCCGAACGGCTTGAGAACGCGTCGCGCATCGCCGAGTTGGAAGAAGCCCGCAGCTTGTTGGCAAAAGAGCTTGAAGCAAACCAAGAGACGATTGCGGCCCAGCGCGCCGAACTTGTTGATCTGCAGGCCGCCTCACAAGCGGCCACTGTCCGGCTGGCCGAACTGAACCTCGAGCTTGAGACGGCGGCGGCGGATGCCGGCAACCTTGAACAGCTCAGGCTCGAGATACGCGATCTGGAAAGCAAGAAGGAAGCGGATCGTATGCTGGCCGATGAGCTAAAGGCCGAAGTCGCCACCCTGACCCGCGGCCAGGTCGAGGCGAATATCGAACTGGACACTTTGGGCGGAACGCTGACCTCAACCCGGGCTGATCTGGATGCGATGACGTCCGAAATCTCGGAAAAACGCGGCGAGCTTGATCAGCTGACCGCCGCGGTGGCCGAACGGCAGGCCGCGGCCGATGAGGCCCAGTCAATCCTGACCGGATTACAGGGCAATATCGAGGGGGTAACTGCCGACCTGAAGCGTGTCCAACAGGCAGTGCAGTTGCGTCGGGTCGAAGAGGAAGAGCTGAAGGCTGCAATCAGCACGGCCAGCGCGCGGAAAGAGGAGCTCGAGGTCGCGCTGACTGCGCTGCAGGAACAGGAAAGTAGCATGCGGGCGGATCTTGAGAAGCTCGAGGCTGAAAGCTCTGGCTTGTCCCGCAACTCGACCGACACGGCAGCCCGTGTCGCTTCGGCAGAGCAGTCGGTTCAGGGTCTACTTGATCAAAAGAAAAAGCTGGGGGCTGATCTGATACGCACTGGCGAGGAACTGGAGACCCTGCGCGCAGGCATTGTCGAGTCCGAGGCCAGACTGAGCGCAGCTCGGAATCAACAGACATCGGCTGAGCAAGACCTGACAGGGGTTAAGCAGGAACTGGCTGCGGCACAGTCCGAACTGGACGAGACCCGCGAGGCGATGTCAGTCGAGATGGCAACGCTTGCAGCGGCGCGGTCGCGCGCTGAGAACGCAACCGAAAGCGCGTTGCAGGAGAAAGAGCAGGCCGAGGCGGTGCTTTCTGAAACTCAGGCCGAACTGGCCCTCTTGCAGCAGCAGGTCCCTGATATTGAAGAGAGTATTTCGCAACAACAAGCGCTTGAGGCTGAGATTGCCGAGGCGCGCACGACGCTTGAAGGGCTAAGGGCCGATATCGACGCGCAAACGTCGCAGCAAAACAGCGCAAATGACGCGTTGGAGGCGCTGCGCGCGCAATCCGCGTCGGCCCGCAGCGAACTTGACCAACAAGAGGCGCGCCTTACCGAACTGACCGCCGAGTTACAGACCGTGTCCGATGATCTTGAGACCGGCGAACAAGCCAGGCTGGATCTCGCAGCATCTGTTGACGATCTTCGCCGGAACCGTGACGAGTTGACGGATGAACTTCTAACGTTGCGGGAAGAAGTCACACAGGTCACTGACCAGCGTGACGCCGCCCGGTCCGAGGCCGCCGAACTGGAAACCCAGGCTGCAAACCTTAGCGCCGAAGCGCAGGCCGCGGCCGAGGAACGCGATCGCGTCTCGGCCAGCCTTCAGCAAACCTCGGACAACGCAGCAACAGCCGAGCAGGAATTGGCCCGGCTTGAGGCCGCGTTAGAGGAACGTCAGGCCGAACTTGATCGCATGACCGCCGACATTCAGGACGCCAACGCGCGCGCTGCCGAGGCGGCGGAGGCCGAGCAATCCTTTGCCAATATTACCACCCGGATCGCGGAGGCCGAAACCGAGCTTGACGCGACGCAGACCGAGATCAGCGCCGCCCGCGCCGAACTGGAAAGCGCCACGCAAGAGGCTGCGGCAGCAACGCAGCAAAGGGACACGACCGCAGCCGAGATTGCAGAGCTGGAAGAAACCGCGACCCGTGCCAAGCAGGCCGCCGAAGCTGCGGTGCAACAGCAACAGGAAAGTCAGGCGGAACTGGCCCGGGTGGAAACCAGCGCCACCGCCGCCCGCGCCGAGCTTGACGCATTGCGCCAGCAGGCTGCCGCCTATCGCGACGAGCTGTCCAGTATTGCAACCAATCTGGGAGAGTTGCAGCGCCGCGCGGTTGCGGTCGAGCCGCAGCCTCCGCAATCCACCGACCAGATTCAAACTGAGCCAGAGGTGAGCACTCCGCCAACGGATCAGATCGTGCAGCCCGCCGCTGCCTCTCCTTCTGTTCCTTCTGTGCGGGGGGATGAAAAATCCATTGATCTGGTCAGGAGCATCCTGAGCGGCGCACCCGGTCTGGCCGAGCTGCCCGGAGGGATCGTGGATGCTCTGGCCGCCGATCTGGCCAGCGGGACATGCGCGGTCGACGCGCTGGAAGCTGCCGTCGGCGAGATCAATCGGCACACCCTGCTCCATTTGGTCAGGTCAGGAGAGTTCTGTTAGTTTTTGTTGTTTAAGGGAGGATAAAATGGATTGGTTCAAGCTGAGAAAGCTGCTCGGCCGTGTGGCGCTTCTGGCGGCTTTTGGCATCGCCGCGCCCGCCGCCGCGTCGGCGTTCGAGCGCAACATTCTGACAGGCGGGCCGACAGGCACATATATTCAGATCGGTGGCGACATGAGCGGCCTGGCCTCAGCCTGCGGGATCGAATTGAACGTCCGCGAAAGCGCTGGGTCGCTTGAGAACTTTCTGGGGGTCCGCAAGCGTCGGCACACGCAGCTGGGCATCGTTCAGAGCGATGTGCTGGAATATCTGAAAACCTATTCCAGCGAAGACCCCGAGATCGCCCGCGCCATATTTGGCGTCCGGATCGCATTTCCGTTGTATAACGAAGAGGTTCACATTCTGGCCAAGCGCGATGTCAACTCGCTGGCCGATCTGAATGGCCGCCGCGTCGCCGTCGGCGTCGAAGACAGCGGAACATTCCTGACCGCATCGCTGGTGCTGGACCTTGCCGGGGTGGTCCCGGCCGAGCGTCTGACCATCAACGCCGACACCTCGCTGCAGATGCTGCAGGATGGCACGATTGACGCCTTCTTCTATGTCGCGGGCGCACCGACGAAGATCTTCCAGACCGATGCCATAGATCCTGAAAAACTGCACCTGCTCTCGGTAACCGATCCCACACTATCGGCGGTTTACACGCCGTCGAAGATCGAGGCGGGCACCTACCCGTTCCAGACGGACACCATTGATGTTGTTGCGGTCAAGGCCGTTCTCATGACCTATGAATACACGCCGCAGCGCAATGCCTATCACCGTGAAAGCTGCAAGGCGGTGTCGGACGTGGCCCATCTGATCGCAAAAGAGTTCAATACACTGCAGGCCTCGGGCCATCCGAAATGGAACGATGTCGATCTCAACGACATTCCGCCCGGATGGAATATTTCTCAATGCGTCAATGAAGGCCTTAGCGCGGACTACCAGCTTGATTGCGGTCCGGTCGCCGCATCGGCCGAACAGCCCAATATCGAAAGCGAGGCAAACGCCGCTTATCGCAGCAGAATCTGCGCGGTCATCGGCTGCTAAGCCAACCTGTGGCGCGATCGGGTGCTATTCCGGCCCGATCGCGAACCAGTCCGAGGCCACCTCGGCACCGCTTCGGTCCTGCGCAATGATGCGCCATTGCCGCGCCTCATCGGGCGCGGTCGTGCGAACCGCCGAGGTCACCAGATCGGGCAGGTTCAGAACGGCATCCCCCGACGCCGACGCAAGTTCAACACGGTAGGACGCCGGATCAGCCCCTTCCGCGCTTGTCCAGACCAGTTCGACGGAACCACCCGCCAACTTGCGCGCAAAAAGCGGCGACGGCTCGGTCAGCGCCCCGTCTTCAAATGGCAAAGGCAGGTCTTCGAGGCGGCTGGCTGCCCCGTCAATCCCGGCAGCGGCCATGTCATACCACGCCCGCGCCAGAACAAGATCCACCGGCACCCCCTCGCCCGTCTCGTAAATCTGCCCTAGGTAATAGGCCGAGCGCGCATGCCCCAAAAGAGCGGCGCGGGCATAGCCGACGACTGCCGCATCCGAGGCTGAACCGGCCAGATCCAGAGCGGCCAGATACTGCCCGGTCGCAGTCGGCTCGGCATCGGCAAGCGCGGCCGAAATTCTTGCCAACCGCGCCTCATGCACTCCGGCCTCGCGGGGTTGCGGAGGTGGCGCAGCAATAACGTCCTCAACCGCAGGCGCATCCTCGGTCACCTCTTGCGAACCGGCAACGGCTTCTTCGCGCAGGGCAACCAATTGCTGCCAGAACGCACGCCCTGGTCCCGACACTGCCCAAACGACTCCCGCCGCGCCCACCAGAACCGCCGCGGCCACCGTTATTTTGCGGCCAACCCCTGCCCCGGCAACGTCCGATCGAGCGGTGTCGGTGCTTGTTTCAAATCCGGATGCATCGGTTTCAAAGCCCGCACCCGAGAGCGCGTGCCTGAGGACCGCACCAGACCCTTCCGCGCCTTCTGCGCTGACGGCCTGCTTGTCGAGACGCTTGGTCCCGGCAAGAACGGCAATACGGCGGACCTGCGCCTTGTCCAATTTGGGCAGATCGCCCCGATCGGCCTGTTCCAGAATTTGCCCGCAGATCGCATTGATCCGTGCCGGATGCCCGCTGGTCAGGCCAAAAATCTCGTGTATCGCATCCTTGCCAAGCCGCTGGTCGCCCTGCTCAATTTCTGGGAACCGCGCGCGGATATACCCGGCCACGTCATCTTCGTTCATGAAATCCAGTGTGAAGGCCGGCCCCGTCAGGTCGGGCCGCACCCCGGACAAGACGTCAGTCATGCCCGGGCGCCCCACAAAGACGAGTTTCAACAGGGGGCGGTCCCCGGCATTCTGCGCGCACAGTTCGCACAGCGCGCCAAGATACAGGTTCGACAGTTCGTCGGCATTATCAACAACTAGAACCGGAAACCTTTGCGCCGCGTGAAGTGAGCCCAGCAGGCGAACCAATTCGGCCCGGTTGCGGTCGGCATTTTCTGACGGCTCGCCCTTGGGATCAAAAGCCGACAGGACATCGGCCATGGCGTCGCCGGAAAACTGATCGACAGCGTACAACGCACGCACAACGAAGCCCGAGGTGTTTCTGGCAATCAGTTCACGAACCATCGAGGTCCGTCCGGACCCGTCGCGACCGACAAAAACCGTCATGGGGGCCCGGCTGGTTACCGCAAAGTTCAGACGCTCAAACGCAAGCTTGTGCGCCTGGCTCCAATAGACGGGGCCGCGCTCGTCTGACCCGGCAATCGCTCCGGAAGACAGGTCCGGTTGCGCCTTAGTCCCTTCCATATCTCCCAACTCGCCCTCTACGTAGCTACACTTACCATCGTGGCCCCGAAACAGCGAGTTTCGACCGATGACCACACACTATTGAACCCGTTGCCGATGTCGAAAGGTGCCAAAAGCCGCCTCGGACGATGTCAGAGGTCGGCACGGCACCAGTCGCAATCAACACGTTGTATTTTGCCGGAAAAAGAGCATTAAATCTAGGCTCAAGACGCCGGGAAAAGCGGTCCGGGCGGACAGGTCCCGCTTTTCCTTGGGGATCGGGCCATCAACCTATCGACGAGATGACACGTTGCCGGACACAAAGACCTGAATGTCCCCGCACCGGCAACAATGGCTCATTCCTTGGCCAGATATGTCCAGGTCGGTCCGGCGGTTTCGCCTGATCCGTCCGGCAAGGGTATGCGCATCAGTTTCTGCGCCAGAGATTTGATGTCATACATCGCCGGGATCAACATGCGCAGGGCCGCCTTGTCCTTGTTGAAGGCAGTATTCAGCCCGTCCAGCAGCCCGGTCCATGCCCGATTGAACTCGGCGGATATTGCGGCAATCTCTGGGATTTTGCGGAAATCACGCTCGGACGGATCGTCGCGCATGGGGGAAACGGCGCTCCAATCGACGATCAGATCGCCGCCAGATGGCGGGTCGTTCACGCCGTCATCGGGGTGGTAGTAGCGGCTGTGCAGGATCTCGTTGAACTTGAAGTAGTGCGCGATGTCCTCGTGCCCTTCGGGGCCGGGAATGATGTCTCCATCCCCGGCCCGGTGCCCCAGATCGGCACCTTCGCCTTCCTCCATGATCTCTTTGATAGCCTTCAGCGCGGCCTTGCGGCGCTGCGGCGGTTTGCCGGTCACCTCGATCACCTCGCCGCCAGCACCAAAATAGTCATCGTTGGTGATCTGCCGCTTGTCGTCGCCAATGAAGATGGCCTCATCACCGAACTTATCGCAGGCTTTCTCCAACTGATCGCGGATATAAATGTAGAACCCCCCGATCGTGTGGTAGTCGCCCTTCTTGGCCGGGCCGGTATCCTTGGGTGCCGCTTCGATCAGGCGAAAGCTTTTGACCTGTTCCGGCGTGAACCGGCGCAGGCGGACCGTCGGGCCGCGCCCGCCCAGCAGGGCCGTGGGATAACTGGGCAAGAGCGCGGGGTTGTTCAGCTGCGGCTTGCCGCCGATAGCGTTCATGACGTTGGCCACCAGCACCATGTGCAGCATCTCCTCGACCATGACCTGACGGATCACCTCGATCGGTTCGGCATTCACGATCGTGGGTTCGGACCGATCATACTGCCCCTGCTCGAGTATCGAATAGCAGGCTGTCGCATAAGGTGGGATCGTCGAAAGCTCCAACATCAGCGCGTCCTGAAGCAGGCCGCACAGCCGCTTGCGCGTCTCGGTCAGTTTGTCCTTCGAAGTCATTTCGCAGCCCCTTTCCGAACAGCGGCCCTGATGGCCCTTGCGGCCCTGTAGGCCATGGCTGACAGGGTCAGCGTCGGGTTCGACGTCGCAATTGTCGGCATCGAGCCCGCCCCCACCAACCACAGATTGTCGTGGTCCCAGGCCTGCATCACATCGTTGGTCACCGAGTTCTGCCTGTCGGTGCCGATCCGGTGGGTTCCGACCAGATGACCGGCCCCGAAGAAGGTGTATCCCCGGCCATCGTAGGTGAAATAGCCGGCATCAGACGGGTCATAGGCCGTGTGGTTGCGGATACCCAGCCGCTGAAAGATTTGCCCGGTGGCATCGGACGCCGCGGCCAGCCCGGCGCGCGAGTAGTCGTCGATGTCATAGCTGATCACCGGACGGTATTCGCCCATCGGCGTGCGATAGGCCGGGTCGATGGTCACGCGGTTGGTGGCGCGGGGCAGCTGCTCGACCAGCGTTCCGATGCGAACCTGCCGCTGAACATCGTGATAAAGCTTGTCGCGCAGCGCCTTGCCGTACAGGTTTTCCTGCTCGACCAGCCGCGCCACATCCGAGTTCGGCGCACCGGTCGCAAAGTTCCAGCCCCAGTTGCCAATCTCAAGCCGGAACGCCGCGGTTTTGTCGCGAAACACGCCATCCCGGAAGTTCGCATAGCTCGAGGTCGAGCCCGGTCCGCGAAACGGGCCAACCGGTTCCGGCGCAGCACCCCATGTTATCATATAGGGGTGGTCCATCAGGTTGCGCCCCAACTCGCCACTGGTCCGGCAAATGCCCGAAGAAAGGGCCAGTGTCACATTCTCGACCGCGCCGCCTGCAAGCACATACTGCCTGCCCCTGGCGCGACGCAGATCGTATTGAGCAACGCCGGGGAACGGGTACTTCTTGTAGACGATGCCCGACACCCGGCCGTCTTCACCCAGTTCCACCTTGGATGCCACCGCCTGTGTGACCGTGGTCATCAGATGTTTGCCGGTATGTTTTGCATCCTCCAGCGTCTTCATGGCGTTGTATTTGGCCTGAATGGGACAGATCGGGATGCAGCTTGAGTTGCCCTCGCACCGCTGCCCCATATAGGCAAATGGCCCCGTCGCACCACGCGGGCGGAACTGCGGGCGCATCTCGCCCCCGACCGGAATGCCCTTGGCAGTTTTCGGCCGCCGTGGCGTCGAGTTGCGACCTTGTGGCGTGCGGGACACCTTCAGCTTGACCGTATCCCGCGCATCCTGACCGACCTCGATCGGGGTCCCGTCCGCGCGGGCGAAGAAGTTGTCGACATAGGACGACGGCACCGAATGCATCGGGAAATCATAGCCCTTTGCAAAATAGCCCCGGTCGTCATGCGCGCCCGAGGTGCGAATGCCCAACGCCTTGGGTGTCTGCTCGTCCGCATCCGCCGAGACGCCGATTTCCCACTCGGCCCGCTCGTAATCGGCGCGCAGGTCCTGATAGCCAAAGGGCCAGTCGACCCCTTTGCCGAACCGGGTCTGCATTTCGAAATCGGCGGGCATCATCCGCAGGCTGGTCCCCAGCCAATGCAGCGACGTGCCACCATAGGCGCGCAGATAGTTGCTGCCGAAAGGCAGCGGTCCGCGTTGCACGAAATAGCCATTGGTGTCGGGCTCGGTCCCCCGCACCGCCGTGATGTCAAGGACCGAGGGCGACGGCAGCGTCGGAAGATCGGGATAGGGCGAGTTCGGTGTCTTCGCCAGCGACTGGTAATACTGATCCAGATAAGACCGATAGGTTTCCCACGTCTTGCCATGGTCCGCACCGGCCTCGAGGATCAGCACGGTATGGCCTGCCGAGACCAGCTCTTTCGCCAGAATGCCGCCCGCAAACCCCGCGCCCACGATCACGACATCATAGGTGGTCTCGTCGTCGGTTACTGCATTCATTGGTCCGCCCCCCGCTTTGCCGGAGGTTCAAGGCTCCACGCCCCGAAACCCTGCTGCTTGGCACCCATCGGGTGTGCGCCGATGGCATCCCAGACCAGCCCCTCTTTGTAGGACCGGGTCGAGATGATCTTGACCACGTCAAAGCGCGATGCGCCGTAGCTTTCGCGCCAGTCCTGCGGCAGCGGAACCCATTGCCCGGTATACCAAAGCTGAATCAGCGAACGGGCCACAGGACCCAGACATTTGTCGGACAGATAGGCCCGGCGGATGATCTCATCATCATCGGATTTGCCCAGCGCCGGTGCATGGGACAGGAACCGTTTCAATATCTCAGTCGGCAGGACCAGCCGCAGCCGATGCCAGTATTCCATGGCGCAGCCCGTGCCCTGCAGCTCGGCGCTGTCGTAACCGGTCAAGGCCGCGCAGACAGTCAGAAAGGCCTGATAGTCGGGCGTCTGGTCATGCGTGGTCATGGCGGTCTCCGTCGATGGCGTCCACGTAGAAGCCGCGCGGTTCGAAACAGGCGGGCGGGCTTTCGAAGACCTGCACCGCCACCGGGGTCTTGTCGGTGAACAGTGCGCGCATGTCGCGGGTCATCGGAAAGTCGTTCTTGCCCAGCTTCAGCTCAAAGCTTTTGGCCACCCGTTTGCCATCGCGGTTGGTTAGCATCGCCGTCTCGAACAGGCCCGAGATCGTCCATCTAGTCCAGACCGTGCGGCCGAGGCCGGTTGCAAACTCGGGGATCGGGGTGCAGTTCGTCATCGTCCACTGATCGCCCGTTAGCTGGCCCAGATCTGCTGTCAGATCGTAAACGATGGTCTGCGGGTCGTCGGGGTTGACCAGCTGTATCCACCAGTTTTTCGGGGAAATCGGCGGCTGGCCCTTCATTTTGGCGTTCAGCGACGGCACTTTGTAGTTGAACTGCCCCAGAAACTTGGGCTCGCCAAATGCCTGCCGCCCGGCCTTGACCGCCATCGCATTATCCGCCGCAACATGGATCCGCAGATGGCCGATGGTCTTGGTCTGATCGCGCCCGTGCAGATATTCCGTCAGGGTCATCTTCGGAACCCCCGGCACCCTGTTAGAGGGATAGGCCAACAGGTTGAATTCAACCTCGTTCACGGTACCCAGCGAGTTGTCGTAATGCGCAGTATAGCGTTGAAAATTCAGCAGGATGACGGCCTTGTTCTGGCCCTTGCCATCGGGAAACTCGGCCACACACAGACCGGTGCCCTCAACAAAGGGCTTGGCCCGTTCGACTGAGGTGTACCAATACATCCATTGGCATTGCAGAGAGGCATAGTAGAAGGGGAACGTATCGAACTGCTTTGGCAGCTTGGGCATCACGCCGGTGACATCCGTCTGATGGCACCGGTTGCCTTTGGATTTCTTCCTAGTCATCTTGGCTGTGTCCTCCCCACTGGCTACGACTTTGTTAAATTTTCTCCGAAGAACTCTCCGTCATCGCGGTTGTCAGTTTTTTTAAAATGGCATGTGTCTCAACCAGCGCCGGAATATCGGCCCCGGGGGCGTCGTCGACCGCCTTCGCGATCCGATCCAGGCAATCAGGGCTGGGGTCAAGGTCAGCCAATTCCCGAACGGTGCGCAGCAACGGGCCGAAATGGCCCAGATCCAGCGCCAGCGTAACGGCCTTTTCGAACTGCTGCAGACCCGCCTCGTCATCGCCATGGGCCAGCGCCAGCCTGCCCCGCAGCCGCGTGAGCCCGACGATCCAGAACTGCTCGCCGCTGTCGAGGGCGAACTTTTCCGCCTCATCCAAAAGCTGCTCGGCCTGATCAAGCCGCCCGTGCAGAATGGCGGCATCCGCGTAGAGATACAGGAAGAAGCTCAGGCCCAGCCGGCAACCAGTGTCGCGCCATTCCTTCAGCCCCAGTTCGATTTCATTCAGCGCGTCTTCGCCCAGTTCATTCCGCCGCGCCCAGCCGTTCATCACCCGCGCCCAGCCGCGCCAGAACTGAAACGAATACTCCTCGGACAGCGCGATAAGATTGGCGGAACTGTCCTGTACCGTCGCTTCGTCGCCCCGGAACTGTGAAATCCATCCCAGGAAGGCGTTCGCAAAGGACTGGCTGAAGGGATGCGCGGTTTCTTCGGCATGGGTCAGCGCCGCCCGGATCGCCTCGAGCGCGCCGGTGGTATCGCCCGACAACCAGCTTGACAGTGCGCGATAGCCCTGCAGCGCGACCGACAGGTCGACCACGTCATAGTCCAGCCCCATGAACCGGTGCTCAAGCGACAGGTCGAGCTCGATCCCGGCTTCCAGATGCGCCAGCGCCTCGCGCGGGTGACCCAGATAGGTCAGAAGCGCCCCGTGCGACCGTTCCGCCGAGACCAGAGCCAGCGGGCTGGCCTGATCCTGACACAATGAGACCAGGCGATCCGCATTCTGCTTTGAGATGGCATATTCCCCGCCCAGCATCGTCGACCGGAACTGACCATAGACTACCTTGAACAGTCGCTCGGTCTCGCCATATTCGCGGCACAGCGATTGTGCACGGGCGTAGGCAGACAACACGGATTCATGAGCATAGCCGCGCACGAAGGCCAGCGGTACGGCGATCATGATCTGCAGGTCGATCTCGCAACGGTCTCTCTCTTGCGACGGGGGCAGTTTCTGCAGACATTCCAGCGCGTGCTGCAAATGGTTGATCGCCTCGACATTGGCCGAATGATCCAGCGCCTGACGGGCCGCGATCATCAGGTTGCGTTCGGCCGCAGAATAGTCACCCGCGCGCCGATAGTGGTGGCCCAGAATCTCCGGCTCGCGCTTGACCGTGTCACCGTAGTATTCTTCGAGTATCCGCGCGATCCGTCCATGCCACCGCGCCGCGGTCGAGCGCAGCATGGACTGATAGGCCGCATCCTGCACCAGCGCGTGGCGGAAACGATAGGTATCCTCTTCGCCGTGCAGCCCCGCCGGAACGATCAGTTCGGTCTCAAGCAACTGGTCCAGGGCGGCCGCGATATCCTGCTCGCTCCATTCCAGCACATGGCTCAGCAGGTTGCGTTCGAAATTGCGCCCGATAGCGGCCGCCACCTGCACGATTTCGCGGCTGGCAGACAGCCGGTCCAGCCGGGCCATCAGCGAATCCTGCAGCGACTCGGGGATGGCCATGGACAGCTCGGCCTTGCTTTGGCCACGGCTGGCCAGCAACCCGGCCTCCATCGCCATCTTCGTCAGTTCCTCGACAAACAGCGGCACGCCGTCGGTCCGATCGGCCAACTGGCCGAGGATCTCGTCCGAGGGCCGGACGCCCGAGATGCTTTCGACCAGCTTGAAGATATCCCGCCGCACCAGACGGTTCAGCTCCAGCGTGGTGGCGTGCGACTGGTTTCGCCAGGGCGACTGAAACTCGCTGCGGGCGGTCATCAGAACCAGACAACGCCGGTTCGACAGTTGCTCAACCCAGCCATCGACGAATTCCAGCGTCGAGGCATCGAACCAATGCACATCATCCAGCAACAGCAGCAGCGGCGAGCTCTGCTCGAGCCCCGCACACAGCCGCAGCAAAGCTTCGATCAGCGCGCCCTTCTCCCGTTCGGGCGCCATCGGCTCGACCGGAGCAGTGGTGTCTTCCAACGCCAGCAACCTCAGGATCGGACCGGCGCAGCCCGCGTCATCCAGCCCAATTTCGGCCAGAAAACCCGTCACCTTTGCCCGGCTTGCTTCAAGCCCATCATCCGGGGACATGCCGGTCAGCGCTGTCAGAGCATTCTTGACCGGATAAAACGCGCTGCTCTGATGCAGCGGCGAGCCGAACAGGACGAATAGCGAGGCATCTTCGTCCGCCAACTCGTCGCTCAGCCCAAAGGCAATCTTGGATTTGCCAACCCCGGCATCGCCGGTCAGCAGCAGCACCTGCCCTTCGCCTTCCAGCGCGCCTTCCCATCTTGACCGAACCAGAGCGATCTCGGCGGTCCGGCCAATGATCGGTGTCTTGTCGTGCGAGAAATCCTTGCGGGCCGTTTCAAACCCCGACACGTTCTGCTGAACCCGAAACAGCTCCAACGGCGCGCTCACACCGGCCAGCTTCGGGTTGCCCAGCGAGACGAACTCCAGACGTTCACCGATCAACCGGCGGGTCACTTCCGAGACCACCACCTGCCCCATATCGGCGACGGACTGGATACGCGCGGCCACGTTCGGTGTATCCCCGAACAACCACATCTTTTCATCCATCGACGCGCTGTTGGCCGTGCCCACCACGACCGGCCCGGTATGTATCCCGATCCGCACGTTGGTCGACACCGATTGCCCCGAGACGCCCACATCAATGTCGCGCGCCATGTTGGCGATCTCAAGCGCGGACAGCGCCGCTGAATAGTGGCTGGCCTCCTGCGCGATCGGATAACCAAAGATCGCGACAACCCCGTCACCGGCATAGTTCGCAATCTCACCGCCATATTTGGCGACCGTCCGGCCCACCAGATCGCGGTATTGGGTGATCAGATCGCGATAATCCTCGGGATCGAATTTCTCGGACAGGGCCGTTGACCCGACCAAATCACAGAATAGAACCGTCAGTTGCCGCCGTTCGGCCACATCTCCGGGGGTGGTACCGGGTTGCGTAGGGTTGCCCGCCTCAGGGGCACCCTGCTGCGCAGTCGCAGCAGACATCGACGCGCCGCAGGCGGTGCAGAACTTTGCGTTGGGCACCGCAGGTTGGCCGCATGCGCCACAGACTAATGCCTGCGCGCTTCCGCAGCTATGGCAAAAATTCGATCCGGCAGGATTGGCCGAGCCGCATTGTGGGCAATTGACGTCAGAACTCACCAATCTGGCCGCCTTCATTCGTTGGTTAGTCAGAGCAATATTCGAAACAAAAACAAAATTTCACGGCCTTTTGTAACACACCGCCCACAATCCGTCGCCATCAATTGTGAATTGTGCTGCTAATCTGGTTACATTGGTCAGGTTGAATCACCGATCAGCCCCCCGGGGGCAGTGCCGGCCTTGAGTGTACAGTTGGGAAAAGCCGCGGGATCATCAGAGCATCGGTGGCGGGGAGACAGGGATTCGAACCCTGGGAACGCTCTCACGTTCAACGGTTTTCAAGACCGCCGCATTCGACCACTCTGCCACCTCCCCGCGTGGGGCCGGGTCTAAGACGAGTTGGGCACAGAGGCAAGCCATAAAGCGGGAATTCTTGCCGAAGCGAAACCAGCAGTCTTTCCATGGCCCGGCACCCGCGTTATGATCTTCGGGAAAGACCGCATCAGACTGGCAAAAAGAACCAGCGAAACAGCGGTGGGGCGCGGCTAATATGGCCTTGTCAGGCAAGGGATTGAGACGATGAAGCGAGCGACGGGCACACGCTTTGGGCCGCAGCGGCTGGCGGTATTGGCTGTGGGTTTGACGGCCCTCTCAGGGTGCGAGGAAGGGTTCGCCGCAAAAGAACCGCCGACCGAGGAAGCCGCAGCCGACAGCGCCGACAATACCAATCGATTTGAACTTTTCCCTGAAGCGACCAGCGGACAGCAACGCGATGTCGAAGCCCCGGGCGTATTTCAGGTGACCGAAGCCGGCTTGTGGGACGGACGGCCCTCTCTGGGCGGCATCTGGGTCGCACATCCCGATGTCGATCAGCCCGAGCGGGTACTGATCAAGAACACCTCGAACAACAAATCCGTGACTGGTGCTTTGTTCCGCCGCGACCGTAACCTGCCCGGCCCCGCGCTGCAGGTATCTTCGTCGGCTGCGGAACGGCTGGGGATGTTGGCCGGAGCGCCAACGAGGATCGAAGTCGTCGCCCTGCGCCGAGAGGTGATCGAAGAAACGCCACCACCGGTTGCGGAAGAAGCCCCCGACAGTGATACATCAACGGCAGCTACGGAAACGGCAGCGGCTGAGGTCGCCGAAACAGAGACTCCCGAACAGCCCGCCAAGCGCAAATGGTGGCAGAAAAAACCGGCAAGCGAGACCAACGCCGCCGGAGCCGCGGTCGCTGCAGGCGCGGCCACTGGGGCTGTTGTTGCCGCAGCGGCGGATGACGCGGCCGCTGCCAGCGGCGAGGCTGTTTCTGCCGCGACCGAAGGTGCCGACCTGACAGCCGCCGAGACCGCTGCGCCCGAGGAACCCGCCAAACGCAAATGGTGGCAACCCAAACCAAGCGAAGAGGCCGTGGCTGAAACAGCCACCACCCCGCTGGCCGAAACCGGGACCGAGGCCGCCTTGGCCGGCACCCAGACCGCAGCCCTGTCCGACCCCGAGATCACGCCTCCGACGGATCAACCGGCCAAGCGCAAATGGTGGCAGAAGAAAGAGCCCAACGCGATCACCGAGACCCCTCTGGACCCGATCGCCGGGGCCGCAGCCGCCATCGAGGCGAGCGAGCCAACAACCGCCGCTGCGGCAGCTGCAGCGGCACCCGCAGCGACGGGCGGGCTGGCCAAACCCTTCGTTCAGGCCGGAACCTTTAGCGTCGAGGCCAACGCCAAAAGCGCTGCTGAAAAGATTCGTCGCAACGGGATGCCTGCTGAGGTGGCTGAACTGAAAAGCGATGACAACACGGTCTGGCGCGTATTGGTCGGCCCGGTCACAACCCGCGCCGAGCGCCGCGCCCTGCTGAGCGATGTCAAGGACCTCGGCTTTACCGACGCCTTCACCGCCAGGAACTGAAAAACAGGAGGCCCATAATGCTGTCTGTGCTACGATCCACATGCCTGGCCCTTGGGCTGTCCTTGCTGGCCCTGCCCGCCTATGCGTTCGATACCACCGCACGGGCCGCTTATGTGATGGACCAGAAAACCGGCACGGTGCTTCTGTCCAAGGACGCCGACCAGCCGCTGCCTCCGGCGTCGATGTCGAAACTCATGACCCTCTATGTCGCGTTCGAAGCCCTGCGGGACGGACGCCTGACACTGGACGAAACCTTGCCCGTCTCGGAACATGCCATGAGTTATGGCGGGTCGACCATGTTCCTGAATACGCAGGACCGGGTCCGGGTCGAGGACCTGCTGCGCGGCATCATCGTGCTGTCGGGCAACGACGCCTGCGTGGTGATCGCCGAGGCGCTCAGCCCCGATGGGACCGAGGCCGGGTTCGCCCGCTTCATGACCCAACGCGCGCAGCAGATGGGCATGAACAATTCAAACTTTGCCAATTCCAACGGCTGGCCCGCCGCCGGACACATGATGTCGGTGCACGATCTCGCGGTTCTGGCTGATCGCCTGATCACCGATTTCCCGGAATATTACCCCTTGTTCGCCGAAGAAGTGTTCGAGTTCGATGGCCGTGCGCCCTCGAATTCGCGCAACCGCAACCCGCTGCTGAAACTGGGCATCGGGGCGGATGGCCTCAAAACCGGTCACACGCAAGAGGCCGGATATGGTCTGGTCGGATCGGCCAAGCAGGGCGACCGTCGGGTGGTGTTTGTTCTGACCGGGCTCGACAGCACCGCCAAGCGGGCAGAGGAGGCTGAGGCCGTGGTTAACTGGTCGTTTCGAAATTTTGTCGAGAGGACAGTTGCCAAAGCAGAAGAACCGGTAGCGCAAGCCAGGCTGTGGATGGGGGCTGAGAAGACGGTGGGGCTGGTGCCGGAAGAAGATCTGACTCTGCTGTTCCCCGTCTTGGGCGAAAAGGACATCAAGGCCGAGGTGGTCTATGAGGGCCCGATCAACGCGCCCGTCGCAAAAGGCCAGCAACTGGCCGAGCTTGTGATTCAGCCCGAGGGTCTGCCGGAAATCCGTCGCCCTCTGGTGGCTGACAGAGACGTCGCGCAGGGCGGGTTTGTGGTGCGCATGATGACAGTGGGCGGTATCGTTCTGAAAGACTTCATCAATATCCCGCTGGAGCAAATGTGACGCGACGCGGGCTATTCCTGACCTTTGAAGGCATTGACGGATCGGGCAAATCCACGCAGGCGCGGCTGCTGGCCGAGCATTTGCGCGGTGAGGGGCGCGAGGTTGTCCTGACGCGCGAACCCGGCGGCTCGGCCGGGGCCGAAGAAATCCGCGCTCTGGTGTTGCAGGGGGACCCGGATCGCTGGTCTGCCGAAACCGAGATCCTACTGTTCACCGCCGCCCGGCGCGACCATCTGGAACGCACCATCGAGCCGGCTCTGGCCGCAGGCAAGGTGGTGATCTGCGACCGTTTTGCTGACAGCACCCGCATGTATCAGGGGTTGTCGCGCGGTGACCTGCGCGGGATGGTGGATCAGTTGCATACTCTGATGATCGGGCGCGAACCGGACTTGACGCTGCTGGTCGACATGGACCCGAAAACGGGCCTGTCGCGCGCCAAGGGACGTCAGGGCGTCGAAGAACGGTTCGAAGATTTCGGGCTTGAGCTGCAACAGAAGATGCGCGCCGGGTTTCTTGCGCTTTCTGACGAATTCTCGGACCGGTTCCGCGTCATTGACGGAAACCGGGACATGGACAGCGTTGCGCGGGATGTGACAGATATCGCCATGGCAGCATTGCGATAGATCATGAGCGACGAGACCCCCACCCCGGATCAGGCCTCCGGCGCGCCGCACCCGCGCGAAACGGTGCAACTGTTCGGGCAGGACGCCGCCGAGCAGGCCTTTCTGACCGCCTATACCTCGGACCGGTTGCATCACGGCTGGCTTCTGACCGGCCCGCGCGGCGTTGGCAAAGCGACGCTGGCCTGGCGCATTGCGCGGTTTTTGCTGGCGACGCCTCCGGCAGATGACAGCGGGCTGTTCGGAGCCCCCCCGCCGCCCGAGACGCTTGAGATCGCTCCTGACCACCCGGTTTCGCATCGGATCCTGGCCGGGGCCGAACCCGGGCTGGCCACGATCACCCGTTCTGTCAACGATCAGGGGCGTCTGCGCAACGAGATCGTGGTCGACGACGTTCGCAAGTTGGGCCGTTTCTTCGGGTTGTCCTCCGCCGATGGCGGACGGCGGGTCGTCATCGTGGATTCCGCCGATGAAATGAACACCAGCGCAGCCAACGCGTTGCTGAAGATGCTCGAAGAACCTCCCGCACGCACGACGCTGCTGCTGATCTCGCACCAACCCTCGCGCCTGCTGCCGACCATCCGGTCCCGTTGCCGAACCCTGCGCCTGTCGCCTTTGGGGGTCGAGGATATGCAGGCTGCGCTGGCGCAGACCGGCGCGGACCTGCCCGCGCAAGCCGACCATCTGGCCGCCCTCGCGGCGGGTTCGGTTGGCGACGCGGTGCGCCTGATCAATCTGGGCGGGCTGGACCTTTATTCCGAACTGATCGCCATCCTAAGCACCCTGCCCCGGCTTGACCGGCAGCGCGCGCTGAAACTGGCCGAAACCGCCGCCCAGCGCGGCGCGGCCGAACGGTTCGACCTGCTTTTGTCGTTGATCGACATCGCCCTGTCGCGCCTTGCCCTGACCGGCGCAACCGGCGTGGCCCCCATGCCCGAAGCCGCCCCGAATGAGGCGGAAACGCTGGCTCGCCTTTCGGGCTCGCCGCACAAGGCCCGCCAGTGGGCCGAGGCTGCAGCGCTGATCACCTCACGCGCGCGGCATGGGCAGGCGGTGAACCTTGACCCTGCCTCGCTTGTCCTAGATACGGTGTTCAAGATACAGGAAACCGCCGGTCACAACTGATGAGCCCCACCCCCGAAATCACCGACAGCCATTGCCATCTGGACTTCCCGGATTTCGACGGCCAGTTGGACGACATCGTATCCCGCGCCGCCGAGGCTGGCGTGACCCGCATGGTCACCATCTGTACCCGCCTACGCAACGAACCCAGCGTGCGCGCCATCGCCGAGGCCCACGCACCGGTCTTCTACGCCGCCGGAACCCACCCGATGAGCGCCGCAGATGAGCCGATGGCCACCGTTGACGAACTGGTCGCGCTGGCCCGCCATCAAAAATTCGTCGGCATCGGCGAAAGCGGGCTGGATTATCACTACACGGCGGAGTCGGCCGAGGTGCAGCAACACTCGCTGCGCATTCATATCGAAGCAGCCCAGCAAACCGGTCTGCCGCTGATCATCCACGCCCGCGCGGCAGATGACGACATGGCCCGTATTCTGGCCGAAGAACACCGCAACGCGCCCTATTCCTGCGTGATGCATTGCTTCTCGTCTTCGGCGAAACTGGCCCGCGCGGCGCTTGATCTGGGCTTTTACCTGTCCATGTCCGGCATCGCCGCCTTTCCCAAAAGTCAGGAACTGCGCGACATCTTCGCCGCCGCGCCAATCGACCGCATTCTGGTGGAAACCGACGCGCCCTATCTGGCCCCGCCCCCTCATCGCGGCAAACGCAATGAGCCCGCCTATACCGCCCACACCGCCCGCAAAGGGGCCGAGGTGTTCGGGATGGACTACGCCGATTTCGCCGCCCAGACGCAGGCGAATTTCGACCGGCTTTTCACCAAGGCCGCCGCATTCAAGGCCGCCGCATGAGCGAGATACGATGCACGATTCTGGGCTGCGGATCATCCGGTGGCGTTCCCCGGCTGGGTGGCCTATGGGGGGCATGCGATCCCGACAACCCCAAGAACACCCGCCGCCGGTGCTCGGTTCTGGTTGAACGCGACGGACCGGATGGCACCACATCTGTCCTGATCGACACCTCGCCGGACATGCGCAGCCAGTTGCTGAGCAGCGGCACGGGGCGCTTGGACGCGGTCGTTTACACCCATTCCCATGCGGATCACACCAATGGGCTGGACGATCTGCGGATGATCTTCTTCAACATGAAGGCGCGCGTTCCGGTCTGGGCCGATGGTGATACGCAGAATGATCTGCTCAGCCGGTTTGGATATGCGTTTGTACAGCCCAAGGGCTCGCCTTATCCGCCGATCCTGGACCTGCACACGATCGACGGACCGTTCGAAATCGACGGACCGGGCGGAGCGATCCCGCTGCAACCCTTTCTGGTCAATCACGGGATGATCGACGCGCTGGGGTTCAAGATTGGAAACCTCGCCTATCTCCCTGATGTGGCAGAGATTTATGACGATGCATGGGCTGAATTGCAGGACCTCGATTGCCTGATCATCGACGCTCTGCGCCGGACGCCCCATCCCACCCACGCGCATCTGGAAAAGACGCTGGGCTGGATCGAGCAGCTGAACCCGAAACGCGCCATTCTGACCAACATGCATATCGATATGGACTATGCCACGGTCGAGGCCGAAACCCCGGACCACATCACACCCGCCTTTGACGGGATGGTGATCCGGCAAGCGCTTTAGGGGTCGGGCCGCTGGCCGCCCCCCACACTCTGCCCCCGGCTTTGCCATGTTCCAAAGCCTGATCGACGTCATCCTGCCGGTCTTTCTGGTGATCGGCGCCGGGTATCTGTCAACGCGACTGGGGTACTTCCGCGAGGTCCATATAGACGGGTTGATGAAATTCACACAGGGCTTCGCCATCCCCTGTCTGCTGTTTCTTGCCATCGCCAACCTCGACCTCAGCGCCAGTTTTGATCCCCGTCTTCTGGGCAGCTTCTACACCGCCGCCGGTCTGTGTTTCGTCGCTGGCATGATAGGCGCGCGCCTGATCTTTCGCCGCGACTGGGAGGATTGTGTTGCCATCGGCTTCTGCTGCCTGTTTTCGAACTCGGTCCTGTTGGGCCTACCCATCACCGAGCGCGCCTATGGCCCCGAAAACCTGACCGGCAACTTCGCAATCATCGCATTCCATTCGCCCTTTTGCTACGGCGTCGGCATTACAGTGATGGAAGTGTTCCGGCACCGAGGTCACGGCGGCGCGCAGATGATCAAATCCGTGATGACCGCCATGTTCAAGAACGCGCTGATCCTGGGCATCGGGCTTGGTTTCATTGTCAATCTATCGGGCGTCGCCATCCCGGCAGTGGTTGATGACGCGCTGAACCTGATCACACGTGCAGCGCTGCCCGGGGCCCTGTTCGCGCTTGGCGGCGTGCTGGTGAAATACCGCCCCGAAGGCGACCTGCGCGCGATCCTGTTTGTCTGCGGTATCTCTTTGCTGCTGCATCCCAGCCTTGTGTGGTTGTTCGGGACATCCCTGGCCCTGCCGCAGGATCTGTTTCGCTCGGGCGTTCTGACCGCTGCGATGGCTCCGGGGTTCAACGCTTATATCTTTGCCAATATATATGGCCGAGCCAGGCGGGTCGCGGCGTCGTCGGTGCTGATCGGGACGGCTGTGTCAATCCTCACCGTTTGGTTCTGGCTTGCGCTGCTGGGGTCCTAGCAGCGCAGAACCCGCATTGACTCTGCCCGCCGCCGGGTCATCTATCGCAGAGCCAAGATCGGAGTTTCCAGATGCCCCAAGCCGTTATCGTCGCCCACGGCCAACCTTCCGACCCCGCCCCGGCCCAGGCGGCGCTGGAGGCGCTGGCCCGGCGGATTGATGCCTTATGCGACGGGGTCTCGGTCCATGCGTCCACGCTGGCCGCCCCGGATGCGCTGGAGACCTGCCTGGACGGGTTGCGCGAGCCTGCGTTCATCTATCCTCTGTTCATGGCGAAGGGCTGGTTTGTGACCAGCGCCCTGCCCAAACGGATCGGGGATCGGCCCGCGCGCATCCTCGACCCGCTGGGCATCGACCCAGAATTGCCCTCATTGGTGGCTGATGCGCTCGGCTCAGCTCTGGCTGTGCGGGGGTGGTCGGCCGCGGAAACCGATCTGGTCATTGCCGCGCACGGATCAGGTCGCCGCGCGAATCCCGCAGCCGTGGCCAAGGGGTTTGTTGACGCCTTGAGCCAGATCATCGCTTTCAAGAGCAGCCGCCTGGGGTTCGTCGAACAACCTCCATCAATCTCCGAGGCCGCGACGGCGTCCGGAGATCAGTCGATCTGCCTGCCCTTCTTTGCCTGCACCGGTGGTCACGTGCTGGAGGACGTTCCCGAAGAACTGGCCCGCGCCAGCTTCTCAGGAGCCGTGATGCCGGTGATTTCGGAACTTCCGCAAGTGCAGGAACATATCGCCCAAACCCTGTCTGCGCTGCGAACCGCTGATCTTACATGATCTGGCCCGAACCTTGCGCATCGGCGACCTCACAATAGAACTGATGGCAAGACCGCCCGTTGCGCTTTGCAGCATAAAGCGCCAGATCGGCGGCGTGCAGGATGTCCGCTGCTTTGGGCGTATCGAACTGGCAGGACAACGCAGTCCCGATGCTGGCCGAGACATTGCAAACCGCGCCGTCGAACTGCATCGGTTCGCACAGACGAAGGATCAGACGGGCCGCAATTGCGTCTAGCTTACCCCGATCCGTCAACCCTTTGAAAATCAAGACGAACTCATCACCGCCGACCCGGGCCACCGCGTCATCGCTGCGGGTCTCTTCCAGCATGATCCGCGCGGCCTGCTGCAATACGTGGTCGCCTGCCGCATGGCCCAGACGATCGTTCACTGATTTGAAGAAATCCAGATCAAGATGCATCAGCGCAAAGGCTGACTTCGTCGAGATCAGATGGCCCAGGATATGGTCCATGGCCCGTCGGTTCTTCAACCCGGTCAGGGTATCTGTATAAGCCTGTTCCTCGGCCGCCAGCTTGGCCCCCTGCAGGCGCAGATTCAGGGACCGCGATGCCTCCATCGCGGCGGATTTTGCCTCGACCAGATACAAAAGCTCAATAGCCAGATCGGTGCCCGAGAAATCGGCGCTCGTCAGCGCATAATCCCGCACCGCGTCCAGGATCGAAATGCCAAAGGACAGGTTGATTACCGCCCCGCCACCGTAAGGCAAAGGGGCGATTAGCCCCTTGAAAGCGGTTTGAGGCGCGTCCTGAAACCGAAGATGCACCCGCTTGCCCGGCGCTGCCATCAGTGCGGCGACCGATCGGATTGACCGCGGGCGGTCCAACTGGAAAAGGTCCAGAAAGCTAAGGCCCGTCATGGGGGTATCGGGACGCAGCTTCTGCAGGGTCGGCCCCACTTGCGTGATCCGCCCCGAATCGTCCACCATCACGAACATCGGGCACAGGGTGTCCAATAAACCCGCCAAAACAGCCGTATCCATCATCCCTCGCGCCCCCCAAGATCGAAGTGCCGTCCTTCGGAGAAGGCGCTTTCAACCAGCGTGATCGAAATCACCTCGGCCCCGTCGCCATCCCCGCCATGATCAAGAATGACCAGCGCGCCGTAATCGTCGGCCATGGCGCGCAGAATTCCGGTCATGACACTGGAATAGCCCGGCAACCCCGGCGAACAATGCAACTGGTATTCCGTGCCCGAATGCTCGTGCAGCTCGAGGGCGGGCAAGTTTAGGTCCGATACTGCAAGCTTGGCACGATCAGACAGATCATCAAGCGAGTGGAGAAATTCGACGTAATTTACCCCACCGAACCTCAGCAATCGGCGCAGCCCCTCCATGTTGGGGTGCGAAACGAGATAGGTGCCAAGATCCTCTAGAAATTCGGGGCGTGGGCGGCTCAGATCCGCGCAAAGCACGTCCAGCACCCGGGCAGAAACATCCGCATCATAGAGCAACATCGCCTCGAACTCGTCAAAATCCAACCCGGCCGCCTGCGTCGCATGTAACCAGCATTGCCGACCATAGGTCGCGCAGACAAAGGATTGGATCGCCTTGTTGATCAGCCCATGCATGAAAAGCCCCGGAGTGGATACCCACCTCAGGTGACCTCAGAAAGCTTAACAAACACCCAAAATCCGGGCGCGGGATAATGACAATGCGATGTAATCACGTCCTGAGACCCGCCCTCTGTCAGAAATCGGTGGGCGCGCCTCCTTCCGCTTTCCGACGGGCGACGAAATCGGCCAGTTCCTCGCGGATCGCCTCGTCCAGAGGAGGTGGTTCGAAACTGTTCACAATCTCCTTGAACATCCGATGGGCGCGCTCGGCGGTCCAGATGCCACCCGCGACCTCCCAGGCCTCGAAGTTCTTCCAATCGCTCAGAAACGGTTGGTAAAACGCGGTAGTGTATCGGTCCTGCGTGTGCTGGATGCCAAAGAAATGCCCGTCTTTCCCAACCGAGCGAATAGCGTCCAGCGCGATGTCATCCGGCCCCGTCGCGCAAAGTTCGGGCTGCATATAGCGCTGGATCTGCTGCAATATCTCGCAATCCATCACGAACTTCTCGGGGCTGGCGATCAGCCCGCCCTCAAGCCAGCCGGCAGCGTGATAGACCATATTGGTCCCCGACTGCACCGCCGCCCAGAGCGAGTTCGACGTCTCCCAGATCGCCTGCCCGTCTGGCACATTGGCCGCGCAAACGCCCGACGACCGCATCGGCAAACCGTAGAACCGTGCCATCTGCCCAGTCATCTGGGTCGAGCGCATGTATTCCGGTGTCCCAAACGCAGGCGCGCCCGATTTCATGTCGACATTCGAGGTAAACGTCCCGATCACACAGGGAATCCCGGGCCGGACGTATTGGAACAGCGCAATCGCGCACAAAGCCTCGGCAAGCGATTGCGCCACCGCCCCTGCCATGGTCACGGGTGCCATCGCCCCGGCCAAGGTAAACGGCGTCACCACAATCGCCTGCCCGCGCCGCGCCAGCCGCAGACAGCCGTCGATCATCGGATGGTCATGCTTCAGCGGCGAGGTCGAGTTGATGTTGGTGTACATCCGGGGCGATGCTTCGAATTCCTCGTGGCTGAGGCCCCCGGCGATGCGCACCATCTCCATCACGTCCTCGACCCGCTCTTTGCCCAGCGAATAGGCGTGCATCGCCTTGTCGGTCAGCGTCAGCTTGTCATAGAGCACATCCAGATGGCGAATGCTGGCGTGGATATCCACCGGCTCAACCGGGTAACCGCCCGCAAAATGGATACAGTTGAAATACTGCGTCAGCTTCAGCAAATCCTGACACATCCGCCGGGTGCCCGGGACCTTCTTGCCGATCTCCATGTCCCAGTAATTCGGCGGCGACGAGACGTTGCCGAACAGCAACCTGCGCCCGCCCACCTCGATCACGTGATCTGGATTGCGCGGGGTTATGGTGAAGCTGCTGGGGGCCTTGCCCACCATCTCCATCACGAAGTCGCGGCCCATACGGACGTTGTCGCCGGTAATGGTGCACCCGGCCTCGCGCAGGATACCGATGGCTTCTTCGTTGTAGAACTCGATCCCGATCTCTTCGAGGATGCGCATCGCGC
This sequence comes from Ruegeria sp. CJ3, assembly GCF_056536725.1. Taxonomy (NCBI): domain Bacteria; kingdom Pseudomonadati; phylum Pseudomonadota; class Alphaproteobacteria; order Rhodobacterales; family Roseobacteraceae; genus Ruegeria; species Ruegeria sp. CJ3. The sequence goes on from NZ_JBQFQE010000002.1 coordinate 152,781, forward strand.
CCTCATGGATCGCCGCCACGCCCTCTGGGCCAAGTGGTTCGGTCGGCTGGTCGATATTGATCGGAGGATTCCATGGCATCTGATCAATCACGGCGCTGCCGCGGCGGGCCGCAGCGCCGGCACGGCCACCGCTGCGGCGTTTGCGGGTTCTGCTGTTAGCCATGGGTGTCCTCCGCGTTCTCGGTTTCCCCAGCAAGCCCCGAAGAACGAACGCTGGCCGCTCTGTCTGCGACAACAGATGTCGGTTTTGCCCAGCGAAGCGGCGAATTTCGGCGCGGCCCGATCAGTTTCCGGAGAGCCAACCGGGGATATGGCCGATATCCGGCAGCACGACATCGGCCAGAGGTTCCAGAGTCTCAGCCGGGGCCATGCCCGTCAGAACGCCAATCGTGACCATCCCCGCAGCGCGCCCGGCCTGCAGGTCGTGAAGGCTGTCCCCGACCATCGCAATCCGCGCCGGGTCCACGTCCACGTGGGTTGCGAAAGCCAGCAACTGCCCGGGGCTGGGTTTAAACCCATGTCCGCTGTCATATCCCGCGACAAAATCGAAGTGATTCCGCACACCGACCGACTCCAGATGCTCGAGCGCAGGCATCTCACCGTCATTGGTAGCGACACCCAGCTTCAGCCCGGATTGCCGCAGCCCGTCGAGGAACGGCAGCAGGGGAACGGCGGGGATTTGCCGCGCCTCGGCCGAGGCCCGGTTCAGAATGTCCACAAGCCCTGACCGGGGGCGATCGGGCAGATGGGGGTGCAGCGCATCCGCCACCTCATCGACTGTGCCAGCAATAACCACACTGTCGGGATCATAGGCCTCGGTCGCATAGTCGAAGCCAATAGAGCGCCCCATTTCAGCGGCCTTCTGCGGATCGCCATCCGACAGGCGCTCAAGCGCGATACGACCGAACGCCCCCCAGGTTGCAGCAAAATCGAAAAGGGTGCCGTCCTTGTCGAACAGAATCGCATCAATGGCCATGGACGGGGCTCCTGCAGGTTAGGTCCAGTGCATTTCCGAAGCCCCCGACAACACCGCATGGGCCTGGCCCGGCAGTTCGTAGGGGACGGAATTGGCGTCACAAAATGCGATCACCCACGAATCGTCAAGCATCAGGAAATCAAGAACCGATGTCAGAAACTCCGACTCGCCTGCCCGCACGCGTAAATCTTCAGCCGAGGCCCCACTGGCACCCAGAAAAACAGGCAAAAGCTCGTCATTCGCAACCAGCCATTCCAACACTTTCAGGGTCAGAGTTTCGGCGGAATCGGCAGAGATCGGCATAAACTGGCCTCAGATTGTGTGTTGGAAAGGGTTTATTAACCAGAGTCATAAACACTTTGGCAACACATGCAATCTGACGGGTAAACGGCTATGTCTGTGCAGGGCACCATATTGGTCCTCGACGGTGTTTCGACCAATCGCATCATGCTCAAGGTGCAGCTGACGGCTGCCTGGTATCATGTAGTGCAGGGGGAAAAGGTGGCCGGGCTGGGCACGCTGCTGCGACGCACGCGGCCCGATCTGGTACTGACGGCGCACACCTTGCCCGACGGCACCGCAGCGGATGTCAAACGGCTGATGGCGGCGGACCCGTCACTGGCGGATGTGCCCATCGTCGCCCTTGCCCCGCAGAACGACAAGGCGGCCCGGCTGCGGGCGCTGTCGGATGGGCTGGACGACGTACTTGGTTATCCGTTCAAGGATGCGTTTCTGCTGGCCCGGGTCCGAAGCCTGCTGCGCAGCCGCGCTGACCGGCAGGACCTGAATGTCCGGGATGATTCCCAATCCATCGGCTTTGCCGAGCCCGCCGCCGCGCTGCTTGCCCCGCCGCCGACAGCACGCATCGCGATCCTGACGCAGACGCCACGCACAGGGGCCTTGTGGAACAAGGCGCTGGCCGGTCAGACCCGCCATCAACTCACTTGCCATACCCTGCCCAACCTGCAGGGTGTGCTGTCCGGGGCCGCCCCCGATGCCATCGTGATCGAGCTTGGCCCGGACGGGTCAGGCCGCAACATCCTGGCCGATCTTCGCGCCCGCACCGCCACCCGGCACACGGTGCTTATTGCGGTCTTACCCAACGACAACGCCAATCTAGCCGCCGAAGCGTTGGACAGCGGTGCCGATGCCGTCTGTCTGGGCGGGTTCAGCAGCGATGAAATCTCGCTGCGGCTCGAGACGCAGATCGCCCGCAAGACCCGCGATGACCGCCTGCGCGCGACGCTGCGCAAGGGGTTGGCCGAATCGCTGATTGACCCGCTGACCGGTTTGCACAATCGCCGCTATGCCATGCGCGCGCTAGATCAGATCGCGCTGCAGTCGATGCAATCAGGGCGCAGTTTTGCAGTGATGCTGGCCGATCTGGATCACTTCAAGGCGATCAACGACCGGTTCGGTCACGCCGCCGGAGATCTGGTGCTGACCGAAGCCGCCCGGCGCCTGCAAGACGCAACCGGGCCATCCGGGTTCGTGGCGCGGATCGGGGGGGAAGAGTTCATGATTGGCCTTCCTGACAGCTCGGCCAAACAGGCGCTTCGATATGCTGATGCAATCTGCGCCAGCATCTGCAGCAAACCGTTCCACCTGCCCGACCATCCGCGATCTGTCCCGGTTACGATCAGCGTCGGCTTGAACCTGTGCAAACCGCCCACCGTTTTGAGGCACGAGGGGGCCGATCCGGTCAACACCCTGATCCGCTCGGCCGACAAGGCGCTTTACGCCGCCAAGAAGGCCGGTCGCAATCAGGTGCATGTCCGGCAAAACGCGGCCTGAGGGGTCAATCGCGTTTTTTCGGTTTGCGCGGGCCGCGTTTGACCACTTCTTCCAACCGGCCCGCATAGACCGCGCGTTCCTGATCGTTCATCGCCGAGACCTGCGCCAGCCATTGCTGATGCAGCGCCTGCTGCAGATCCGCAGTGGCGCGGGCCTGCTGCGTCAGCAGCGCCTCGACCGCGACCGGATCAAAAGGAACGGCGCGTAGCGCCTGGCTCAGCGCGCCGAAATCCTCTTTGCGACGGTGAGAGCCCTTACCGCGCAGGCCCGACAACTCTCCGCGCAGGGCTTTGCGCTCGGATTTGGGCAAGGCGTAATATAGTGCGGGCCCGAAACCGGGCGGCACGCTGACGCGGTCACCGCCTTTGAACCGCAATACGGTCCCGACGACGAGCCCGACCACCAGCAAGTTCAGAGCCAGAGAGACAACCAGCAAAATCGGCATCCATCGACGTTTGGGTGCAGGCGTGTCGGTCATTCCACATCCTCCAGATAGTCATCGTCCAAATTCAGGTCAGCCATCAGATAAGTCGTTTCCGACGACACAAAATACTCGGCCGGATCCGGCAAGAAGGCTGGGGCCGAAAACCCGATCCAGACCCCCGCCGCGCTGGCCGCGACAAGGCCGCCCAGACCCTGCCAACCGCCGATCCCCCGCAGGCGCTGCCGCCACGATGGCGTGGCCTTGGAGCGACGCGCCAGACGCACCGCCTCGGCATCGGTTTCTATGCGGACCGCCAGCGCGTCAGGCAGCACATCACGCGTCGCACGCGCCTGCGCAAACAGATCCTCGAGTTCTGTGTCGTGATCAGCCATGTTCATACCCCAGTTCATCCTTGCGCCCAGCCAGTATCGCCGTCAGAGACCGTTTGCCCCGCGCGGTCAGACTTTCCACCGCCTCGACCGAAATATCCATGATCCCGGCGATCTCGGGATTGGATAGCTCTTCGATATGCCGCAGAACGACCGCCTGCCGTTGCCGGTCCGGTAGCTGGTTCAACGCCTCTTGCAAAGCATCGCGGCGAGCGACCTCCTGCATCTGCTCGATCACGCTTGCTGCACCGTCCTCGGGCTCGGGCGCATTCTCCAAAGGATCAGGCCGTTTCCTGCGCCGCAGGTCCACGCACAGGTTCAGCGTCACGCGATACAGCCAGGTCGAAATCTGCGCCTGCCCCGGCACCCAGCCCGGCGCGATCTTCCACAGGCGCATCATCGCCTCTTGCGTTACATCCTCGGCCTCGGCCCGGTTGCCCAGCATCCGCAAGGCGACCGAATAACAGCGTGGCCCCAGCCGGTCGGTCAGCAGGCGGGCCGCCGTGCCATCGCCATCAGCAAACAGGCCCAGCAACGCCTCGTTGCTGGGCTCGGGCATGGCGAGTGACCCGCCATGCGCCATGTCCGGGTAAGAGGTCAGATCCTCCATCCCGCATCAGTTGTTGTCGGTATCCGACTTCTGGTGCCGCTTGTGCTTGCGGCCCATCCGGTCCTTTGCATCCGCATATTCCTGTTCCGAGATCGACCCGTTGCCATCGGCGTCGATGCGTTCGAACATCTTGGAGGCACGGCGCGGTTTGGGCAATTCATCTTCGCTGAGGAAGCCATCCGCATTTGCATCGTGCTTTTCGAACATCTTCGTCACACGCTCGTTGGCCTTGACCTGGGCCGCCGCCTGCATTTCCTCGACGCTCAGTTGCCCGTCTCCATCGGCATCGGCCGAGGTGAACTTCTGCATACGCTGCTCGGTGATCTCGGTCAGCGTCACCTGACCATCGCCGTCGATATCGAGTTCCTCGAAGGTCAGGCGCTTTCCTTTGGCGAAGGCCGAGGTTGCGGTGACCGCAACAGCGGTTCCAACGAGGACTGAGATGAGGTTTGCGTTTTTCATAACATATTTCCCTGATACGCGCGGCCCTGTGCCGCCGCTGATACTGTTCAAACGCGGGGCCGTCCCGTTTCCGTCGCCCGTTGCTCAACTTTTTAGCGCCCTGTTTGAAACAGGCCCGTTTCCTGCTAGGTTGCGGGATGCCGCCGCAAAGCGACGCACCCCCTTTCCCGAAGGGCCCGGCCTGGCCTATATCGCCTCAGGACAAACGCGCGAGATTCAAATGACTGATCAGACCATCGATTCCACGATCGAGGAAGACCGCCCGACCAAACCCGCCCTGATCCGGGGGTTTCGGTGCAAATGCCCGAACTGTGGCGAGGGCAAACTGCTGCACAGCTATCTCAAGGTGAACGACGCGTGCTCGCAATGCGGGCAAGAGCTGTTTCATCATCGCGCCGATGATGGCCCGGCCTATCTGACGATCCTGATCGTCGGGCACCTGCTGGCGCCCGCACTGCATGTGTCTTACGTGCATTGGCGGCCTGATCCGTGGACCATGGCCATCGCGTTCTCGGTCGGCTGCGTGGCGCTGTCGCTATATCTGCTGCCCCGCCTCAAGGGCGCGGTTGTGGCCTATCAATGGGCGCGCCGGATGCACGGGTTCGGCAAAACCGCATGAGTGCGGACAAAACCGCCATTCGCAACGCCGCCACGGTGATTGTCCTACGGGACAGGCTGGGTGATCCGTCGATCCTGATGGGGCAACGGGGGGCCAATGCGGCCTTCATGCCGAACAAATTTGTCTTTCCCGGCGGCGCGGTCGATCCGGCGGACGCAGATGTGCCCCTGGCGTCTCAACTGCCCGATCTGTGCACCGACCGCCTGTCGCAGCAGTCTCAGGCCGGGCTGCAAAACGCGCTGGCCGCCGCCGCGATCCGCGAGTTGTGGGAGGAAACCGGGTTGATCCTGGGACAACCCGGCGCGTGGCAGGGCAATGTGCCGACGGATTGGCAGAGCTTTGCTGAAATGGGGTTTGTTCCCTCGGCGTCGGCGCTGCAATTCGTGTTCCGCGCCGTCACTCCGCCCGGGCGGCCCCGTCGGTTCGATGCTCGGTTTTTTCTGGTCGATGCCGACGAAATTCAGGGCGATCTGGATGATTTTACCCATGCCTCGGATGAGCTGTCTCATCTGCAATGGGTGAAAATCCGACAGGCCCGCGAATACGATCTGCCCTTCATAACCGAGGTCGTGCTAGCCGAAATCGCCGCCCGCGCGGCAGACCCGAACCCGCCGGAAACCGTGCCATTCTTTCTGAATAACGAAGAGGCCAGCCTGTTCCTGCAGCTTCGGGGCTATCCCATGCCTTATGCGGATTAGCGCATCCGGCTGACCACCACGGTAACTTCGGGCTTTTTGCCAATCTCGGCCTGCGCGGTCTGACGCGCGATCCGGCGCAAGCCCTCTTCCAGCTTGTCATCGTCGCGCAGGGTCTTGGCTCCGGCCCGCATCAGAAACTGATTGAGGTCTTCTTCCAGAACCTCGACCAGCCCAGCACGGGACGAGCCCATCTCGGGCAGGCCCATGGTGTCGCACCAAGGCTCACCCAGCGGTTCATCCTCTTCATCCAGAATGACCGTGATGGTGATGTGGCCGTTCAGCGCCATGCGGATGCGGTCGCGCACAACCCCGTCCAGCGCACCAATCTTCACCGAGCCATCCAGATAGGTTCGACCGGTTTCAACATAGTCCGTCACCTTAGGCGCGTTACCGGTCAGGTCCAGCATGGTGCCGTTCAAGGCCAGTATCCCGGTGCGTCCGCCCGCCTCAGCCAGCTTGGCATGTTCGCGCAGATGGCGGTGTTCGCCATGCATCGGTATCACCATCTGAGGGTCAACCAACGCATGGATCCTCTCCAGATCGGGCCGGTTGGCGTGGCCCGAAACGTGATAGAGGCCCGAGCTGTCGTCGACCACATCAACCCCTTTTTCGCTAAGCTGGTTGATGATGCGGATCACGCCCCGCTCATTACCGGGGATGGTTTTGGACGAGAACAGGAACAGATCGCCCTCTTTCGCCTCAAGTCCGCGATATTTGCCCCGCGCCAGTTGCGCGCTGGCCGCGCGGCGTTCGCCCTGACTGCCGGTGACAATCAGCATCAGGTTCTGGCGCGGCACGTCGACGGCTTCTTCAGCGCTGATGACCTTTGGAAAATCTGTCAGGATACCGGTCTCGGTCGCCGCCTCAATCATCCGCCGCATCGCCCGCCCGAGCAACACAACCGACCGCCCGGCCCTCTGCCCGGCTTCAGCCAGCGTCTTCACTCGTGCCACGTTCGACGCAAAGGTCGTGGCGATCACCATCCCGCTGGCCTCTTGCACCAGACGGGTGATCTCGGGCCCGACTTCGGATTCCGAGCGTCCGGGATGGGCCGAGAACACATTGGTGCTGTCGCAAACCAGCGCTTTGACGCCCGGCTTGGCAACCTCTGCCCAGAGGTCAGGGTCAAACGCCTCACCCACCACCGGGTCGGCGTCCAGTTTGAAGTCACCCGAATGCACAACGCGGCCTGCGGGCGTGTCGATCACCAGACCGGCACTTTCAGGGATCGAGTGAGACACCGGCAGGAAACCTACGGTGAACGGCCCCGCCTCGATCTGCTCGGGCCACGGAGATGCGGTTTGCACGGCCTCGGTCGGGTGGCCGTGCTCGTCCATCTTGCGGCGCGCGATGTTGGCGGTGAAGGCCCGAGCATAGATCGGTGCGCCCAACGCCTCATAGCAATGGGCAACCGCGCCGACATGGTCCTCATGCGCGTGGGTGATAAAAACCGCCTCAAGCTGGTCGGCGCGTTCCTTCAACCAAGTGATATCGGCAAAGATCAGGTCGACCCCGGGGGATGTGTCCATATCTGGAAACGCCACCCCCAAATCGACCAGGATCAACCTCTCGGCGCCCGGCTTGCCATAGCCGTAGACATAGGCATTCATGCCAATTTCGCCTGCACCGCCCAGTGGCAGATAAATCAGTCTTTCGCTGCTCATGCGGAGCCAACTTCCTTGTTATGGCGATAGATCACGGTCAGCCCGTGCATCGTCAGATCGTCTTCAATGACATCAAATCCTACATCGGCCTGATCGAACAGAGGGGCCAAGCCCCCGGTGCCGACAACTTTCATCGCCATCCCGAACTCGGCCTTCACCCGTGAGATCAGCCCTTCGATCAGGCCGGAATACCCCCAATACACACCGGATTGGATGCAGCCAACCGTATTTGTGCCAATCACCTTTTCCGGTCGGGTGATATCGATATGCGGCAGGGCGGCCGCGCCTTGATGCAGCGCCTCCAGGCTCAGGTTCACGCCGGGCGCGATGATCCCGCCGACATAGGCCCCGTCGGCGGCGACCACATCGAAATTCGTCGCTGTGCCGAAATCGACCACCACCACGTTGCCGCCATGGCGATCAAAAGCCGCCGCCGCATTGGCCAGACGATCCGGACCGGGCACCGTCCCTTCATCCACGCGGGGATTGACCGGCAGCAGGCAATCGGGCTTGCCCACAACAAGCGGGCGACATCCAAAGAACCGGTCGGCGAAGACCCGAAGGTTGAACACCACGCGCGGCACGGTCGAGGCGATGACGACATCGGTAATCTCGGCCTCGATCCCGTAGTGTTTCACCAGCGTCGAGTACCATGTGAAATAGGCATCCGCCGTGCGCGCATGGTGGGTCGAGGTGCGCAGAGTGCACAGGAACTGCTCGCCATCCCAGATTGAGAAAACGGTGTTCGTGTTGCCGCAATCAATAGCGAGAAGCATCCGCGCCCCTTTCAGAAATACACATCTGCCGCCGGAATGCTGACCCGGCCTTTGGCGGTGTTTAGGACAAGGTTGCCCCCCGCGTCCACCGTTTCAAAGGTCCCCGTGGTTTGGGACGCTCCGGTGCGGGCGGTGATGACCTCGCCCAGACGGGCGGCGCGGGCAAGCCATGCTGTGCGGATCGGTTCGAACCCGTAGGTGGTGAACTGAGCCTCATATTGCGCATAGGCCACGGCCAGTTCGGTCAGAAAATCCTCGGGCGAGACTTGCGCGCCGGTCTCGGACAGCAGGGATACTGGCCGGACCGCGCCCGGTTCCACCTTGTCCGGTGTGGGTGCTTCGGACAGGTTGACCCCGATACCGATGGCCAGATGCGCAACGCCTTGCCCCCGCCCGGTGCTTTCCAGCAGGATACCGGCCAGCTTACCGCCATTCAGCAAAACATCGTTGGGCCATTTCAGAGACAACCCCGCCGCCCGGCCTGTAACCGCTACACAGGCATCAAACAGCGCCAGCGCCGCCACAAAGCTGCGCAAAGCCGCATCCTCGGGGCGGCCATCGGGCCGCATCAGCAGCGTTGCGGCCAAATTGCCGTTGGGATTTTCCCAAGCCCGACCGCGCCGCCCGCGCGCCGCTGTCTGGTGGTGCGCCATGATCCAGACAGGACCTTGCGCCGAGGGTGCAATCCGTGCCGCCTCGTTCAGCGTGCTGTCCACCTGCTGCAGCACATGCAGGCCATACCCTTGGGGCCAGTCGCTCATGCCGGTGATGCGGGATTAATTGACAAGCGTTGCCGCCGCCGCAGCCGCCGCGCCTTCGACGCCGAACTGATAGAACACACCGATCAGCATCAGCGCCGCCGACCCCATCAGTGCGCCCCACAGAACGGGTGGCGAGCGGGTTTCCAGCGGCTCTTCGTTCTCGTCACCGAAATACATATAGAACACGATCCGCAGATAGTAGAACGCACCGATGACCGAGGCGATGGCCGAGACGATCACCAGCCCGATCAGCCCGGCCTGCACACCCGCCTGCCACACGCCCAGCTTGGCGAAAAAGCCCAGCATGGGCGGAACGCCTGCAAGGCTGAACATCAGGATCAGCACAGCCAGAGCCTTGCCCGGGTCCCGTTTCGAGAACTGTCGCAACGCGTCGATGTCAGTGATCGGCTTGCCGTCACGCTCCATCATCAGGATGAAGGCAAAGGTGCCGATATTCATGGTGACGTAGATCGCCAGATACATCAGCATCGCCTTGACGCCCAGTTCGGTGCCCGCCGCCAGACCGATCAGCGCATAGCCCATATGAGCAATCGACGAAAACGCCATCAGCCTTTTGATGTCGCGCTGGCCAATCGCGGCCACAGCACCCAGCAGCATCGACAGAACCGAGAGCAGCACAATCACCTGCTGCCAGTCCTTCACAACACCACCGAACGCATCATGCATCAGCCGCGCAAACAGCGCCATCGCCGCCACTTTGGGCGCGGTTGCAAAGAAGGCGGTGATCGGCGTGGGTGAGCCTTCGTATACGTCCGGCGTCCACATATGGAAGGGCACGGCCGAGACCTTGAAGGCCAGACCTGAGACCATGAAGACCAGACCGAACAGCAGGCCAATCGAGACGTCGCCGTGGTGCACCGTCTGAATGATACCCGAAAACAGCGTGGTGCCGGTGAAGCCGTAGACCAGCGACGCGCCGTACAGCAGCAAACCCGAGCTGAGCGCGCCCAGTACGAAGTATTTCAGACCAGCCTCGGTCGATTTCGCGCTATCGCGCCGCAGGGCGGCCACGACGTAAAGTGACAGCGACTGCAATTCCAAGCCCATATAGAGCGACATCAAATCGCCCGCGCTGACCATCATCATCATGCCCACGGCGGCCAGTGCCACCAGCAGCGGGTATTCGAAGCGCAGCAGGTTGCGGCGGGCCATGTAGTCCTGGCTCATCAGCAGCACGGCGGCGGCTGACAGCAGGATGGCCACCTTGGCAAAGCGCGCGAAACCGTCATCGACGAACATGCCGTTGAAGGCCACGTTTACACCGTCGCCATTCATCGCAATCCAGATTGCCAGCACCGCCATCAAGCCCGACGTCGCCCAGACCAGAACCGGTGCCAGCCCGTCCTTGGTGGTATAGACAGCCCCGATCAGCGCCGCCATCGCATAGATTGCCAGAATGATTTCCGGCAGGATGATTGTCAGATCAGCCTGGATCATGTCTCCAAAGCCTCCTTAGTGCGATGCGACCTGGGTCGCGGCCTCAGCCGCGGCCAGAGCCGTGTCATAGTTCGAAATCAGCGCAGCGGTGGATTGCCCGATCACATCGGTCACCAGCGACGGATAGACACCCAGCAGGATGGTCATAACGATCAGTGGCGCAAAGATCAGACGCTCGCGCGAGCTCATGTCGGTGATGGATTTCAGGCTTTCCTTGATCAGATCGCCAAAGACCACGCGGCGATACAGCCACAGCGCATAACCGGCCGAGAAGATCACCCCCGTCGCAGCCACTGCAGTCACCCATGTGTTCACTTGGAACGCGCCCATCAGGGTCAGGAATTCTCCGATAAACCCGGACGTCCCCGGCAGGCCCACATTGGCCATGGTGAACATCATGAAGACCAGCGCGTATGCAGGCATCCGGATGACCAAGCCACCATAGGCCTCGATATCGCGGGTGTGCATGCGATGATAGATCACGCCGACACACAGGAACAACGCGGCCGAGATGAACCCGTGGCTGAGCATTTGGAAGATCGCGCCGTCAATCCCCTGCTGGTTCGCCGCAAAGATACCCATGGTCACAAAGCCCATATGCGCAACCGAGGAATAGGCGATCAGCTTTTTCATATCCTCCTGCACCAGCGCCACCAGCGAGGTGTAGACAACGGCAATCGCCGACATCCACAGCACCAGATCGGTCATCACAGCCGATCCCACCGGGAACATCGGAAGGCTGAACCGTAGGAAACCATAGCCGCCCATTTTCAGAAGGATTGCCGCCAGCACGACCGAGCCCGCCGTCGGGGCCTGAACGTGCGCATCCGGCAGCCAGGTATGGACAGGCCACATCGGCATCTTCACCGCGAAGGATGCAAAGAAGGCCAGGAACATCAGCGTCTGCATCCCGCCGACGACATAAATGCCCAGAACGCTAAAGCTTTCCGACGAGAACTGATGGCTCATCAGCGCCTCAATATCCGTGGTACCCGCATCGGCATACATGGCAACCATCGCGACCAGCATCAGTACCGAGCCAAGGAAGGTATAGAGGAAGAACTTGAAGCTCGCGTAAATCCGGTTCGCACCGCCCCAGATGCCGATGATCAGGAACATCGGAATCAGACCGGCCTCGAAGAACAGGTAGAACAGCACCAGATCCAGTGCCATGAACACGCCCAGCATTAGCGTTTCCAGCAGCAGGAAGGCGATCATGTATTCCTTGACCCGGTCGGTCACGTTCCAGCTGGCCAGAATGGTCAGCGGCATGATGAAGGTGGTCAGCAGAACGAACAGAACGCTTATCCCGTCCACGCCCATCTTGTATTTCAGGCCCATCAGCCATTCGCCCTCTTCCACCATCTGGAAGCCGGTGTTCGAGGGGTCAAAGCCGGTATAGATGCCGATCGAGACCAGGAAGGTCACGGTCGTCGCCACCAGAGCAACCCATTTGGCGTTGCGCTGCGCCGCTGCATCATCCCCGTGCAGGAACAGCGCCAGAATGGTCGCGGCAATGGCGGGGATGAAGGTGACAATAGATAGGATATTGTCCATTAGTGTGCGCCTCCGCCGATAGACATCCAGGTGACAAGGGCGGCGATGCCCAAGACCATCCAGAAGGCGTAAGTAAAGATGTAACCGGTCTGAGCCTTACCTGCGAGGCGCGTGAAGAAGGGCACCACGCCCATCGCAACCCCGTTCAGGAAGCCGTCGATTGTGTTGCCATCCCCGCGTTTCCACAGGAACCGTCCGACAGCCAGGGTGGGTTTGACAAAGATCGCATCGTAGATTTCGTCAAAGTACCACTTGTTCTTGAGGAACAGGTACAGTGGGCGCTGGTTCTCAGCCAGGCGCGCCGGAAGCGAAGTGTTCACGATATAGAACCAATAGGCCACCACAAAGCCCAGCAGCATGGCGACAAAGGGTGAGACCTTGACCCAGACCGGAGCCGCATGGGCATCGTCCAGAACATGGTTTTCCGGACCCATGTAAATCGCGCCCTCACCCGGCTCACCCACAAAGACATAGTGATGATCGCCATGGGCATCTTTCTCACCATGGCCGTCATCCGCATGGGCGTCACCGTGGTCATCGTCAGCATGGGCATCATGCGCCGTATCTGCCGCGTGGTCTCCGCCCTCGGCGTGTTCCGAGGCCTCAGCGACCGGAATGCCGTAGAACTTGCCGACCTTGTCCGCATGACCAAAGAAGTTGCCGTACCAGATCATCCCGGCAAAAACCGCACCCAGCGACAGAACACCCAGCGGGACCAGCATCGTCATCGGGCTTTCATGCGCATGCTCATGCGTATGTTTGTCGCCTCGCGGTTCGCCATAGAAGGTCAGGAAGATCAGCCGCCAGCTGTAGAACGAGGTGAACATCGCCGCGATCACCAACATCCAGAAGGCATAACCGGTGCCACCCGCAAAAGCGCTCTCGATGATGGCGTCTTTCGACAGGAACCCGGCGAACCCGATATGGGTCAGCGGAATGCCGACACCGGTGATGGCCAGCGTGCCGATCATCATGGCCCAGAACGTGTAGGGGATCTTGGTCCGCAGCCCACCGTATTCAGTCATCTCCTGTTCGTGATGCATCGCGTGGATCACCGAACCGGCCCCAAGGAACAACAGCGCCTTGAAGAACGCGTGCGTCAGCAGGTGGAACATCGCCGCCGAGTACATGCCGACGCCAGCGGCCACGAACATATACCCCAGCTGAGAACAGGTCGAATACGCGATGACGCGCTTGATGTCCGTCTGAACCAGACCGACGGTCGCAGCAAAGAATGCGGTCGATGCGCCAAGGAAGGTGATGAACCCGGTCGCACCCGGAGCGAACTCCATCAGCGGCGACATGCGGCAGACGAGGAACACACCTGCCGTCACCATGGTCGCAGCGTGGATCAGCGCCGACACAGGCGTCGGGCCTTCCATCGCGTCCGGCAACCATGTGTGCAGGATCAACTGCGCCGATTTACCCATCGCGCCGATGAACAGCAGGACGCAGATCACCTCGATGGCGGTCCACTCGCCCCACAGGAAATGCAACTGCGTTTCCGAAAGCGTCGAGGCCGAGGCGAAGATGTCCGAGAAATTGATGCTGTCGGTCAGGAAGAACAGCGCAAAGATACCCAAGGCAAAGCCAAAGTCGCCGACACGGTTGACGATGAACGCCTTCATCGCCGCCGCATTGGCCGACGGCTTGCGATAGTAGAATCCGATAAGCAGGTATGAGGCGACACCCACGCCCTCCCAACCAAAGAACATCTGCACCAGGTTATCCGCCGTCACCAGCATCAGCATGGCGAAGGTGAAGAAGGACAGATAGGCGAAGAAACGCGGTTTATAGCTCTCGCCCTCACGCCATTGCGGGTCGTGATCCATGTAGCCGAAGGAATAGAGGTGAACCAGCGCCGAAACGGTCGTCACCACGATCAGCATGATCGCGGTCAGCCGGTCCAGACGAATAGCCCAGCTTGTCGACAGCGAGCCGCTCTCGATCCAGCGCATGATTTCGATCTGCTGGGTGTGGCCGTCGAAGGACAGGAACACGATCCAGGACAGAAGACAGGCCAGAAACAGCAGGCCCGTCGCGGTCCACATGGCCGCCTTCTCGCCGATAAAGCGCCAGCCGAAACCGCAGATCAGCGCGCCCACCAGCGGGGCAAAGAGGATGGTGGTTTCCATATTCCCTTACCCCTTCATCATATTGACGTCTTCAACCGCGATGGTGCCACGGTTGCGGAAGAAGCAGACCAGAATGGCCAGACCAATCGCCGCCTCGGCCGCCGCCACGGTAAGTACGAACAGCGTGAACACCTGCCCGACCAGATCGCCCAGGAAGCTGGAGAACGCCACGAGGTTGATATTCACCGCCAGCAGCATCAGTTCGATGCTCATCAGCAGGATGATGACGTTCTTGCGGTTCAGGAAGAGACCGAAGATGCCGATGACGAACAGCGTCGCCGCGACCGTAAGATAGTGTTCAAGTCCGATCATAGCTTCGCCTCGCCTTCATCTGAGACAGTTCCCATAGTGCAGAATTTCGTTGGATCGAGTTGCTCATCACGTAAAATTGGATCAGCGCCGATCGCCATGAGGTCGGAGACAACCTCCGTCAGCAATGGTGGAGTGTCGAGGTTGGCGTATTTCTCTCTGAGCACACTCAATTCTGAACTCAGATCAAATTTCAGACTATCTGCACCAGTACCTTCAACAACAACATCTAGAGTTTCACCCGTAGCGCATGACACCACAGTCCAAGAGTATCCGGGGTTTTCACACCCGATCTCTCTCGCAACCCACCAGTCATGAATGCCGGGAATATCAAACCCAAAGGCACCATCGTAACCTGTGCACACTTCCGGTGGCACAGGTTTCGTGTCCGCGTATAACGCCGTAACCGAACCTATGAGCATTGCTGCGGTCATCGTTCGCCTCACAACCCCTGCCCCGGTTTCACGTCCTTCAACTCCATCGCCTTGGCCGGGTCGCGCATCATCTGGCCGATAATGTCCTGACGCTTGATGTCCTTGCGATGGCGCAGCGTCAGCACGATAGCGCCGATCATGGCCACCAGCAGGATCAGGCCCGCCAGCTGGAACAGAAGGAAGTATTGATCATAAAGAATGACGCCGAGCGCCTCGGTGTTATGACGGTCCGCAGGGACCGGCTGCGCCAGATTGGCCGCCGCGCCCTGAGCGCTGTCCCATGCGCCAAAGGCCATGACGAACTGCATCAGAATGACCAGACCGATCAGCAGGGCCAGCGGCATATAGCGCGCCATCTCGGCCTTGAGCTCGGCAAAGTCCACGTCCAGCATCATCACCACGAACAGGAACAGCACCGCGACCGCGCCGACATAGACGATGATCAACAGCATCGCCACGAACTCGGCCCCCAACAGCACGAACAGCCCCGCCGAGGACAGGAAGGACAGGATCAGCCACAGCACCGAATGCACCGGCTGGCGGCTGATCACCGTGAACAGTCCGCCGGTGATGGCGCTGATGGCAAACAGATAGAAGGCAAAGACGGTCATTGATCCTCATCCTCGTTATCGCCCATGACCTCTTGCGCCAGATCCAGCGCGCGGGTCATGGCCGGGATGCCGGCAAAGACCGACATCTGACCGATCGTTTCCACGATCTCTTGTTTCTTTGCGCCCGCCTCCAACGCGTGGCGCACGGTCTGCCGCACCGCCGAATCCGCCTGAGCGCCCTGACAGGTCAGCCCGGCCAGCGTCAGCAGCAGGCGGGTCTTGGCATCCAGCCCGTCGGTGTTGACGGTGTTGCCGAACATCATCTCCATGACCTCTTTGGGCATGGTTGGCCACAGTGCCTCGAACCCCTTGGGCGAGAAATTCTCCATCGCAGGATTCATCGCCTTGGCCATGTCCTGCGCCTGCTTCATCATCAGCTCAAACGGGTTTGTCGGCGTGTCAGTCATCTGTACGGAGCGTCCATTTCCAGATTGCGGGCGATCTCGGCTTCCCAACGTTCGCCGTTGTCCAGCAGTTTTTCCTTGTCGTAGAAAAGCTCCTCGCGGGTCTCCGTGGCGAATTCAAAGTTCGGGCCTTCGACAATGGCATCGACCGGGCATGCTTCCTGACAGAAACCGCAATAGATGCACTTGGTCATGTCGATGTCATACCGTGTTGTCCGGCGGGAGCCGTCTTCGCGCGGTTCGGCGTCGATGGTGATCGCTTGCGCCGGGCAGATCGCTTCGCAGAGTTTGCAGGCGATGCAGCGTTCCTCGCCGTTAGGATATCGGCGCAGCGCGTGTTCCCCACGGAACCGCGGGCTAAGCGGGCCTTTTTCGTGCGGGTAGTTCACGGTGGCCTTGGGGGCGAAGAAATATTTCAGGCCCAGCTTGAATCCGACCCAGAAGTCCTGCAGCAGAAAATACTTGGCGGCGCGGGTATAGTCGATTTGGGTCATGGGTCAGCCTCCTACGCTCCACCGGGCGAAGATGCCCCAGAACCAGTCGAATTTCGCCGCAAAGGCCACGAACACCACCCAGGCCAGCGAGAAGGGCAGAAACACTTTCCAGCCCAGCCGCATCAGCTGGTCATAGCGGTAGCGGGGCGTGATGGCCTTGACCATGGCGAAGATGAAGAAGAAGAACGTCATCTTGCCGACCATCCACAGCACTCCGTCCGGCAGGCCGGGGATCGGCGACAGCCAGCCGCCGAAGAACAGCAGCGTGGTCAGCGCGCACATCAGGAAGATGGCGATGTATTCACCTGCCATGAACAGCAGGAACATGGTGGCCGAGTATTCGACCTGATAGCCCGCAACCAGTTCCGATTCCGCCTCGGGCAGGTCGAACGGTGGGCGGTTGGTCTCGGCCAGCGCCGAGATGAAGAACAGGAAGACCATCGGGAAATGGGGCAGCCAGTACCAGCCGAAGAAACCGTAGCCGGTGTCTTGCGCGCCCACGATGGCTCCGAAATTCATTGATCCGGTCGAGATGATAACGCCGATGATAATCAGGCCGATGGACACCTCGTACGAGATCATCTGCGCAGCCGACCGCAGGGACCCCAGGAACGGGTATTTCGAGTTCGAGGCCCAGCCGCCCATGATGACGCCATAAACCTCAAGTGAGGACACAGCGAAGATATACAAAACCGCCACGTTGAGGTCCGACAGCACCCAGCCATCGTTGAACGGGATCACCGCCCATGCAATCAGCGACAACACGAACGAGGTCAGCGGCGCCAGGATGAATACTGCGCGGTCGGCGCCTGCGGGGATGACCACCTCTTTGACGACATATTTCAGCGCGTCCGCCACCGATTGCAGGATACCGTAAACGCCCACAACGTTGGGGCCGCGGCGCATCTGGACAGCGGCCCAGATCTTACGGTCGCCATAGACGAGAAACAGCAGCGAGATCATCACGAAAGCCACAACAGCCAGCACCTGCGCCAGGATGATGATGGCTATTCCGCCTGGGGTGTTAAAGAAATCAGCCATTTGTCCTCACACCTTGGGTATTCCGATGGCCGCTTTGGGCGGCACGGGCCGGCGCGTTGGTGTAAACAGCATCCGCCGCCCTTGCGCCACCCTTATTCTTCAGTTTCGCACGCAAAACAGGCGCGGCCATCTGCCGCCCAGCCCGGTGCGTTATGGCCCTGCCCCCGCTCATTCCGCCGCAATCTTTTCGGATTTGCGCGCCTGCGCCTGCGCCGACAGCTCGGCCATCAGTTGCGAGGCCCGTGCGATGGGGTTGGTCAGATAGAAATCCTTGATCGTATTGCGGAAGGTGGCCTTGCCCAGAGGGCTAGCGTCCAGCGCCTGCACCTCGTTCTCGATCACCTCGTCGATGCGGGCCAGGTGCGGAACCGCTTCGACCAGTGCGCCGCGCAGCTGCGCCAGCGAGTCGAAGGGCAGCGTAGCACCCAGTTCCGCCGACAGCGCCCGCAGGATGGCCCAGTTTTCCTTGGCCTCACCCGGAGCAAACCCGGCGCGCATCGCCAGCTGGGGGCGGCCTTCGGTGTTTACGAACAGCCCGTTTTCTTCCGTGTAGGCCGCGCCCGGCAGGATCACGTCGGCGCGGTGCGCACCGCGGTCACCATGGCTGCCCTGATAGATCACAAAGGCCCCTTCGCCGATTTCAACCTCATCCGCGCCAAGGTTATAGATCACATCCGCCGCTGACAGCGCGTCCATGCCGCCTTCGTTGGTGGCATCCACATCCATCGCTCCGACGCGCGACGCAGCGGTGTGCAGAACGATCAGCCCGCTTTCGGTATTCGCAGCAACGGCTTGTGCGGCAGCCAGAACGGCTGCACCGTCGGCCTCTTGCAGCGCGCCCTGCCCGACGATGACCAGCGAGCGCTTGCCCTTGATCTCATCGTCACCGCCCATATCAACAACTTGCTGCAGCGCCGAACGGTCGTCACCGACATGGTGGTAGTCATAGGTCAGATCGACCGCGGGCCCGACCAGAGCCACCTCGGCCCCATGCGCCCAAGCCTTGCGGATGCGCGCGTTCAGCACGGGGGCCTCGTCCCGCGGGTTGGTGCCGATCAGCAGGATGCGTTCAGCGCCATCGATATCTTCGATGGCCGCCGTCCCGGCATAGGCCCCACGGTTGCCAGCGGGCAGCTTCGCGCCGTCGGTGCGGCATTCCACAACACCACCCTGCCCTTCAATCATCTGCTTCAGCGCAAACGCGGCCTCGACCGGAGCCAGATCACCCACGATGCCCGCCGGTTTCTCGGCCCCTTTCAGCGCCTCAGCGGCTTTCGTCAACGCCTCAGGCCATGAGGCCGGGCGCAGCTTGCCGTTTTCGCGCACGTAAGGCCGGTCCAGACGCTGACGACGTAGACCGTCCCAGACAAAGCGTGTCTTGTCACTGATCCATTCCTCGTTCACGCCATCATGGTTACGCGGCAGGAACCGCATCACTTCACGGCCCTTGGTGTCCACGCGGATGTTCGAGCCCAGGGCATCCATCACGTCGATGCTCTCGGTCTTGGTCAGTTCCCACGGGCGCGCAGTGAAGGCATAGGGCTTCGAGGTCAGCGCCCCAACCGGGCACAGATCAATGATGTTGCCCTGCAGGTTCGAATCCAAGGTCTGGTTCAGATACGAGGTGATCTCAGCATCCTCGCCACGACCGGTCTGGCCCATCTGAGTGATCCCGGCCACCTCGGTGGTGAAGCGCACGCAGCGGGTGCAGCTGATGCAGCGGGTCATCGCCGTGCCGACCAGCGGTCCCAAATCCAGATCATCCACCGCCCGCTTGGCTTCCTTGAACCGCGTCCCCGACAAACCATAGGCCATCGCCTGATCCTGCAGGTCGCATTCGCCGCCCTGGTCGCAGATCGGGCAATCCAGCGGGTGGTTGATCAGCAGGAACTCCATCACCCCTTCGCGGGCTTTCTTGACCATGGGCGAGTTCGTCTTGACCTGCGGCGCCTGCCCCTCGGGACCCGGGCGCAGGTCACGCACCTGCATCGCGCAGGATGCGGCGGGCTTGGGCGGGCCGCCCACAACCTCGACCAGACACATCCGGCAGTTCCCGGCAATCGACAGACGCTCGTGATAGCAGAAACGCGGCACCTCGACCCCGGCCTGCTCACATGCCTGGATCAGGGTCATCGCACCATCGACTTCGATTTCCTGCCCGTCGATATTTACCTTGCGGAGGTCAGACATGGTCTAGTTCGCCCTCAAATACACGCCGATGGCGCTGTTTCTTTCAATCTCTTTCCGCCCCAACGTGCAGAAAGAATTGGGATTTTCGTAAGACACACCGTTCTGGGCCAGATACGCCTCGCCTTTGGCGCGCATCCGGTCCTTTTCGGCGTCCGAATCCACATAGGCGCGGATTTCCTTATCCGAATATCCCAGTTTGTTCGCTTTGGACCGCAGATCCCACATCACCCCAATCGCCTTCAGCCGACGCCCGCTGATCGACGGGCAATACTCGGAAATCTCATTTGCGATGGCGATGTAATAGAGCTCGTTGTCGATCTCTTTGACTTCGCGCAAGGGCGGTTTGGCCTCGGCAGCGACCGGAAGGATCAGGGCGGTGGCCAGAGCAAGCGTTTTTACTGCAGACATGGGGTTTCCTTTCGTCTTGGGTTCCCCAAGACGCGCCCCATCGGCGCTGCTAGGCAATAGCGCCCGGCCCGTTGGCCCGTGATATCCGATAACGCGGCTCATGGGCGTTGACAGGTCCCCGCAAAGGTCAGTTGATCCTTTTCGATCCGCAGCTTCTGCGGCTCGGTATCCGGGCCCACCTTCCACTTGATCCGCGAGGATCCAAAATTCTGCACGCAGAACTTGATGCCCTCATGCCGGCCAGCCTCGCGCGCACCGTCAAGTGACGCGGACACGTCCTTAACCGTCACTGTGAAATCGGTGGGCGACACCTTCTTGTCGACCTGCTTGGCAGAGGCGCGGAAGAACTTGCCGTCAAAGGCGACGCGCGTGCTGCTGGACGGGGCATCACCACAGGCGGCGATCAGCGAGACCGCAGCCAGAGGCAGAAGAAGCGACTTTGGTACCGGCATCATTCCCCCCTCAGAACGCGGCCACAAAGGACATGAGGCCCAGCACAACCATGCAGGCCCAGCCGACCACATAAAAAACCGACCGCACCCCGCTATGCGGTTGACCCAGCCCCCGCAGATGGATCACCAGCATCACAACCCGCGCAACCAGTGCGAGCGAGGCCAGCAGATTGACCCAGAACGGGCTGACCCCCAGCAGAATGGCCGCAATCGTCACCGCCAGAAATGCCGGCAGCGTTTCCGTGCCGTTCAGATAGGCCCGGTTCAGCCGATAGGCCTTGTCGGCATAGTCCTGATCAGGCGTCGCACCGGGGGCGAGGCCTTTGCCCTGCTTTGCCAACGCCGAAAACGGCGACAGGAACAAGACGATCAGGGTGAAAATCACTACAGACGCAATCGCGTGGCAGTATTCCGCATAGGCTTCCATATCGCTACTCCGCCGCCATCGCGCCCATACGGCCCGATTTCTGCGCCTTGATGCGATCTTCGATCTCTTCGCGGAAGTTGCGGATCAGGCCCTGGATCGGCCAGGCTGCCGCATCACCCAACGCACAGATCGTATGACCTTCGACCTGTTTGGTTACGTCGAACAGCATGTCGATCTCTTCCAGTTCCGCCTCGCCGCGCACCAGACGGTCCATCACGCGCATCATCCAGCCGGTGCCTTCGCGGCACGGCGTACACTGACCGCAGCTTTCGTGCTTGTAGAATTTCGACAGCCGCCAGATCGCCTTGATGATATCTGTGGACTTGTCCATCACGATCACCGCCGCCGTGCCCAGACCGGAGCCCAGCTCTCCGCGCAGATAGTCGAAATCCATGATCGCATCGCGCATGTTCTCACCGCGCACGCACGGCACGGACGAGCCACCTGGGATCACAGCCAGCAGATTGTCCCAGCCGCCGCGAATGCCGCCGCAATGGGTTTCGATCAGGTCCTCGAAGGAAATCGACATCGCCTCTTCGACGACACAGGGGTTGTTCACATGGCCCGAGATCGCAAACAGCTTGGTGCCCGCATTGTTCTGACGGCCAAAGCCCGCGAACCAGTCCGCGCCCCGGCGCAGGATCGTCGGCACAACGGCAATCGATTCCACGTTGTTCACCGTGGTCGGGCAACCATACAGCCCCGCCCCCGCCGGGAACGGAGGTTTCATCCGCGGCATACCCTTCTTGCCCTCAAGGCTTTCGATCAGGGCGGTTTCCTCACCGCAGATATAGGCGCCTGCCCCGTGATGCAGGAACAGGTCGAAATCCCAGCCCGAGCCAGCGGCGTTCTTGCCCAACAGGCCCGCATCATAAGCCTCGTCAATCGCGGCCTGCAGCGCCTCACGCTCGCGGATATATTCGCCGCGGATGTAGATATAGCAGGTATGCGCGTTCATCGCGAAAGAGGCGATCAGGCAGCCCTCGATCAGCGTGTGCGGATCATGGCGCATGATCTCGCGGTCTTTGCAAGTGCCGGGCTCGGATTCATCCGCGTTCACCACCAGATAAGCCGGACGTCCATCGCTTTCCTTGGGCATGAACGACCATTTCAGGCCGGTCGGGAACCCCGCCCCGCCGCGACCGCGCAGACCGGAATCCTTCATCGTCTGGATGATCCAGTCGCGGCCCTTTTCGATCAGGCCAGCGGTGCCGTCCCAGTGCCCCCGGGCCTGCGCCCCCCGCAGGCTGCGCTCATGCATCCCGTAGATGTTGGTAAAGATCCGGTCCTGATCCTTCAGCATCGCTTACCCTCAGCTCTCCTGACGCATACGCCAGAGTTGAAATATGTTGACGCCCGCATAGATGAATCCTGCCAGAGCGGCAAAATCAAACAGCAGCGCATGGCGTGCCGTCAGCTCCAATGCGGGGCCGATGAACAGGTTCATGGCAAGCCAGATCACCATCGTCACGGCGATGACGATGCCGATATGACGGCCCTTGCGGGCTATGGCCAGTTCCTTGTCCTTGTCCATCTCATCCCGATGCCCCGGACGGGCACCCGTTTAGTCCTCGTAAGTGCCGTCTTCCTTGGCACGTTTGGCGAATTCGGTCTCTTCCCCGGCGGCCAGCTTGGCAGCCTGTTCGATCCAGCCGTCGCGCTCGATCCGGCCCTTGAACTTCAGCCGCGCATCGACCCAGGCCACCTGTTCCGGCGTCCATTTGGCGATCTGGTCATAGTGGTAAAAGCCCAGCCCGTTCAGGGTTTCTTCCAGCTTCGGCCCCACACCTTTCAGCATCTTGAGGTCATCCGCCTTGCCATCCCGCGCAGCGGTCAGCGTTTCAGGCTGCGTCTCCTTCGCCTCAGCCGCCTGTTTCGCCGCAGGTTTGCCCTGCGCCGGAGCCTTGGGCGGTTTCGGAGCGGCCTTCGTCGCAGCAGCCTTGCCATCCTTGCCCAGCCACGGGGTCAGGATCGGCACCTCGGTCCCGTCGATGCGCTTGACGGTGTCGCCCAGATCAGTCGCCAGTTGCACGCTGGCATTATACTGGGTCTTGCCACTGTCATGCTCGGTCAGGCTGGACAGGCCTTTCAGCGGTTCTGCCCCATAGCGCCCGTTCTGCGGCCCCGGAACCGGAACCTTGCCCGCCACCAGATCGTCGAGGATCTTGCCAAAGCTCTCGGCGGTCAGATCCTCGTAGTAATCTTTACCGATCTGCGCCATCGGTGCGTTGGTGCAAGAGCCGAGGCATTCCACCTCTTCCCAGCTCAGCTTGCCATCGGCTGACAGCTCATGCGGCTTGGCGGCGATCTTGTCCTTGCAGACCGCGATCAGGTCCTCGGCCCCGCAAATCATGCAGGAGGTCGTACCGCAGACCTGAATATGCGCCACCGATCCAACCGGTTGCAGCTGGAACATGAAGTAGAACGAGGCGACCTCGAGCACGCGGATATAGGCCATGCCCAGCATGTCGGCGACGGATTCAATCGCCGGACGGGACAGCCAGCCCTCCTGCTCCTGCGCGCGCCACAGCAGAGGAATCACCGCGCTGGCCTGACGACCTTCGGGGTATTTGGTGATCTGCGCTTCGGCCCATTGCTGATTGGCAGCGGTGAAGGCAAAGGCTTCGGGTTGTTCGGGGTGAAGACGGCGGAGCATTAGCGGTCAATCTCTCCAAATACGACGTCCATCGTGCCGATGATGGCGGCGACGTCGGCCAGTTGGTGGCCTTTGGCCACGTGGTCCATGGCTTGCAGGTGCAGATAGCCCGGCGCGCGCAGTTTGGCGCGGTAGGGTTTGTTGGTCCCGTCGGCGACCAGATAGACGCCGAACTCGCCCTTGGGGGCCTCGACGGCGGCATAAACCTCGCCGGCGGGGACGTGGAAGCCTTCGGTATACAGCTTGAAGTGATGGATCAGGCTTTCCATCGAGGTCTTCATGTCCGAGCGTTTCGGCGGGGTGATCTTGCCGCGCGCCAGAACGTCGCCCGGGCATTCGCGGATTTTGGCGATGGCCTGACGGATGATCAGCAGCGACTGACGCATCTCTTCCATGCGGACCAGATAGCGGTCATAGCAATCACCGTTTTTACCGACGGGGATCTGGAATTCGAACTCGTCATAGCATTCGTAGGGCTGCGCGCGGCGCAGGTCCCAGGCCAGACCCGACCCGCGCACCATCACACCCGAGAAGCCGTATTTCTGGATGTCATCTTCGGTCACGATGCCGATATCGGCGTTGCGTTGCTTGAAGATACGGTTCTCGGTCAGCAGCCCGTCAATGTCATCCATGACCGCAGGGAACTCGTGGCTCCACGCCTCGATATCGTCCAGCAGTTCCGGCGGCAGGTCCTGATGCACACCACCGGGGCGGAAGTAAGCGGCGTGCAGGCGGGCACCACAGGCCCGTTCATAGAACACCATCAGCTTTTCGCGTTCCTCGAACCCCCAGAGCGGCGGCGTCAGCGCGCCCACGTCCATAGCCTGCGTGGTGATATTCAGCAGGTGGTTCAGAATGCGCCCGATCTCGGAGTACAGAACCCGGATCAGCGAGCCGCGGCGCGGCACTTCGACACCGGTCAGCTTTTCGATGGCCAGACACCAGGCGTGCTCCTGGTTCATCGGAGCCACGTAATCCAGACGGTCGAAATACGGCAGGTTCTGCAGGTACGTCCGGCTTTCCATCAGCTTTTCGGTACCACGGTGCAGCAAGCCGATATGCGGATCGCAGCGCTCGACGATCTCACCGTCCAGCTCAAGCACCATCCGCAAAACACCATGCGCCGCAGGGTGTTGCGGGCCAAAGTTGATGTTGAAATTGCGGATCTTCTGTTCTCCGCTCAGCGCGTCCGTGCTGCCGTCATCGTATCTTGAGCCGTCCATCAACGCCCTCGTTTCTTCTTTGCCTCGGCCCGGACCCGGACCTTTTCGGCTTCGGCCGCTTTCGCAGCAGCCCCTGCAAGCAAGACGCCCAGTGCGCCCAAAATGATCAGTTCGCCCATCATGTCAGCGCCGCTCCATCTCTTGCAGTTTCATGGCCATCATCCAAAGCAGGACGACCACAGCCGGAGAGATGATACAGGCAAACGCCCAGTTCTTGTTGATCCCGAAATGCGGTAGCAGCTTGATCATCGGTACAACCGTTGCCACCACCAGAATTATCCAGATCAGGAACTCAAACATTGAAGACTACTCCTGTTTCTCATCCCCCGGGAGAATGTAGTTGGCACCTTCCCACGGGGACATGAAGTCGAACTGCCGGTATTCCTGCACCAGACTGACCGGTTCGTAGACCACGCGCTTTTGCGCCTCGTCATAGCGGACCTCGGTATAGCCGGTGGTTGGGAAATCCTTGCGCAGCGGATAGCCGCGGAACCCATAGTCGGTCAGGATGCGCCGCAGGTCCGGATGCCCCGAGAACAGGATGCCGAACATATCGAACACCTCACGCTCGAACCAGTTGGCCGAGGGGTGGATGTCGGTGATCGAGGGCACCATATCTTCCTCGCGGATCGAAACCCTCAGGCGGATGCGCTGGTTCTGGTACATCGACAGGAAATGATAGACCACGTCGAACCGCTTGGCCCGTTCGGGATAGTCGACGCCGGTGATGTCAACCAGGGACGAAAACTTGCAGTTCTGGTCGGTCCGCAGGAATTCGACGAATTCCACAAGGTTGGACGGGGCGACGTCGACGTTCAGTTCACCAAAGGTGACGTCCCATGACAGAACGCAATCTGCCCGTTTGAGCTCCAGTTGCGTGCCGAGTTCTTTGAGTGCTTCGCTCATCTGCCCTCTCCCTCAGCGGACGATCGTGCCGGTGCGGCGGATTTTGCGCTGCAACTGCATCAGGCCGTACAACAGCGCCTCAGCGGTCGGAGGGCAGCCGGGCACGTAGATATCCACGGGCACAACCCGGTCACAGCCGCGAACCACAGAATAGGAATAGTGATAATACCCACCGCCATTCGCGCA
The DNA here is from genome assembly GCF_056536725.1 of Ruegeria sp. CJ3. Taxonomy (NCBI): domain Bacteria; kingdom Pseudomonadati; phylum Pseudomonadota; class Alphaproteobacteria; order Rhodobacterales; family Roseobacteraceae; genus Ruegeria; species Ruegeria sp. CJ3. Next base: position 178,845 of record NZ_JBQFQE010000002.1, read on the forward strand.
GGATCCCATCGAGATCACATAACGCGGCTCGGGCATCTGGTCGTAGACCTTGCGCAGCGCAGGGGCCATCTTGTTGGTCAGGGTGCCCGCCACGATCATCACGTCCGACTGACGCGGGGACGCGCGCGGGGCGATGCCGAACCGTTCCGCATCATAGCGCGGCATCGAGGTATGCATCATCTCAACCGCGCAGCAGGCCAGACCGAACGTCATCCAGTGCAGCGAACCGGTGCGTGCCCAGTTGATGATGTCCTCGGTCGAGGTCAGCAGGAAGCCCTTGTCCTGCAGCTCGGCATTCAGGGCCTGAGTGGCGACTTCTTTGTCGACGCCTGCGGTGTTTGCACCCGTCATCACTCCCATTCCAGGGCCCCCTTCTTCCATTCATAGGCAAAGCCGATGGTCAGAACGCCCAAGAATACCATCATCGACCAAAAGCCGACATCACTGATGTCCTTGAAGCCGACAGCCCAGGGGAACAAGAAGGCAATCTCGAGATCGAAGATGATGAAAAGAATCGCCACCAGATAGAATCGAACATCGAATTTCATCCGCGCATCGTCGAAGGCGTTGAAGCCACATTCATATGCGCTGACTTTTTCGGGGTCGGGATTGCGGACGGCCAGAACCACGGCGGCCAGAATCAGGACGATTCCAAGGCCCACGGCAACGGCCAGAAACACCAGAATCGGGAGGTACTCCCGCAGCAGGTCTTCCACGTATAGCTCCTTTCCTGCGCCTGTCCCAAAGGGATGCGCCGTCAATTGGCGTGTTGACTGGCCATTCTCTATCTGCGCGGGGTCAGAGGGTCAACCGAACAGAAACGCGCAGGGGGCATTATTACAATTGCCCTGCCGCACCTTATCAGGAATGCTGGTGGATCAGCGAGATCGGTTAAACCTGCTTATTCCATGCAGGTTTACGTTTCTCGAAGAACGCACCGATTCCTTCCTGCGCCTCATCGGTTTCCCAACGCGCGACAAGCTGTTGAATGGTGTGGTCGATCACCGCATCGTCAATTCGCGGACCCAGCGATTGAACCAGCGCCTTGGCCGAGGCCACCGCACCGGGCGCGCATGACAGATAGGGCTGCACCTCGGCCTCGACCGCCTCGGCCAATGTGTCCGCAGGTACCGCGCGGGCCAAGAGCCCCAGATCAACCGCCTCTGCCGCGTCGAACAGACGGGCCGACATAAAGACGCGCCGCGCCCGCGCCTCGCCCATGCGGGCAATGACATAAGGTCCGATGGTGGCCGGGATCAGGCCCAGACGGGTTTCCGTCAGCCCCATCTTCAGGCCGTCGACGCCGATCGCCACATCACAGACCGAGGCCATCCCCACCCCGCCACCAAACGCGTTGCCCTGCAGCGCCCCGATCAAGGGCTTGGGCAACGTGTTCAGCGCATTCAGCATCTCGGCCAGCTTACGTGCCTCGACAAAACGCGTCTTAGGATCGGCGGCCATCTGTGCCTGCATCCAGCCCAGATCGCCTCCGGCGCAGAAGCTTTTGCCTGACGCGGTCAGAACCACCACCCGCACCGAGGCATCGCTGGCCAACTTCCCGGCGGCTTGGGTCAGCTCAGAAATCATCTGAGCCGACATGGCATTGTGCTTTTCCGGACGGTTCAGCGTCAGCGTCGCCACACCACGCGCATCTGTTTCCAGCGATATCGTATCAAACATAAGCGCCCCCTATTCTGGCCGCATGGCCCGCGCCATGCCCGCCGCTTGCTCCAGAACAGCGGCATCCAGACCCGTTTCATACCCCAAACGCTCCAGATGTGCGGCCACGGCCTCGGTCGCAACATTGCCTGCTGCACCCGGCGCATAGGGACAACCGCCCAGCCCGCCCACGGCGGCGTCAAACACCCGCACACCCAGCGCCAGCGAGGCATCAATATTGTCAATCGCCCGCCCGTTGGTGTCGTGGAAATGTCCCGCAAGGCGGGTCGCGGGTACACGCTCACGCACCGCCAGCAGCATATGCGCGATCTTGTCCGGCGTTGCCTGCCCGATCGTATCGCCCAGCGAAATTTCATAGCAGCCATGGGCGAACAGCGCGTCCGCAACCTCGGCGACCTTCTCAGGCGGGGTCGGGCCGTCATAAGGGCAATCGGTCACGCATGAAACATAGCCCCGGACCGGCAAATCGATATGGCGCGCGGCTTCGAGGATCGGCACGAACCGCTCAATGGACTCGGCGATGGTTGCGTTGATGTTGGCCTTCGAGAACCCCTCGGACGCCGAGGCGAACACCGCAATCTCATCCGCTTTGGCCGCCAGCGCATCCTCATATCCCCGCATATTCGGTGTCAGCGCCGCATAGCGCACACCGTCGGCCCGGGTGATCCCAGCCAGAACCTCACCGCTGCCCGCCATCTGCGGCACCCATTTCGGCGAGACAAAGCTCGCCACCTCAATCCGGTTGAACCCGGCGCGGCTGAGGCAATCGACCAGAGCCACCTTCTCGGCCACCGGAATCTCACGCTGTTCGTTCTGCAGACCGTCGCGCGGCCCGACCTCGAAAATCTCGACCCGTTCTTTCATCAGCGCATCCCTTCCCGGCTTCTTCTCGTTTCAAATACGGATGACTGTGCCACGCAATGCACGGCCCGAACAGATCAATCCTCGGCCAGCCGGACCAGAGCCGCCCCGGCCTCGACCTGAGCGCCCGCCTCCGCCAGCACCTCGGCCACCACGCCATCACGGGCGGCCAGAAGGGAATGCTCCATTTTCATGGCCTCCAGAATGGCCAGACGGTCGCCCTCCTTCACCTCTTGTCCTGCTAAGGCAAAGACGGCCTTGACCAAACCGGGCATGGGGGCCTCGATCACATTGGTGTCACCCGCCGCGCTGGCGTCACGATCCAGCGGGTCAACGACCTCAAACACCTGCCCGTAGTCATCGAATACAGTGATATGCGACCCGGCAATTGCGACACTGGGCATCGGATTTCCGTCGATGATCCAGCCGCCGCTGCGCTGAGCGATCAGCTGCGTGCCGTCGACCTCCCAGACCTGCCGATCAGGTCCGTCGACCTGCACATCCAGATCAACGATTTCTCCGTTCCGCAGCAACTGCACCGCGCGGTGCAAGGGACCCCAAAGGGTAAAGCCGGTCTCTGAAACCGTATCTGTAAGGCCCAGCGCAGTTATCGCAGCCGCCACGGCGGACACAGGCCCCGGGTCGGCCTTTTGCACCAGATTCTCAAGGTCGCGCCCGATCAGACCAGTATCGACATCGCCGAACGCAAAGTCGCTGTGGCGCGTCAAGGCCCCCAAGAAAGCAAGATTGGTAACCGTCCCTGCAACCTCGGTACGACGCAAGGCACGATGCAAACTTTCCAGAGCAACCGCGCGGGTCGGTCCATGCACCACCACCTTGGCGATCATGGGATCATACCAGGGGCTGATCGTGTCCCCGGCCCGCACGCCACTATCGGCGCGACACTCTTGCGGGAAGTTCAGATGGGTCAGAGTGCCCGTCGCGGGCAAAAAACCCTTTGGCACATCCTCGGCGTAAAGCCGCGCCTCAAAGGCGTGCCCGCTGATCGACAGATCGCCTTGCTGCTTCGGCAGGCTTTCCCCTGCTGCAACACGCAGCTGCCATTCGACCAGATCGACACCCGTGATCGCCTCGGTCACCGGATGTTCGACCTGCAAGCGCGTGTTCATTTCCATGAACCAGAACCGATCCGGGCGCAGCCCGTCCGAGGCATCAACGATGAATTCAACCGTCCCCGCGCCTTTATAGCCAATCGCCTCGGCAGCCCGCACGCCCGCCTGCCCCATCGCCGCGCGCATCTCAGCGGTCATGCCGGGGGCCGGAGCCTCTTCGATCACCTTCTGATGCCGCCGCTGCAACGAACAATCGCGTTCGAACAGATGCACCGCATGGGTGCCATCGCCGAAGACCTGCACTTCGATATGGCGGGGCTTGGCGACGAATTTCTCGACCAGCACTGCGTCATTGCCAAAGGCTGTCTTCGCCTCACCGCGCGCGCTGTCCAGAGCGGCCGAAAAATCCTCGGGTCGTTCGACAAGACGCATGCCCTTGCCGCCGCCTCCGGCAACGGCCTTGATCAGGACCGGATAGCCAATAGTATCGGCAGCCCCGGCCAGATGTTCGGGATCCTGATTGTCGCCATGATAGCCGGGCACAACGGGAACGCCCGCGTCCTCCATCAGCACCTTTGCCGCATCCTTAAGGCCCATTTTGCGGATCGCATCTGCAGACGGTCCGATGAAAGTCAGGCCCGCAGCTTCGACCGTATCCACAAAATCCGGGTTCTCGGACAGAAACCCATAGCCGGGATGGATCGCCTGCGCACCTGTGTCGAGCGCCGCCTGTATGATCACGTCGCCTTTCAGATAGCTCTCAGCCGGGGCCGCGCCGCCGATATGCACGGCCTCATCCGCCATCTGCACATGCTTGGCCGAGGCATCCGCGTCAGAATAAACCGCCACGCAGGACACGCCCATCTTCTGCGCGGTTTCCATGACGCGGCAAGCAATCTCTCCCCGGTTGGCAATCAGGATTTTGCTGAACATGGCTTACCCCTCAGTTCCAAGATCTTCGACAAGTCGGAACCGTTCGCAGAGCAATTCCATTTCAGGATCAAACCCGCCATTTCGTTCGAAATACCGGCGGTGATCTTCGCGCCAACCCTCAAGCGTCTCATTTTCGCCCTCGGCCAACGCGAAATCCTCGGTCACATCGCAATACCGGCAGATCGAAACCTCAACCGTTTCAATCACCAACGCCGGGCGGTCGTCCCACTCCAAAGCGATATCCCTGCGCCCCACTACCGGGGTTTCCGGGCTGCCTTCGGGGTAATCCCGCAAGGCGCCACAGGTTGCTGTTTTCTTGCCTGCACGCACCAAATTCAGCAGTTCAGCGCTCAGCATTGCATTGTCGCCAAACTTGAAGCTCTGCGCGCCCGGATAACGGTCTTTGAGTTGCGTAAGTCTTTCAACCATGACGTCCTACCACCAAGAACCGCTTTTTTCGTCTTGCAGATGCAATCTGACATATTCAGGCAGCGGCCAGGCTTCCCGGTCCATGCCACTAATCTTCCCAAGGTGACCATCTCGATATGCGTGATAATACAACTCGGGATGGATCGTGATCTCGATCTCGGCCAAAGCCCGCTCTACCTTGACTTTTGTGCGGTCAATCTCATCCGCCAGCTTCGCCTCATCGCTTTTCCCCGCCAGGGCACGAGGCAGCGAAATGTCCCCCAGCACTCTTTTGCCCACGGACATCGCAGCGGCCAAAACGAGGTTACCAACAAGGCCCCCAACGATGTCGACTGCCGAGTTGAGGCCAAAGCTCCAGTTCAACCAACCGCGCTTTCCTTTCTTCGCAGCCAGTTCAGTACGCATCCGGTCAAACTCACGCGCAAAAACCTCACGAAACTCGCGCGCGAACCGGGTGCGGCTGAAGTCATCCCGCCCTGCAAAAATTCGGATGACCGGGCGCACGAAGTATCCGCCGTTTGACCGATCCACAAATTCTTCAAAGTCAAACAAGAAAAAATAGTCTTCAGGGTCACGGGAGTTATGCACTAGGTAGACTGAGATTTCAGCCCGCGTCGTCAAATCGGGTAACTTGATATCTGGGATCGTATCCAACAGCCTTTTCTTAATATCCATAGCTTACATCCTGAACACGCCGAAACGTGTCTCCTCAATCGGGGCATTCAGCGCCGCGCTTAGGGACAGTGCTAGTACGTCGCGCGATTTGCGCGGGTCGATGATACCGTCATCCCAAAGGCGGGCTGAAGCATAAAGCGGGTGCGACTGCTCCTCGAACATCTCTAGCGTCGGGCGTTTGAATTCGGCCTCTTCTTCGGCCGACCACGAGCCACCTTGCCGTTCGATCCCGTCGCGCTTGACGGTGGCCAGAACACCGGCGGCTTGCTCGCCGCCCATCACGGAAATGCGCGAGTTCGGCCATGTCCAAAGGAACCGAGGCTGATAGGCGCGTCCCGCCATACCATAGTTCCCGGCGCCAAAGGACCCGCCGACCAGCATCGTGACCTTTGGCACCGAGGTCGTCGCAACCGCCGTCACCATCTTGGCCCCATGCCGCGCGATGCCCTCATTCTCGTATTTGCGGCCGACCATGAAGCCGGTGATGTTCTGCAGGAACACAAGCGGTGTCTTGCGCTGCGAGCAAAGCTCAACAAAATGCGCACCTTTCTGCGCGGCCTCTGAAAACAGCACACCGTTGTTGGCGATGATCCCGACCGGGCAGCCTTTGACATGGGCGAACCCCGTGACCAGCGTTTCCCCGAACCGCAGCTTGAACTCATCGAAGCGGGAGCCGTCAACCAGTCGCGCAATCACCTCGCGAATGTCGTAAGGCGTGCGCAGATCGGCGGGAACAACGCCCAGAATTTCTTCGGGGTCATAGGCCGGGTCTTCGGGGCTGGCCCAATCCACGGATTGCGGCTTGCGCAAGTTCAGCGAGCCAACGGCCCGGCGCGCCAAGGCCAGAGCGTGGGCGTCATCCTCTGCCAGATAGTCGGCCACACCGGACAGACGCGTATGTACATCACCGCCGCCCAGATCTTCGGAACTCACAACCTCTCCGGTCGCGGCTTTGACCAAGGGCGGCCCGGCCAGAAAGATCGTCCCCTGCTCCTTGACGATGATCGTCACGTCCGACATCGCAGGCACATAGGCACCACCCGCCGTGCAAGAGCCCATCACGACAGCAATCTGAGCAATCCCCTTCGCGCTCATCCGCGCTTGGTTGTAGAAGATGCGGCCAAAGTGATCTCGGTCGGGGAAGACCTCATCCTGATTGGGCAGGTTCGCGCCGCCGCTATCGACCAGATAGATGCAGGGCAGATGGTTTTCTTCGGCAATCTCCTGCGCGCGGAGGTGTTTCTTGACGGTCATCGGGTAATACGTACCGCCCTTCACGGTGGCATCGTTGCACACCACCATGACCTCGCGCCCCTGCACCCGGCCAATGCCCGCGATCACCCCGGCACAAGGCGCGGCATCGCCATACATCCCATGCGCCGCCGTCGCACCGATTTCCAGAAACGGAGACCCCGGGTCCAGCAGGTTCGCCACCCGACGTCTCGGGAGCATCTTGCCCCGAGACTCATGCCGCGCGCGGGATTTCTCACCCCCGCCTAAGCGGGCGGACTCGGCGGCGGCAGAGATTTGCGCCAACGCCTCGAGGTGGGCTGTATGGTTGGCCTTGAAGCCCTCAGAGGTGGGCATGGCTTTGGATGTGAGTTTCATTCTGTTTCCGATCCTCCGGGCGCATCTGACAACCGTTCAAGATCTCTGGCTGCGCTCCATCGCACTACGATATTAAAAGTCTCACACATAAACTCTGTCATTTGAGAGCAGTCTGGATCGAATTCATCATTTCTGAATTTCTCCAAACGACGCGGGTAAGACCATTTCTTTAAGCCGCTCAAACCTGCTACTTGATCTGGCAAGCCATCCGCGATTTCTAGGGTCTTTGCCAGAAGATGCGCGTTCAACTTCTCCATGCAATCGCGCGGGTCCTCGGGTGGATGCCCAAGCTCGCAATAATCATATGCTGACGACATACATCGAGTATCCATTTCGTCCGCTATGATGGTGCTTGAAAGCGCTGTGCAACCGTCAAACCAAGCTGGGACATCCAGCGTTTCTATCGTTTCCTCAGAAGCTAGCGGAGTGGCGGCGCCAAAGCACAGAACACTCAGTGTCAGAAGTCGCTTCATTCGTGAACTTCCCCCATCGCCCGCGCCTTCAATTCCTTTCGGATCACCTTCCCCGTCACCGTCATCGGCAGCTCGTCCAAAAACGCCACCTCACGCGGATAGGAATACTGCGCCAGACGGTCCTTGACCCACGCCTGCAGCTCCGCGCCCGTCGCTTCGGCCCCCGGCTTCAACACCACATAAGCCTTCACGATCTCGGTCCGCAGCGGGTCGGGCTTGCCGACCACGCCGACCGTTGCCACCGCCGGGTGGGTCAGCAGGCAATCTTCGATCTCCGCAGGGCCGATGCGGTATCCGGCAGACGTGATCACATCGTCGTCGCGGCCCACGAAGCGCAGATAGTCGCCCTCCCACACGCCGCGGTCTCCGGTGATCAACCAGTCACCCCGGAACTTCTCAGCCGTCGCCTCGGGCCGGTTCCAGTATTCCAGCAGCATCGCGGCCGAGCCGCGCCGGATCGCAACGTCGCCCTCTTCATCCGTTGGCTGGCCGTCGTCATCGACGACCGCAACCTCATGGCCCGGAACCGGTTTGCCGATACAGCCGGGGCGCACCGGGAAGTCCTCGGTACAAGAAGACACGACCATGTTGCATTCGGTCTGGCCATAGAACTCGTTGATCGTCAGGCCGAACGCCTGCTGCCCCCAGGCCAGCATCTCGGCCCCCAAAGGCTCACCCCCCGATGCCACCGAACGCAGACCGGGGATCGACTGATCGGCGGCTTTCAGCATCCGCAGCGCGGTTGGTGGAAAGAAGATGTTGCGCACACCGCCGCGCGCCACCACGTCGGCGCAGGCCTCGGGCGAGAACTTCTCGAGCCGGGCAGCGACCACCGGGATGCCCAGCGCCAGACCGGGCATCAGGACGTCAAACAACCCTCCGATCCAGGCCCAGTCGGCGGGCGTCCAGAGGCAATCGCCCGGACGCAGATGATTGTGGCTGATCGACACGCCCGGCAAGTGGCCGGTCAGAACCCGGTGCCCATGCAGCGCCCCCTTGGGGCTGCCCGTGGTGCCCGAGGTGTAGATCAGCACGGCAGGGTCCTCGGGTCCGGTATCGGCAAAGGGCACCGCCGCGCCCTCTTCACCGATTTCGTCCGCGATCAGCGGCTGGGCCAGATCGCCCAGTAAAGCCGCGCCATCGGTATCGGTCAGAACCAGCCGCGCGCCCGCGTCGCCGACCCGAGAGGCCAGCGCGTCGTGCTTGAACAGCTTGAACAATGGCACCGAGATCGCTCCGATCTTCCAGATCGCCAGATGCGCCGCCGCACACCAGGGCGACTGGCTGAGCAACACACCCACCCGCTCGCCGGGCTGAACCTGCCCCAGCAACACGCGCGCGATACCGTCGGTCATAGCGCCGAGCTCGCCAAAGGTAACTGGACGGCACCCATCCCGTGTCAGGTCCAAGATCGCCGTCTGCCCGGGCGGCCGCGACAGGCATTGCCGCGCCATACTCAGCCGGTCGGGCAGCGCCCAGCTTTGATCAGGGCGCAAACCCGGTATGACCTTATCGGGATGCATGATCAATCACCCTTGTTTTACAGGCCTCTGAGCAAGCATCGCCGCCCACCTCTGTCACGACAATTTGATGCAGATCAGAGTTCCCGCGCAGCCCTGCCCCCAGAACTTGGGAACCAACAAAACAAAAGGCATGAATATGACAAAGAAACTCGCCGCTTTGACTCTTTCTACCGCACTTGTCGCGCTGGCCGCCCCCGCTTTCGCCCAATCGCAAGGCGATTGGACGCTTGGTGCAGGTCTCGGTTATCTGGACCCCAAGTCCGATAACGGCACCCTGGCCGGTCTGGACGCCGAAGTCGGTTCGGACACCCGCCCGATCTTTACGGTCGAATACTTCATCCGCGACAATCTGGGCATCGAACTTCTGGCCTCGACCCCCTACGACCACGATGTCTCGCTTGGGGGCACCGAGATCGGCAGCGTCGATCACCTGCCGCCCACCCTGTCGCTGAACTATCACATCCCGACGGGCAGCGCCTGGACGCCGTATGTCGGCGCGGGCGTGAACTACACCATCTTCTTCGACGAGCAGTCGTCGCTGGGCGACCTCGAGCTTGATAACTCGGTCGGTATCGCACTGCAGGCCGGTGTGGACTATGCCGTCTCGGATGCGGGTGCGGTCCGTCTGAACGTGCGCTGGTTCGACATCGACTCGGACGCCACTCTGGACGGTGCCGATATCGGAACCGTCGAGATTGACCCATGGCTGGTGGGCGTGTCCTACGTTCATCGCTTCTGATCCAATCACATCAAAGCTCCGCGGCCTACCCGGCCGCGGGGTTTTTCGTCACCGCATCTCATTCATCATTTCGCGCCCGATCAGCATCCGGCGAATTTCGCTGGTGCCCGCGCCGATCTCCATCAGCTTGGCATCACGGAAAATCCGGCTAACCGGCGCATCCGACAGGAACCCGGCCCCGCCCAGCGCCTGTACGGCCTGATGCGCCTGCACCATCGCCTGCTCGGACGCATAAAGACAGCACGCCGCCGCATCTTGACGGGTCACGTCCCCCCGATCACAGGCCTTGGCCACCTCATAGACATAGGCGCGCGCCGAGTTCATCGCGGTATACATATCCGCAATCTTGCCCTGCATCAGTTGGAAACTGCCGATTGGTTTGCCGAACTGCTTACGCTCGGCCAGATAAGGCATGACCTCATCCAGACAGGCCGCCATGATGCCGGTGCCGATCCCGGCCAGCACAACGCGTTCATAGTCGAGACCGGACATCAGAACGGCAACGCCCCGGCCTTCTTCGCCCAGGACATTCTCGAACGGCACCTCGACATCTTCAAAGATCAGCTCAGCCGTATTCGACCCACGCATCCCCAGCTTGTCGAAATGGGGCGAGGTCGAGAAACCCGTCATCTCTTTCTCGATCAGAAAAGCAGTGATCCCTTTTGACCCCGCCTCAGGGTCGGTCTTGGCATAAACCACAAGGGTATCCGCATCCGGCCCGTTGGTAATCCAGTACTTGTTGCCGTTCAGCCGGTAGTGATCGTTGCGCTTCTCGGCGCGCAACTTCATCGACACCACATCCGACCCGGCCGAGGGCTCGGACATGGCCAGCGCCCCCACATGATCGCCCGAGATCAGGCGCGGCAGGTATTTCTGCTTCTGCTCCGCAGAGCCGTTCAACTTGATCTGGTTCACGCACAGGTTCGAATGCGCCCCATAGGACAACGACACCGAGGCCGAAGCCCGCGCCACCTCTTCCACCGCGATGGTATGGGCCAGATAAGACATCCCTGCCCCGCCATATTCCTCGGGCACCGTGACGCCCAGCAGGCCAAGATCGCCCATCTCTTTCCACAGCTCATTAGGAAAAGCGTTCGAGGCGTCAATCTCTGCCGCCATCGGCTTCACGCGTTCCTGCGCCCAGCGATGAACCATCTCGCGCAGGGCGTTCACGTCCTCGCCCAGATCGAATTGCATTGTGGCCGTGAACATGCGGGACACCTCCGATTGAGTTAATGAACAAGTGTTCAATAATCAGATAGCAGCGAATCCACCTCCGGTCAACGACAGTGCACAAAGCGACGCCCGCAAAGGGCGGCGTTTTGCCAAAAATCGAGCGTGCGCTGAAAGCGCACTCCGTTGGATTACGACTGATAGACGGTGCCCACCTCGGCGCGGATGATCCGCGCGATCAGGCGGCAATCTTCGATGGAAAAGGTCAGCGGCACCCGCATATCCATGATCCCGGCCAGAATACGGTCACTGTCCGGCATCCGGTCACTGTCCGCATAACGCCAGCTATCATAGCGCGAGGTAAAGCCACTGGGCTCGTCACCGCCGAACCACTTCAGCTCGACACCCCGCGCGGCGCAGCGGCTGATCACCTCGGCAATGCGCTCGGGCGACCAATCCAGCAACAGAAACTGGATCGACGATCCCACATAGGTCTCGTCCGAGGGCCGTTCGACAACCGTCAGGCCCGGTGTCCCGCGCAGACCGGCCTCAACCTCGGCATAGCGCTCGTTCCAGCGCGTGACCTGCCGGTCCAGATCGCGCAGTTGCGGGCGCAGGATCGCGGCCCGCAGGTTGTCCATCCGGCCCGAGATATTGGGCGTGTCATATTTGATCCGCTCGAATACTTCAGGCCCCGGCGCGGCCAGATGACGTTCATAGAGCATATAGGACCCCGACAGCATAATCGCCCGCGCCGCAATCTCGGGATCATCGGTGATCAGCAGACCGCCCTCGCCCGAGTTGACATGCTTGTAGGTCTGACAGGAATAGCACCCGATGGCACCTTGCCGCCCGGACATCTGCCCGCGCCAGGCAGCCCCCATCGTATGCGCACAATCCTCGATCACGGTGACCCCGGCGGCATCACATATCTGCATCAGCCGGTCCATGTCGCACAGATGGCCGCGCATATGGCTCAGCATAAGCACCCGCGCCTGATCCAGCTTGGCCGCCAGATCGTCCAGATCAATCGTCAGCGCCTCGGTCACGCCCACAAACACCGGCCGCGCACCAACCGAGGCAATCGCCCCCGGCACCGGAGCCAGCGTAAAGGCATTGGTCAGCACCGCATCACCGGGCCTTACCCCCACCGCCCGCAGCGCGGTGGCCAGAGCATACCCGCCCGACGCCACCGCCAGACAGTATTTCGCGCCCATCTGCGCGGCAAAGTCCTGTTCCAGCAATGCCGTCTCGCTCAACTCGCCGGGCGTGACATTGTAGCGATGCAGTCGGCCATGATGCAGCACGGCCAGCGCCGCCTCGATGGCCTCATCGGGGATCGGTTCCTGCTGGGTGAAGCTGCCGGTAAAGGTCTCGGTCATAAGGCTGTTCTGATACCGGCTGCCGCCCGGGTCAAGGGATCACACCGCCGCTCCGATCAAATCGGAGACCAGTTTCGGTAAATCATCAAAATGATGCAGCAGCGCCTCAGGCTCCAGCGCCGCCATATCATCGCCCGAGGGGCCAAAGGTCACCAGAACCGAAGGCACCCCGGCGGCCCGCGCCGTATTCCGGTCGGTGTCCGAGTCGCCGATCAGGACGCAGTGATCGGGATGGCCACCCGCCCGCCGCGCCGCCTCGCGCAGCGGTTCGGGGTCGGGCTTGCGCACCGGCAGCGTATCGGCCCCCACCAGCGAGGCAAACCGGTCGCGTACCCCCAGCCGGGTCAGCAGAAGATCAGCCAGCGCCTCGGGCTTGTTGGTGCAGATTCCGACACCATAACCGGCATCTGCAAGGCGCTCGACCGCCGCAATGGCACCGGGGTAGAACCTTGTATGGGTATCGATTGCCTCGGCATAGGCGTCGAGCAGCACGGGGTAGTAGGCCAGAACCGTCTCTTCCGCATAAGCACCGACGCGTTTCAGCCCATGGGTCAGCATCATCCGCCCCCCGCGCAGCGCGACGCCTGCATCCTGATCGTGGATCAGCACGTCGCCATGCCCCATCTGCCGGAAACAGTGGTTCGCGGCGGCCAGCAGATCGCCGGATGTATCCGCCAGCGTGCCGTCCAGATCGAAGATCACCGTGCGCATGTCGCCTCCTGCCTCAGCGGGTTTTCGCCGTGTCATGTTGCAAACGGCAATCTTCTTTGATGCCAGAACCGCTTGCGCCCTTGATCACAGCGGATAAAACGGGCCGCATCAAAACACAAAGAGAAAACGATTTCATGACCACCGCCCTTGTCATTCTTGCCGCCGGGAAAGGCACAAGAATGAACTCTGACCTTCCCAAAGTCCTGCATCCCATCGCGCAAACCCCGATGCTGGTCCATGCCATGCGCGCCGGGGCCGTCCTGTCGCCTCAGTACACTGTGATCGTCACAGGCCACGGGGCCGAGGCGGTCTCGAAAGTGGCGCAGGCCGAGGACGAGACCGCGCAGATCGTGGTGCAGCAAGAGCAACTGGGCACCGCGCACGCCGTCGCCCAGGCTCGTGATGCGTTGGCAGGGTTCGAGGGCGATGCGGTCGTTCTGTTTGGCGACACCCCGTTTCTGCAACCCGATACGCTGGAACGGATGATCGCCGCGCGGGCCGGGAATGATCTGGTCATCCTGGGCTTCGAGGCAGCCGATCCCGCGCGTTATGGCCGCCTTGTCATGAACGGCGAAATGCTGGAACGGATTGTCGAATTCAAGGACGCATCGGATGAAGAGCGCGCCATAACCCTTTGCAACTCTGGTCTTATGGCCTGCGACGCGCAAACGTTGTTCTCGCTGATTGACGCAGTTGGAAATGACAACGCGTCGGGCGAATACTATCTGACCGATATTGTCGAGATCGCCCGGAAGCGCGGCCTGCGCGTCACCGCAGTGGCCTGTGACGAAGCACAGACATTGGGCGTGAACTCGCGCGCGGATCTGGCCGCCGCGGACGCGATCTTTCAGACGCGCGCACGGGCCGAGTTGCTGGATCTGGGCGTCACGCTGATGGCCCCCGACACGGTGTATCTAGCCGCAGACACCGCCATCGGGCGCGACACCGTGATCGAACCAAACGTGGTCTTCGGCCCCGGCGTAACCGTCGAAAGCGGTGCCACCATTCGGGCGTTTTCGCATCTGGAAGGCTGTCATGTCAGCCGAGGCGCCACCGTTGGCCCCTATGCCCGGCTGCGCCCGGGCACGGAACTGGCCGAAAACACCCGCGTCGGTAATTTCGTCGAGATCAAGAATGCCGAGATCGCCGAAGGTGCGAAGGTGAATCACCTCAGCTATGTGGGCGATGCCTCGGTCGGGGCAGCGACCAATATCGGTGCGGGCACGATCACCTGCAACTATGACGGCGTGATGAAACACAAGACCACGATCGGGGAAAATGTGTTCATCGGGTCGAACACGATGCTGGTCGCTCCGGTCTCGCTGGGCGATGGGGCCATGACGGCAACCGGCACTGTGGTGACGAAAGATGTGGAACCAGATGCCCTCGCCGTCGCCCGCGCGCGGCAGGACAACAAACCCGGCTATGCGCGAAAACTGTTTGATATGCTGAAGGCGAAAAAAGCGCGCCGCGACGGAGGAGCCTGAGCCATGTGTGGAATCGTAGGTGTTCTGGGCAGTCACGAAGCAGCCCCCATTCTGGTCGAGGCGCTGAAGCGGCTGGAATATCGCGGTTATGACAGCGCCGGGATTGCGACCGTCAATGACGGCACGCTGGACCGGCGGCGGGCCGTGGGCAAGCTGGTCAATCTCAGCGATCTGCTGGTGCACGATCCCCTGCCCGGCAAATCCGGCATCGGCCACACCCGCTGGGCCACCCATGGCGCGCCGTCAGTCGGCAACGCTCATCCCCACAAGGCCGGGCCGGTTGCCGTCGTGCATAACGGTATCGTCGAGAATTACCGCGAGCTGCGGGCAGAACTGGCTGCACATGGGATCGGGTTCGAAACGGAAACCGACACCGAAACCGTTGCGCTGCTGACGGAACATTACATGGCATCGGGCCTTGACCCGGTCGCGGCCGCCTTCAAGGCCATTGACCGGCTGGACGGGGCGTTTGCGCTGGCTTTCCTGTTCAACGGGCAGGACGATCTGATCGTGGCCGCCCGCAAGGGCTCGCCTCTGGCCATCGGTCACGGTGACGATGAAATGTATGTGGGTTCGGACGCGATTGCGCTGGCACCGCTGACGGATCGGATCACCTATCTGGAAGAAGGCGACCGCGCGGTTCTGACTCGCACCTCGCTTGAAATCCGCAACGAGGCCGGTGAGATCGCCAACCGCGAGATGCGGCAGATCCGCATTGATCAGGCGCGTACCGACAAGGGTGGGCACAAGCACTACATGGCCAAGGAAATCGCCGAGCAGCCGGTCGTGGTGGCCGAGGCGATCCGCTCGTATCTGCCCACTGGCGGCGACCGCGTCATCCTGCCCGACGAATTGGACTTTTCACAGCTGGACCGGTTGACCATGGTGGCCTGTGGCACCGCCTACTACGCCTGCCTCACCGCCAAATACTGGTTCGAGCAGCTGGCTCAGATGCCTGTCGAGGTCGATATCGCCAGCGAGTTCCGCTATCGCGAACCTCCGATCACCGACCGTACGCTGGCCCTGTTTGTCAGCCAGTCGGGCGAGACCGCCGACACGCTGGCGGCACTGCGCTATTGCGAAGGCAAGGCGGACAAGATCGTCTCGGTGGTGAATGTGCCCGAAAGCTCGATCGCGCGCGAAAGCGATGTGGCGCTGCCGATCCATGCGGGCGTCGAGATCGGCGTCGCCTCGACCAAGGCGTTCACCTGCCAGCTAAGCGTGTTGCTGATGCTGGCGCTGAAGGCGGCCGCCGACCGGGGTACGCTGAATGACGAGGAACTGGCCGACCACGCCGCCGCCCTGCGCGGACTGCCTGCCGTCCTGAACACCGCACTGGATCAGAGCGAGGTCATCCGTCAGGCCGCTCAGCGCCTGTCCGAGGCGCGCGACGTTCTGTTTCTGGGGCGCGGCCTGATGTATCCGCTGGCGATGGAAGGCGCGCTGAAGCTAAAGGAAATCAGCTACATACACGCCGAAGGCTATGCGTCGGGCGAACTGAAGCACGGCCCGATCGCCCTGATCGACAAGCACATGCCGGTGGTCGTGATGGCCCCGCGCGATGCCGTATTCGACAAAACGGTTTCCAACATGCAAGAGGTTATGGCACGCAAGGGCAAGGTCATTCTGATCTCGGACGATGATGGCATCGCCGACGCCCAGGACGGGGTCTGGAGCACAATCAGGATGCCGCATATCCACACCAGCATCGCCCCGATCCTGTATTCGGTGCCGGCGCAGTTGCTGGCCTATCACACCGCCGTCGCCAAGGGGACAGATGTGGACCAGCCGCGCAACCTTGCGAAATCGGTAACCGTCGAATGAGCGGCGCACCCGACGCCTATCTGGATCAGATCAAAGCCCATGCCGACCCCGACCGGGCCGGAAAGATGGCGGCCTATCACAAGGCCGACCGCCCCTACCTGGGCGTCGCCAATCCGATCCTGAATGACCTGACCAAGCTCTGGCGGCGCGAACTAGACATTTCGGCCCGGGTCGATCTGGCAGACGCCCTCTGGCAAACCAATATCCACGAAGGCAGGCTGGCCGCCGCCAAGCTACTGACGCAGGCGCGCATCCGGCCCGATAACGGGGTCTGGGATCTTCTGCAAAGCTGGCTGCCCGATTTCGATGCCTGGGCGGTGGCCGATCACGCCTGCATGGCCCTGCAAAAGCGTCTGACCGCCGACCCCACGCGGCTGGATCAGGTCGAACTCTGGACCACCTCAGATCATATGTGGACCCGCCGCGCGGCCCTTGTGGCAACCCTGCCGTGGACCAAACAGAACCACCCAAAGCCCCAAGAGCTTGAATGCCGTGACCGGATTCTGCGCTGGGCCGTAGCTTACGTGCCCGACCGGGACTGGTTCATTCAGAAGGCTATCGCCTGGTGGCTGCGTGAGCTTTCGAAACACGACCCCGACCGCACCGGCGCCTTTCTCAATCAGCACGGCGCCGCAATGAAACCCTTTGCCCGCAAAGAAGCCGGTAAATACCTGCGCGATCAGTCCGAGTAGACCTGTAGCTCGATCAATTCATCAAACGGGACCAACAGCGCCCGCATCGCTTCAAGCGACAGGCGACTGCCGCCACCCTCGGGCGCGGGCACCAGCGTGACATAGGCCTGCGCCCCGGTACGCGGCACGACCACCCGGCCATTGGTTTCGGCCTGCACAAGCGGGGTCTGCAGCCAGCGCCCCGGCGTATTCGGATCTCCCAACCCGGCCACCGTCGTCTTTGCGCCGCTCCACCCGGTCTCCACCGCCGCGGGCTGCACCTCTGGCGTGGGCTCGACAACAGTTGGCGCAGGATCTGGCGCGGCATCAGGCGCACCGAACACCCGATCACTGGTCGACCGGATCACGTCGCAACCCGCAACCGCAACACATAGCAAAAGCAACAGATATTTCATGACCAAAGCCTATCGCCCTGTGCCCATCTGCACCAGTCCAAAGCACAGTTCACCCTTGCCGCGGCCTAACTTGCGCTTTACCTAAGAACCATGACAGCACCGCTTATCGACCCGTTTGCCCGCGCCATCACCTATCTCCGCGTCTCCGTCACGGACCGCTGCGATTTCCGGTGCGTTTATTGCATGTCCGAGGACATGAAGTTCCTGCCCAAAAAGGACCTTCTGACGCTGGAAGAGCTGGATCGGATGTGTACGACCTTCATTAAGATGGGCGTCGAAAAACTGCGCATCACCGGGGGTGAGCCTCTGGTGCGCCGTAACATCATGTCATTCTTCCATAATATGACACGGCACCTGGATAGCGGCGCGCTGAAGGAACTGACCCTGACGACCAACGGTTCGCAGTTGCATCGGTTTTCGGAAGACCTGTATGCGGCGGGCGTCCGCCGCGTGAATGTCTCGCTAGACACTCTTGACGACGACAAATTTGCCAGCATCACCCGCTGGGGCCGCCTGAAACAGGTGCTGAACGGCATCGACGCAGCGCAAAAGGCCGGTCTGCGGATCAAGATCAACGCCGTGGCGCTGAAAGGCTTTAACGAGCCCGAACTGCCCCGCATCACCGAATGGTGTGCAGAACGCGATATGGACCTGACCTGGATCGAAGTCATGCCCATGGGCGATATCGGCAACGAGGACCGGCTGGATCAGTACTGGTCCCTGAAAGACGTGCGCAAGGAATACGAGAACCACTACACAGTCACCGATCTGGCCGAGCGCACGGGCGGCCCGGCCCGCTATGTCCGGCTGGAAGAATCGGACCAGAAGATCGGATTCATCACGCCGCTCAGCCATAACTTCTGCGAAAGCTGCAACCGCGTGCGCCTGACCTGCACCGGAGAGCTTTTCATGTGCCTTGGGCAAGAGGACATGGCCGATCTGCGTGGCGCCCTGCGCGACCACCCCGAGACAGAACAACCGCTCGAAGATGCGATCCGTGCGGCCATCACCCTCAAACCCAAGGGGCACGACTTCGACTATTCCCGTCAGGCGGTCGACGGCCGGATGAGCCGCCACATGAGCCACACAGGCGGCTGACATGCCCGCCCCGGGCCCGCGTCCAACGCTGATCTACACCTTGTATTGCGGCGCAACCGCGCTGCTGTGGCCGCTGGTTTGGCGCACCGTCCGCAACAAGCTGCGAGACGCGGGCGTACCCGAGCAGCGGCAACAGGAACGTCTGGGCCATGCCAGCCTGCCCCGCCCCGCAGGCCAACTGATCTGGTTTCACGCCGCCAGCGTCGGCGAAAGCCTGTCGGTCCTGAGCCTGATCAAACGTCTGGGCGACCGACTGCCGAATGCCGAATTCCTCATCACATCCGGAACCCCCACCTCGGCCGCGCTGATCCAGAAACGCCTGCCGCCCCGCACGCGTCACCAATACCCGCCTCTGGACACCGCGGCCCCGGTACGTCGTTTTCTGAATCATTGGCGGCCGGATGCCGGGATCTTCGTCGAAAGCGAGCTCTGGCCTCGCCTGATCGTCGATAGCACAGCCCGGGGCACATCTCTGGCGCTTCTGAACGCGCGTCTGTCCGACAAATCCGTTGCGGCCTGGAAGAAACGCCCCAAGACCGCCCACTTCCTATTGGATCAATTCCGGCTGTTCCTGACCCAGAATGACAAAACCGCCAGCAACCTGCTCGCGATGGGCGCGCGGGCTGAGCGGGTCCGCCCTGGCACCAACCTCAAGGCGATGTCGGACCCGCTACCGGTCGACGACGCCGCGCTGGCGCAAATCAAAGCGCAAATCGGAGACCGTCCGATCTGGATCGCAAGCTCAACCCACGCTGGCGAGGAAGAAACGGTTCTGGCCGCCCACGCTGCCCTGCTGACCCAGCGGCCCGACCTGCTGCTGCTGCTTGTCCCGCGCCACCCCGAGCGCCGCGACGATATCGCCAAGTTGATCGCGCAGGCCGACCTGACCCATGCCACGCGCAGCGCCAACCAACCGATCACCCACGACACCCAAGTCTACATGGCTGACACGCTGGGTGAGCTGGGCACATGGTACGCGCTCAGCCCAATCGTTTTCCTCGGCGGTTCGCTCAACGAGATCGGGGGCCACAACCCCTTCGAACCCGTCCAGTCCGGGGCTGCCGTCCTCACTGGCCCGGGCACGTTCAACTTCGCCGAAACCTTCGCGCCCCTGATCGACACCGGCGGTGCCATCGAAGTCCAGACCGCCCCAGACCTGACCAAAGCCATCGACCACTGGCTCTCAGACACTGAGGCGTTGACCAAAGCCCGCGCCGCCGCCCAATCCTGCGTCAATACCCAAGCCTCCGCGCTGGATACGGTCATCGAAACCTTATGCACCCAGCTTGACCTGCGCGCACAGGATCCTCCTTCATCTGGCTAAAAATATCCCGGGGAGCGCGAGGGGCTGGCCCCTCGCTTACCCCATTCAGGCCGCAGGCATCCGCTGCTCAACGATCTCGGCCCACCAGCTGCACCCGGCCGGAATCGCTTCGTCGTTGAAGTTATACTCGGGGTGATGCACCATGGCCGTATCACCATTCCCCACCAGAATATAAGCCCCCGGACGCTCCTCCAGCATAAAGGCGAAATCTTCGCCCCCCATGACCAGAGGTGCTTCATCACAGCCGCCTGAGACCGACTTCGCCACCTCAGCGGCAAAATCCGTCTGCTCATCACTGTTCACCATCACCGGGTAGCCCCGGATATAGGTCACATCCGCCGTGCCCCCAAAAGTCGCCGCGACCCCGGCGCAAATCTCGTTGATCCGGGTCTCGGCCAGATCGCGCATCTCTTTGCTCATGGTGCGCACGGTGCCTTTGATCTGCACCGTCTGCGGGATCACGTTGAACGCTTTTGACGAGGTCTCAAACGACGTCACCGACACCACCACCTGATCAATCGGGTCCGCATTGCGCGAGGCAATCGTCTGCAGCGCCAACACGGCCTGCGCCGTCATCACAGTCGTATCCACCGTCTCTTGCGGTTTGGCGGCGTGACCTCCGCGGCCCTCGAAGGTGATGTCGAACTGATCGGTCGCCGCAAAGAACGATCCCGGACGGATCGCAAAGCTGCCCACCGGACGCCCCGGCCAGTTATGCATCCCGTAAACCTCCTGAATGTTCCAGCGCTCCATCATGCCGTCTTCGCACATTTCACGACCGCCGCCGCCGCCCTCTTCTGCGGGCTGGAAAATCACCACAACGGTGCCATCGAAATTGCGCGTCTCCGACAGGTATTTCGCCGCTCCCAGCAGCATTGCCGTATGGCCGTCATGGCCACAGGCATGCATCGCCCCGTCGGTTTTCGAGGCATAGTCCAGCCCCGTCGCCTCATGGATCGGCAACGCATCCATGTCCGCGCGCAGACCGATGACTTTGCCCTTGGTGTCGGACTTGCCCTTGATCACGCCCACAACACCGGTCCGTCCGATCCCGGTCACGATCTCATCGCAGCCAAACTCTTTCAGCTTTTCGGCGACCAGCGCACTGGTGCGATGGGTTTCGAACAAGATTTCGGGGTTCTCATGAATATCCCGTCGCCATGCGGTGATTTCATTCTGCAATTCAGCAAAGCGGTTCTTAACTGGCATCTCTTCTCTCTCCTATCTCAAGCCGCCGGCATCCGGCGCTCGACCATTTCGGCAAACCACGAGCATCCCATCGGGATGATCTCATCATTGAAATTGTATTCGGGGTGGTGCAGCCCGGCGCTGTCTCCATTGCCCAGCACGATAAAGGCACCCGGGCGTTCTTCCAGCATGAACGAGAAATCCTCGCCCCCCATCACCATCGGCGCTTCGCCACAGCTGCCGCCCACGAAAACGGCGGCCTCAGAAGCATAGCCCGTCTGTTCCTCGGCATTGATCGTCACCGGAACGCCACGTGTATAGGTCACTTTGACCGTGCCGCCAAAAGTTTCAGCGATGCCCTGCGCCACCTCGCTCAGTCGCGCTTCGATCATGTCGCGCATGTCGTTCGAATGCGTCCGCACGGTGCCCTTCACCTGTGCCGACTGAGGGATCACGTTGAACGCCTTGGAAGAGGTTTCGACTGAAGTCACGGACAGAACCGCCTGCAAGATCGGGTCCGCGTTGCGCGACACGATGGTTTGCAGCGCAACAATCAACTGAGACAGCATGACGGTTGTATCGATGGTCTCCTGCGGCTTGGCAGCGTGACCACCGCGGCCTTCCAGATGAATGTCGAACTCATCCGCTGCGGCCAGCAATGGGCCCGACCGAATGGCAAACTGCCCGGTCGGCACACCGGGCACATTGTGCATGGCATAGACTTCTTGGATGCCGAACCGGTCCATCAGACCGTCCTTGCACATCGCCTCGGCGCCATTGCCACCTTCTTCGGCGGGCTGAAAGATCACGATGGCGGTGCCATCAAAGTTCCGGGTTTCGGACAGGTATTTCGCAGCCCCCAGCACCATCGCCGTGTGGCCATCATGGCCGCAAGCGTGCATCGCGCCTTCGGTCTTGGAAGCGTAGTCGAGACCCGTCTGCTCCTGCATCGGAAGCGCATCCATATCGGCACGCAACCCGATCACGCGGCCCTGCGTATCGGTCTTGCCCTTGATCACGCCAACAACGCCGGTGCGGCCAATACCGGTCACAACCTCATCACAGCCGAACGCTTTCAGCTTTTCGGCGACCAAAGCGCTGGTGCGGTGGGTTTCATACAGGATCTCGGGGTGCTGATGGATATCCCGCCGCCAACCGGTGATTTCCTCGTGCATTTCGGCAAGTCGGTTCTTGATTGGCATTTGATCCTCCCAAATCAGGCGACGGGCAATCGTCGTTCCACCAGCTCAGCAAACCAGCTGCACCCGGCGGGAATGGCGTCGTCGTCGAAGTTGTATTCCGGGTGATGGCACATCGCCGTGTCCCCGTTTCCGATAAAGATGTAGGCTCCGGGCCGTTCTTCAAGCATGTAGGCGAAATCTTCGGACGGCATGATCGGATCGGTGCTGTCATTGACCTTGCCTGCGACCGCTTCAGCGGCCTCGGCGGCATATCCGGTTTCGGCCTCGGAATTCACGGTGACCGGGTATCCCGGCGTCCATGTCATTTCGGCTTTTGCATCGAAGGCCGAGGCCGTGTCTTCGGCAATCCGACGCACGCGTTCTTCCGCAATCTTGCGGTATTCGGGGTCAAGCGTCCGAACCGTGCCTTTCAATCGCACCGTATGCGCGATTACGTTCGAGGCGACGCTGTCCGTCACAAAGGTTCCAACCGTCAGCACCACGCGTTTGATCGGATCAACGGTACGCGACACAACCGATTGCAAAGCCACAACAATATGCGAGGCCACAAGGGTTGTATCCACCGCCTCATGCGGCGCCGCGGCATGGCCCCCTTTGCCGGTCACGATGATTTCGAACTCATCGGACGAGGCCAACAGCGCGCCTGGTCGGATTGCAAACTCTCCGACCGGCATCCCCGGCATATTGTGCATTCCGTAAACTTCCTGAATGCCCCAACGCTCCATCAGCCCGTCCTGACACATGGCCAGACCACCTGCTCCGCCTTCTTCGGCAGGCTGGAAGATCAGCACAACCGTACCGTCGAAGTTCCGCGTTTCAGCCAAATACTGCGCCGCGCCCAGCAGCATCGAGGTATGCCCGTCATGCCCGCAGGCGTGCATCTTGCCCGAAACGGTCGAGGCATAGTCCAGCCCCGTCGCCTCTTCGATGGGCAACGCATCCATGTCCGCCCGCAGCCCGATGACACGGCCTTTGGTATCAGTGCGTCCCTTGATGACCGCTACCACCCCGGTCTTGCCGATCCCGGGCGTAATCTCATCAACGCCGAACTCTTTCAGCCGATCGACCACAAACCCTGCCGTTTCTTCGACGTCATACATCAACTCGGGATGCATATGCAGGTGGCGACGCCATTTGGTGATCTCGCCGTGCATTTCGGCGAGCCGGTTCTTGACGGGCATCCTTGACCTCCGATCAGAGTGTTATTCGCAGAGCCGCTCTACCAAGCGTTCCATGAATTTTTGGCCTGCATTGAATTGAGAAATCGTAATGAACTCATTTGGCTGATGCGCCTGTGCGATATCGCCGGGGCCGCAGATGACGGCGGAGTACCCGGCTTCCTGAAATTGCCCCGCCTCGGTGCCATAGCTGACCACATGGCTGGCGTTGTCGCCGGTGAGCGAGCGCACCAGCATCTCGGCCTCACCTTCGGTTTCGGGCACCAACGCTGGCACCGCGAAATGGTCGGTGACATCGATGCGCGCCTCGGGGTGAACGGCCTGCATCCGGGCCTCGGCCTGTTTCACCTGTTCCAGATAGTCCGCGCGCCATTGCGCCGCGCTTTCCCCCGGCACCACTCGGAAATCCATCATGAAGCGACAATCCTTGGCGGTGATGTTATGCGCGGTACCGCCTTCGATCATGCCCACATGGCACGTCGTCCAGGGCGGATCGAACACCGCCGCGATGTCCGAAGGCTGCGCCGCCATATTCTCGGCATTGCGCCGGTTGGCCCAGTCGATAAGCGGCGCGGCCTCCATGATCGCGTTGACGCCGGTGTGCATGATCGAGCTATGCACCTCGAACCCAACCATATGCGTGTCATAGCCGAACCCGCCCTTGTGGCCGGTGACAGCCTGCATCACCGAAGGCTCACCCACAATCACGGCGGAACCTTTGGGCAGCACCCCTTGCATCGCCTCGATCATCGGTGGGGCACCGGTGCAGCCGACCTCTTCGTCAAAACTCAGCGCCAGTTGCAGCGGGCGTTTGATGCCTGCGTGATGCGCCTCGACCAGCGCCCAGATGGCCAGTGCGTCGAACCCTTTCATATCGCAGGTGCCGCGCCCGAAATACTTGCCGTCTTTTTCGGTGACGACGAAGGGATCAGTATCCCAGGGCTGGCCGTCGACGGGCACCACATCCGTGTGACCGGACAGGACAATAGCGCCCTCGTCCCAAGGCCCGACATGCGCGAACAAAGCGGCCTTGTGGGGCTGATCGGGGTCCGGCCGGCGATGCGCCTCGATCCCGTGGCTATCCAGATAGCTTTCGACCCAATCCACCAGCGGCAGGTTGGTGTCGCGGCTGACCGTGGGAAATGAGATCAGCTTGGTCATGATCTCAAGCGGAGACAGGCGTTCAGCCATCAGGCTTAATATCCGCTATCGGTGGTCAGAACGAAATGGCCCGGTTCGACCTCGTTGTATTGCGAGGGTTCGGGGGCGTAGCCAATAGGATGAATTGGCGACGGGATCGGTTTGAAATTCAAATCTTTTTCCGACTTCCGCTTGTTCGGATCGGCAATCGGCACCGCCTTCATCAGCGCCTGCGTATACGCATGCTGAGGGTTCTCGAACACCCGCGCGCGCGGCCCCAATTCGACGATCCGGCCCAGGTACATCACGCCCACGTGGTGGCTGACCCGTTCCACCACGGCCATGTCATGGCTGATGAACAGATAGCTGAGGCTCAACTCAGACTGCAGCTCCATCATCAGGTTCAGCACCTGCGCCTGCACCGAGACGTCCAACGCCGAGACCGCCTCATCCGCGATGATCAGCTTGGGATTCAGGGCCAGCGCGCGGGCGATTGCGATCCGTTGACGCTGACCACCCGACATCTCATGCGGGAAGCGGCGCATGAAGCTGCGTGGCAGTTGCACCTTGTCGAACAGTTGTGCCACGCGGTCCTGCAACTCGGGCCCCGAGGCGACGCCGTAGTTGCGCATCGGCTCTGCCACCTGATCGATCAGTTGCATCTGCGGATTCAGCGAGGCAAACGGGTCCTGAAAGATCATCTGCATGTCCAGCCGCGCCTTGCGCAGGCCCGCCGGGTCCAGCTTCATGATGTCGACGCCGTCCAGATCGACCTCACCCGCCATCGGCTCCACCAGCCGCAGGATGGACCGCCCGGCCGAAGATTTGCCGCAACCCGACTCACCAACAAGGCTGAGGGTCTGGCCACGGTTCAGGGTAAATGAGACATCCTCAACCGCGTGCACATTCGAAATCGTCCGGCGCAGCAGCCCGCCTTTGACCGGGAAGCGCGTTGTCAGGTTTTTGACCGTCAACAGCACCTCTTCGGTGCCGGGAATCGGCGCGATATTCTGGCCTTCGGCACCCAAAAGCTTCATCGGCTCGGGCGCGGCCTTGCCTTGCATTTCGCCCAGTTTCGGCACTGCCGCCAGTAGCGCCTTGGTATAGTCATGCTGTGGATTCTCGAAGATCTCGGTGACCGTACCTTCTTCGACCTTGTTGCCCCGGAACATAACCACGACGCGATCGGCCATCTGCGCAACCACCGCCATGTCATGGGTGATGAACATCACCGCCGTGCCGGTTTCGCGCTTGAGACGGTCCATCAATGCCAGAATCTCGGCCTGAATGGTCACGTCCAGCGCGGTCGTGGGTTCATCCGCAATCAGCAGGCGCGGCTCGCAGGCCATGGCCATGGCGATCACGACGCGCTGCCGCATCCCGCCGGACAGTTCGTGCGGATACTGCTTCAACCGCCGCTCAGGCTCGGGGATGCGGACCTGTCGCAGCAGCTCAAGCGCCCGCTCCTCGGCTTGTGCCTTCGACATATCCTTGTGGATGCGCAATCCTTCGGTCAGCTGCCGCCCCACCGTGAACACCGGGTTCAGCGCGGTCATCGGCTCCTGAAAGATCATCCCGATCTCATTGCCGCGAATCTGTTTCATCAGATCCTGATCCGCATTTGCCAGGTTCATCTCATCGCCATCGCGGCGATCAAACAGCAATTGCCCGCCCGCGATCTCGCCCCCGCCAAACTCGACCAGCCGCATCAGCGACAGCGAGGACACCGACTTGCCGGACCCGGATTCGCCAACGATACATACGGTTTCACCGGGGTTCACCTCGAACGAGACATCCTCGACGCCGACCACCGGACCGTCCTTGGTCTGAAACTCGACCCGTAGTTTTTTGATCTGGGCAATAGGCTGATCCAGCACGCGCGCTCTCCCCTTGGCGGCTTTTTGGTTTGAGTGCCAAACGCTAAGGCGGGGGGGCGGGAAAAGTCAAACCCATTGCCGGTTTTCCTGAAGGCAAGGCTTGCAATTTTCTAAAACTCTGTTTCGATACGCCGCGTAACCGTTTTGGGGAGAAGACGGAAAACACGTTCGTGTGACCACCGTTATCGTTGTTTTTCAACGCACTGCACCCCATCGCGGCAACGCCAAATCCGCAGGCCATGCGGAATACGACAAGACACATAAGTGTCCAACATGGAGTGTATGATGAAGATCAAAACCCTTTTGCTTGGTGCGATTGCAAGCACGGCGATGGCCCCGATGGCCATGGCCGAGCGTGGATCGGACGGCAATGTCAGCATTATTTACTGGCAGGCCCCATCGATCATGAACCCGTTCCTGTCGGGCGGCACCAAGGATGTCGAGGCTGCCTCGCTGGTGATCGAACCGCTCGCCCGCTATGACCAAGACGGCCAGATGGTGCCCTTCCTGGCATCCGAAATTCCGACTGTTGAAAATGGCGGCGTCAGCGAAGACCTGACCTCGATCACTTGGAAAATCGCACCGGGAATCACCTGGTCCGATGGCACCCCATTCACTGCGGCCGATGTCATCTTTACCGCGAACTATTGCATGGACCCTGAAGGCGGCTGCGCGCAGGTCACCAAGTTCGAGGGTGTCACCAACGTCGAGGCGATTGACGATCTGACCGTCAAAGTCACTTTCGACGCACCGACCCCCTTCCCCTACGGCCCCTTCGTCGGCGGTGAAAGCCCGATCATTCAGGCCGCACAGTTCGCGGACTGCATGGGCGCCAAGGCCCCGGAATGCACCACCGAGAACTTCAATCCGATCGGCACCGGCCCGTTTGTCGTCACCGAGTTCAAGCCGAATGACGTGATCACCTTCGCGGCAAACGAAAACTATCGTGACCCGGCGAAACCGGCCTTTGCAACCGTAACCTTCAAAGGCGGCGGCGATGCAACAGCGGCTGGTCGCGCGGTCATGGAAACCGGCGAGTTCGACTATGCCTGGAACCTGCAGCTTGCGCCCGAAGTGATCGCGCAGATGGAAGCAGGCGGCAAGGGCACCCCGGTCGCAGGCTTCGGCCCGCTGGTCGAGCGTATCATGCTGAACCAGACCAACCCGTCGCCCGATCTGCCGGAAGGCGAGCGTTCGACTGCTGCGCATCCGCATCCGTTCCTGCAGGATCCGGCCGTTTACAAAGCCATGTCCATGGCCATCGACCGTCCGCTGCTGGTGGAAATCGGCTATGGTCAGGCCGGCAAGGTGACCTGTAACTGGGTTCCGGCACCTGCCGCAGTTAACTCGACCTCGATGACCTGCGACACGCAGGATATTGAAGGCGCGAAAAAACTGCTGGATGACGCTGGCATCGTCGACAGCGATGGCGATGGAATTCGCGAAAAAGACGGCGTTCCGCTGAAAATCGTCTATCAGACCTCGACCAACGCCGTCCGTCAGGACTTCCAGGCGCTGATCAAGGAATGGTGGAGCCAGATCGGTATCGAATCCGAGCTGCGCAACATCAACGCATCGGTCTTCTTCGGTGGTGACCCGGGCTCGCCCGATACCTTCCAGAAGTTCTATGCCGACGTCGAGATGTACGCCAACACCTTCAACGGCACCGACCCGCAGTCCTACTTGGGCAACGGCCTGTGCGACAAGGCCCCGCGTCCTGACACGCAGTGGCAAGGTGAAAACATCAGCCGCTTTTGCAACGAAGAGTTCGACAAGCTGCACGGCCAACTCGCCGAAACTGCAGGCGCTGACGCGCGTGCTGAAATCGCGAAGCAGTTGAACGACATCATGGTTCAGAACGGCGGTATGATCCCGCTGGTGCACCGTGGTCGTCTGTCGGCGCACTCGAACACTCTGGGTGGCGTTGTCCTGAACGTATGGGACAGCGAGCTGTGGAACATTGCGGACTGGTACCGCAAAACCGGTTCCTAAGCCCTGACTTGCAAAGCCGCGCCCCGATCGATATCGGGGCGCGGTCATTTGCACACCACCCCAACAAGAAGACGCATATAAAGGCGCCTCTTAATGCTCAATTTTACCATAAGACGACTGGTGCTGGCCGTACCTACGCTGCTGTTCATCAGCCTCGTCATCTTCCTGCTGCTCGAGCTTGCCCCAGGCGACCCGATGGCACAGGTCCCACTCACCGTCCCCCCCGAAGTCAAAGAGAAGATGCGCGAGGCACTTGGCCTCGGACAGCCGATGCATATCCGGTTCTGGAAATGGATCGTGCAGTTCTTCTGGATCGAACCGCAGGTTCTGGTCGACGCCATGTTCGGCACCACCTTTTCCGAAGGTGACCTGCGTGTGATTTCGTGGCAGACCCGCTCACCCGTCATGGACATCGTCGTTCAGCGTATCCCCCAGACCCTGTGGGTTGTCGGCACCGCTTATGTGGTCGCCATCCTGATCGCACTGCCCATCGGCATCTATTCCGCGTATCGCCAGTATTCCTGGTTCGACCAGATGGGTACCTTTGTATCGATGGTCGGTTTCTCGGTCCCGCCCTTCTTCTCGGGCGTGCTGGTGATCGTGATCTTCTCGGTCCAGTTGGGTTGGTTCCCGTCGATCTATGACACCACCCTTGTGGTGAACAGTTGGGACAGCTTTATGCTGCAGCTCAAGCAGATGATCATGCCCGTCATGGTTCTGGCGCTACAGATC
This sequence comes from Ruegeria sp. CJ3, assembly GCF_056536725.1. Classification (NCBI taxonomy): domain Bacteria; kingdom Pseudomonadati; phylum Pseudomonadota; class Alphaproteobacteria; order Rhodobacterales; family Roseobacteraceae; genus Ruegeria; species Ruegeria sp. CJ3. The sequence continues at coordinate 208,234 of NZ_JBQFQE010000002.1, forward strand.
ACCGCGCAGCTTAGCCGCTTCATGCGCGCCTCGATGCTGGACAATCTTAATCAGGATTACGTCCGTACCGCCCGCGCCAAGGGCCTCAGCGAATACACCGTTGTTATGGTCCATGTCCTGCGCAATTCGATGATCCCCGTGGTCACCGTGATTGCGCTGGGTATCCCGGCCATCTTTGGCGGCGCGATCATCACCGAGCAGGTGTTCAAGGTGAACGGCATCGGCCAGTTGCTGATCGGGGCCATTCAGGCCAACGACCTGCCGATGGTGCAGACGCTGACCTTCATCTTTGCCGTGCTGATCGTGCTGTTCAACCTGATCGCCGACGTCCTGTATGGCATTCTGGACCCGAGGATTCGCTATGACTGATCATGATCGTACCGACACTCTGGTCCCCGACGAGGGGTTGGCCCCGGCATCCACAGTCCTGCCAACCGCGGGTGTGATGGAGGAATTCACCACCCCACCCAGCAGCCAATGGCGCGATGTGTGGGATCAGTTCAAAACCCACAAGGGCGCAATGATCGGGGCGATCCTGTTCATCTTTATCGTCGCCGCGGTCTATCTCGGGCCATTTATCTGGACCATCGACCCTACCCAGATCGACATCCGGTCGCGTAATCAGGGCCCCAGCCTTGCGCATCCCTTCGGCACCGACCAACTGGGCCGGGATATTTTGGCACGGATGATGTCCGGCGGTCAGACCTCGGTGTCGGTTGGCATCACCGCGATGCTGCTGGCGCTGTTTCTGGGCTCGTTCATCGGCGTTCTGGCCGGGTTCTTCAAACGGCTGGACGGCCCGCTGATGCGCCTGACCGACCTGTTCCTGGCCCTGCCCCTGCTGCCCTTGCTGCTGGTTATGATGCTGCTGTTCCGCGAGCCACTATCGGCTGCTTTCGGACTGGAACGCGGCATCTTCATCTTGATCGTCTGCGCCATCGGCATCACCTCGTGGATGCCAACTGCGCGGATCGTGCGGGGGGACGTTCTGGCGATCAAAGAGCGTGAATTCGTTCTGGCAGCCCGTTCCATCGGCACCAGCAATAGCCAGATCATCACGCGGCACATCCTGCCGAACGTGCTGTCTCCAATCATGGTCTCAGCCACGTTGGGCATTGCCACGGCCATCATCACGGAAAGCGCACTGTCTTTCCTCGGCCTCGGGTTCCCACCCGACTTCCCGACATGGGGCCGGTTGCTGTTCGATGGCGTCGACTATCTGCAGCAATACCCCGAGCGCGTGTTCTGGCCCGGTCTGGCGATCTCGCTAACCGTGCTCAGCGTGAACTATCTGGGTGACGGCCTACGCGACGCGCTGGATCCCCGTATTCGCGGACGCTAAACGAACCTCAGTCGGCGCGCTTCAGCGCGCCGGCCAACAGGATGATCAGAACGGCCAGCGGCAACAGAACCGCAAATGCCAGCCGCAAGGTCATCAACTCGGCCAAAAACCCGATCAGGGGCGGCCCGATCAGCAACCCTCCGTAGCCCAAGGTCGCAACGCTTGCGATGGCCTGCCCCGGCGGCACGTTCGGGTCATTGGCCGCACGGCTGAAGGCCAGCGGCATGATCACCGCATAGCCGATCCCCATCAGCGCAAAGCCTGCCAGCGCCAACCCCGCCCCGCCTGCCGACACCACCCCGAACACGCTGAGCGCGGCGCAAACGCCCCCAAACCGCGCGGTCGCAACCGGTCCGAACCGCGCGATCACAAAGCCGCCCGCCAACCGGAAAGCCACCATCGCGACCGAGAACACCGCATATCCCAGCGCCGCAACACTCTCGGCCGCGCCGGTCACATCCCGCAGGAAAATCGCGCTCCAATCCGCCACCGCGCCCTCACCCAGCGCGCCGCACAGCGCGGTGAACCCCACGAGGATCAGAGCACCCGAGGGCAAAGCAAACACAGACCCCGCCCCCGCCTCGGCCCGGTTCGAGACCCAGCGCACCCACGACGCGGCTAAAGCCAACGCCACGACAACCCCGCCCGCCAGCAGAAAATGCTGGATCACCGTCAGCCCCGCCTGCACAGCGCCAAAACCGCTGAGCGCGCCCAGCCCGGCCCCCAGGCTCCACATCGCGTGGAACGAGGACATGACGGGCTTGTCAAAGGCCTGTTCGACCTCGGCGGCCCAGGCATTCATCGCCACATCCATCGAGCCATGGAATGCGCCGAAGACGAACAGAAACGCGGCCAGGGTCCAGAACTCACCAGCCAGCGCCAGCAGCATCAGGGAAAACGTGTAGAGAACCGCGATGACCCGCGTGATCGAGACCGCGCCGAACCGATCCGTCAGCCGCCCCGTGATCGGAAAGGAACATACCGCCCCGGCCGCCATGAACAGCAACCCATAGCCCAGCGCCTCATGGCTGAGGTCGAGCCGGTCGCGGACCGCCGGAATACGCGACGCCCAGATGCCGAACAACGCGCCATTCAGGATGAACATGGCGGCCACGGCTCGCCAAGCGGCAACAATACCAATCATGGGGACCCCCTCGCGCGAAACCTGCCCAACCGGACCCGTTCTACAGGTCCCGCAGAAATTGGCAAATGTCGCCTATTCCAGCCGCTTGCGAATCCGGCGAATGCCGATCCACACCCCCAGCACCACCGGAACCGTCACAGCCGCCGTCAGCGTCCCCTTGCTAATCCCCGCCTTGGTCAGCGGATAAAGCAGGTAGCTGACCAGCGAGACGGCATAATAGCTGATCGCCACCACCGATAGCCCCTCGACCGTATGCTGCAGCCGCAGCGCTAGATCCGCGCGCCGGTCCATGCTTTCCAGCAGCGCCTGATTCTGTGCGCTGCGCTCGACATCGACCCGCGTCCGCAATAGCTCACCAGCGCGAATGGCCCGGTCCGACAGCGCCTGCAAGCGGCGCTCAGTCGCTTTGACAGTGCGGATCGCCGGGTCATAGCGGCGCATCATGAAATCAGCAAAACTCTGCCCGCCCCGAAAGCGCTCTTCTCTCAGCACCGCGATCCTCTGGTTGACCAAGGCTTCATAGGCGCCTGTCGCAGCAAAGCGATAGGAACAGCGGGCCGACAGGCTTTCAAGCTCGGTCGAGGTCGACAGAAGCTGCGGCAGCAACGCATCCGGAGGCGTGCTGTCATCGGTCATCTCTCCCATCAGCTTGGTCAGCTGACCGTCCAGTTCACCGATCCGGGGCATCAGTTCCTTGACTCGCGCAAAGCCCAGCATCGACATCGCCTTATAGGTCTCGATCTCGCACAGCCGCTGAATAACGCGCCCGGTCCGGCGTTCATCGGTCCCGTCCGAAACAAACAGGGCGAAACGCATGTGTCCGGCGGGGTCGATGCGGAAATCGCCGGCGCAGATGGCCGAATCGTCCAGAACCCGCGCCGTCGCCAGGCTTTCGGGCTCGAACCAGTCGGCCAATGCAGCACTCACTCCGTCATCATCCGGGCGCTCGACCACCCGCAACATGATCGACGTCACCCTTTTCCCCGGACACGCCCGCAACCAGTCCGGCGGAAACACCTCGAAATCGGCCGGGTGGAAGGGCCGATCACTGACATTCGGAGTGATGGCGGTATAGGTGACGAACTCGGTGTGCTGCTCCCATTTCAGCCGGTGCCGGCCGATCTGGCCCGCATAATGCGTCGCTTCCGGCCGCGGATGCTGCGCACCATGCCGGTCCAGCAGATCAATCAGATGCCCCCGGTCTTCACCACGATCCCCCGCCACCGCGGCCGAGGGCTTCTTGATTGCCAAAAAAACGACCGTGCAGGGCGCGGACGCTGTCGGGAAAGGCCGTGCGTGCAACTCGTTGGCCAGCGCATAGCGCAGCGGATGGTCATCTATCGGCGTCATCGGTGGCTCCGTTTTGTCCGGCGCACTATAAGGCACCGGGAAAATACATCAATTATCTTTTTATTTCATGTACTTATGTGGATACCACAGCATACCGAACAGCTATCTTATTGATTTGGCTCCCACAGCTCGATGGGATTGCCCTCAGGGTCGTGAATACGCGCGAATTTTCCAACCTCGCTGTCCCAGTCCGGGCTGGTCTCGACCGTGATTCCGGCGGACCGAAGCTGCGCAATCATCGCATCCAGATCATCTACGCGGAAATTGATCATCCACTGCTGCTCGGCGCGTCCGAAATATTCCGTATCTTCAGCGAAGGGTGCAAAGACCGTGTACCCCTCCTGCTGCTTCCACGGCACAGGGTCATAGTGGTTCACCCCCAAATGCGTCTCATACCAAACACTCAGCGCCTTCGGGTCCCGCGCACGAAAGAATACCCCACCAATACCATTCACCTTTTCCATAGACACCCCCGCCAAAACATCATCCTGCCCCAACCTACCACACCCCACCCGCTTCATCTGGCCAAAAATATCCTGGGGGGCCGCTGGGGGGCAAAGCCCCCCAGCCAACCAAAAACGAAAAGGGCGCCCGCAAGGGCGCCCTTTGCATTTCACCGAAACGTTCCGATCAGTCGATCATCGGCAACAGCTTGTCCAACGACTGCTTTGCATCGCCATAGAACATGCGCGTGTTCTCCTTGAAGAACAGCGGGTTCTCGATGCCCGAATACCCGGTGCCCTGACCACGCTTGGACACAAAGACCTGCTTGGCCTTCCAGCACTCCAGCACCGGCATCCCGGCGATGGGGCTATTGGGATCTTCCTGCGCCGCAGGGTTCACGATGTCGTTCGATCCGATAACGATGGCCACATCCGTATCCGGGAAGTCATCGTTGATCTCATCCATCTCCAAAACGATGTCATAGGGCACCTTCGCCTCGGCCAGCAGCACGTTCATGTGCCCGGGCAGACGACCGGCAACCGGGTGGATCGCAAAACGCACCTCTTTGCCCTTGGCGCGCAGCTTGCGGACCAGTTCGGAAACGGACTGCTGCGCCTGCGCCACCGCCATGCCGTAGCCAGGGATGATGACAATGCTGTCGGCATCGTTCAGGGCTGCGGCCACACCATCGGCCTCGATCGCGATCTGTTCGCCCTCAACCGCCATCTGCTCGCCCTGCGGGCCACCAAAGCCGCCCAGGATCACGCTGACAAAGTGGCGGTTCATCGCCTTGCACATGATGTAGGACAGGATCGCACCCGACGAGCCCACCAGCGCACCCACCACGATCAGCAGGTCATTGCCCAGCGAGAAACCAATCGCCGCAGCCGCCCAACCCGAATACGAGTTCAGCATCGACACCACCACCGGCATATCGGCGCCGCCGATGCCCATGATCAGGTGATAGCCGATGAAGAGCGCCGCCAGCGTCATCAGGAACAGCGGAAAGAACCCGCCCGACGCGGTGTACCAGATCAGGCAAATCAGCGAGAGGCCCGCCGCCGCCGCATTCAAAGCATGACCGCCCGGCAGCTTGGTCGCCGCCGACGTCACCTTGCCCGCCAGCTTGCCATAGGCCACGACCGAGCCGGTAAAGGTGATCGCCCCGATGAAGATGCCCAGGAACAGCTCGACATGCAGGATCGAAACCTCGGCGGCCGTCTTCTTGGCGATCAGCTTGCCGAATTCGCCCAACCCGGACAGTTCAACCTCTTTCGCGGCATCCGCGATGGCGAACAGCTCGGCCACGTTCAGGATTTCGAAATGGGCGTTATAGCCCACGAACACAGCCGCCAGACCGACAAGGCTGTGCATTGCAGCCACCAGCTGCGGCATCTCGGTCATCTGCACGCGCTGCGCCACATATTGACCGATCAGGCCACCGCCGATCAGCAGCAGCAGCGACAGCAACCACAGGCCCGAGCCGGGGCCGACCAAGGTCGCAAACACCGCCAGCGCCATGCCGACAATGCCATACCAGACCGCGCGCTTGGCGCTTTCCTGATTTGAAAGCCCGCCAAGGGACAGGATGAAAAGGACAGCCGCAACAACATAAGCGGCAGAAGTGAAGCCAATCATATGCCCGACCTCCTTAAGATTTCTGGAACATGGCGAGCATGCGCCGGGTTACGAGGAAGCCACCGAAGATGTTGACCCCGGCCATAAAGACGGACAGCGCCGCCAGCAGAATGACCAGAAACGATCCCGATCCGATCTGCATCAACGCTCCAACGATAATAATCGACGAGATCGCATTGGTGATCGCCATCAGCGGCGTGTGCAAACTGTGCGAGACGTTCCAGATCACCTGGAAGCCCACGAAGATCGCCAGCACAAACACGATGAAGTGCTGCATGAAACTGGCCGGAGCGATCAGCCCCACCAGCAGCATCAGCGCGCCACCCACACCCAGCAGGGTGAACTGCTGTTTTGTCTGCGCCTTGAACGCCGCGATTTCCTGCGCCTTCTTCTCTTCCGGGGTCAGTTCTTTGACTTCCGGTTTCTTCTGCGCCGCAATCGCCTGCACCTTGGGCGGCGGCGGCGGGAAGGTGATCTCGCCTTCGTGCGTCACGGTCGCGCCGCGGATCACGTCATCTTCCATGTCGTGATTGACCTTGCCATCCTTCTCGGGCGTCAGATCAGTCATCATGTGACGGATGTTGGTGGCATAGAGTGACGAAGACTGTGCCGCCATCCGGCTGGGGAAGTCGGTATAGCCGATGATGGTCACGCCATTGTCGGTGACGATCTTTTCATCCGCCACGGTCAGCTTGCAGTTACCGCCCTTTTCCGCCGCCAGATCGACGATGACCGAGCCCGGCTTCATCGCCTCGACCATATCCTTGGTCCAAAGCTCGGGTGCCTCGCGGTTCGGGATCAGCGCGGTGGTGATCACGATGTCCATCTCAGGGGCCAGTTCACGGAACTTGGCCAGCTGCGCCTCGCGGAACTCATCCGACTGGACGGATGCATAACCACCGGTCGCAGCACCGTCCTGTTGGTCTTCTTCGAAATCCAGATAGACGAACTCGGCGCCCATGGATTCGACCTGTTCGGCCACTTCGGGGCGCACGTCGAACGCATAGGTGATCGCACCCAGCGAGGTCGAGGTCCCGATCGCAGCAAGACCGGCCACACCGGCCCCCACGATCAGCACCTTGGCAGGCGGAACCTTACCGGCGGCCGTCACCTGACCGGTGAAGAAGCGGCCAAAATTGTTACCCGCTTCGATCACCGCTCGGTAACCGGCGATATTGGCCATGGACGACAGCGCATCCATTTTCTGAGCCCGGCTGATGCGCGGCACCATCTCCATCGCGATGACGGTCGCACCCTTGGACTTGGCCAACTCCATGCCTTCTTCATTCCCGGCGGGGTTGAAGAACGAAATCAGCGTCTTGTCCTTGGTCAGACGCTTCAGCTCGGTCTCGGACGGCTGACGCACCTTGGCGATGATATCCGCCGCTTTCCACAGTGCGGCGGCGGTCTTGACGACCTCGACACCGGCGGCCTCATAAGCTGCGTCGGAAAACCCCGCAGCCGCGCCGGCGCCTTTTTCGATCAGGCACTCATAGCCCAGTTTCTGCAACTGTGCCGCCGAGTCCGGGGTCATCGCGACCCGGTTCTCGCCTTTGAATATTTCCTTTGGCGTTCCTATTTTCACCAGTCGGTTCCCCCTAATTTTCTGTTAAGGCCAGGTGGGTATCCGGCATTGTTTGACAAGCCGACATTTATCTTGCGCAAGATTATTTCGCAAGCGCAGCATTTCTTGCGGTGTGTCATGCCGATCACATCTTCATATCCACCTTCGGGTTTTGTTTTCATACCGCGCAAAATCAGCGCGGAACGTGCGGCGCAAACGATCCTCTTCCGGCAGGATAAAACGTCGTTCGAGCAACCAGACGAAGACCGGGATCAGCACCAGAGACAGCACCGCGTCGAAGCGCAGAATCAGACCGGCCAGGATCAGCACATCGCCCAGATAGATCGGATTGCGGCTGCGTTTGTAGATACCGCCCTGCACCATGGCCGACGGTGTTTCATGCGGCAGTACAGTCGTCCGATGGCGGCGAAACTCGAGAACCGCCAGCAGCGCCAGCAGCACGCCGCCACCGATCAGAATACCGCTGAGCAGATCTGTCACCGGCCCCTCCAGCGACAGCCCCAGAGGCAGCACCCGCGCCTGAGCCCAGGCCAAAACGGCAAAGCCCGCAAGCCAGACGGGTGGTATGTCGATCCGGCGCATGACCGCCTCCTGCCGCGGCAACATGCACCGGCGCATGTCGCTTCTGATCGCTGTCCTACCGCTTTCCGGCCAAGATGGCAAAAGCGCAGGGTGTCGCATCATCCGCCCCCCGGCGATGGACAGGTTCGGCCAGATCGGATAGGCCGGATGCAACCCGTTCTTTCCCTTAATGACGCAAGAGCTTCCATGACCGATTTCGCCGCCACCAAATCCATGTTCCACCTGCCCGCGGGGATGATCTATCTCGACGGCAACTCTCTGGGTCCGCTGCCGAAATCTGCGGCTGGCCGGGTGGGCGAGATGATGCAGGACGAATGGGGGCAGATGCTGATCACCGGCTGGAACAAGGCCGGATGGATGGCGATGCCCACCGGTCTGGGCGACCGCATCGGCCGCCTGATCGGGGCCGAACCGGGCAGCGTCGTGGTTGGCGACACGCTGTCGATCAAGGTCTATCAGGCCCTAGCCTCGGCGTTGGAGTTGAACCCGACCCGCAAAGTGGTGCTGTCGGACAATGGCAACTTTCCCTCGGACCTCTACATGGCTGACGGGCTGCTGCGGTCTCTGGGCCCGGATTACGAGCTGCGCGTCGTTGACCCGCAGGACGTCGCCGCCCATATCACCGAAGAGGTCGCCGTGCTGATGCTGACCGAGGTCGATTACCGCTCGGGCCGTATGCATGACATGAAGGCGTTGACCGAACTGGCCCACGCCAATGGCGTGGTGACGGTCTGGGATTTGGCGCATTCCGCTGGGGCCATTCCAGTCAACCTGTCCGGCTGCAATGCCGATTTCGCGGTGGGCTGCACGTATAAATACCTCAACGGAGGCCCCGGCGCGCCCGCCTTTATCTATGTTGCGCCGCGTCTGTCCGACCGGGTGCGCCCGGCGCTGTCGGGCTGGCTGGGGCATGAATCGCCCTTTGCCTTTGATCTGGATTACCGCCCCGGCACAGGGATCGAGCGGATGCGGGTTGGCACACCCCCGGTCATTCAGATGAGCGCGCTGTCAGCGGCGATGGATATCTGGGACATGGCCGAGATGGCCGATATCCGCGCCAAGTCCATCGACCTGACCGAATTGTTCATCCGCCGTGTCGAGGCCACATGCCCTGACCTGCAACTTGCCAGCCCCCGCGATCCGCAGCAGCGCGGCAGTCAGGTCTCATTCCGGTTTGCCGAAGGCTACGCCGCCATGCAGGCGCTGATCGCGCACGGTGTCATCGGCGATTTCCGGGCACCTGACGTGATGCGGTTCGGCTTCACGCCGCTTTACATCGACGAACAGGATGTGGAACAGGCGGTCGATATTCTGGCTGATATCATCACCAACAAGCTGTGGGATAAGCCCGAATACAAGATCCGCCAGCGCGTTACCTGACCTCAAGCCCCGCACCCAACAGCGCGGCAAGCTGGGAAATCCGCCGCTCGAACTCATCAGCGCTGGACGCCGTCAGCTTAACGCCCTTGAGCGTGGCGGTGATCGTCCGGGCGGTCTCGTCCGGGCCATCGGGGATGCGCACGCGCCCGTCGGCTGCCTCACGCCGCAGCCAGTCGGCATAAAGGCCGGTCAGTTCGGCCTCGCCCTCGTCCACGATATCTGACGCGGTGGATTTGCTGGCATCCAGCATCTCAACCCCGTGCGGCGAGGCGAGGATCATCGCCATGCCGTCAATCTGGGCGTCAATCGCGCGCGCGATGATCTGCGGCACGGTCCCGCCGCCAGACAGGGCACTGGCCACCCCGGCAATCTTTTCGGCGTAGTGCGCCTGCGTCAGGCTGCGAACGATGGCCTCTTTGTTCTTGTAATGCAGATAGACCGCCGGGCGCGACATGCCCGCACCCTTGGCGATGTCATCCATCGAGGTCTTACGGAATCCATAGGCCGCGAACGCCTCAAGCGCCGAGGCGAGGATGGCCAGTTGCCGTGGATCGTCCGGTTTTTGCTCCATGAATCCGATTTGACAGTTTTTGTTCAGATTGTCAATTGACAGACTGACACTTTACGCTAATTATGTCAGAAACCGTCACAGCCAAAAGAGGTGCGCCATGGCGACCGCCCTTAAGATCAACGGAAAGACCCATCAGGTCGATCTGCCCGACGATGTACCCCTGTTGTGGGCTCTGCGCGATGAGGTCGGCCTGACCGGCACCAAGTTCGGCTGCGGCGTGGCCGCTTGCGGATCCTGCACCGTGCATATCGATGGCGAGGCCGTGCGATCCTGTCAGGTCGCCCTGTCCGATGTCTGGGGCGATGTCACAACCATCGAAGGACTGGGCACGCCGGACACGATGGCGACGATCCAGCAGGCCTGGGTCGATCATCAGGTTGCGCAATGCGGTTACTGCCAGTCGGGCCAGATCATGCAGGCCGCAGCGCTGCTGGCCGAGAACCCCGCCCCCTCCGACGCCGATATCGACGACGCGATGCAGGGCAACCTGTGCCGCTGCGGCACCTATCCCCGCATCCGCGCCGCCATCCATGACGCCGCATCCAAGCTGAAGGAGGCCTGATCCATGGCCAGCATCGGAAAAATCCTGCGCCGCACCTTCCTGATCGGCTCGGCTGCCATTGTAGGCGGCGTGGCCTTTGGTGCCTATTACGTCACACGCCCCGCGGCGAACCCGCTGAAACCGCGTGAGGGCGAAACCGCGCTGAGCCCGTTTGTCCTGATCGACCAGCAGGGCGTCACGCTTTTCGCCCCGCGCGCCGAGATGGGTCAGGGCGTCATGACCACATGGGCCGCCCTGATTGCTGAGGAGTTAGACGTCGAACTGGACGACATTCGTGTTCTGCACGGCCCGGCGGCGGCGGCTTACTACAACCATGCCCTTGTGGGCGAAGGCCTGCCGAACAAGGGCTATGACATCTCGGATTTCCAGCACAACCTTGGCGAAGCTCTGGGCGTTCTGGGCCGAACGCTCAGCCTGCAGGTCACCGGCGGTTCGACCTCGATGAAAGACGGGTTCGAGCGGATGCGGATGGCCGGAGCCACCGCCCGCGAGACGTTGAAACAGGCAGCCGCCGACCGTCTGGGCGTGGACCGCGCGCAATTGAAAACCGAAAACGGAGCCGTAGTCGCCCCGGACGGCACCCGCATCCCCTATACCGAACTGGCTGAGGCCGCAGGCCAGATCGAGCCGCCCGAGGCCGCGCTGCGTGATCCCTCCGAATGGCGCCTGATCGGTAAATCCCTGCCCCGCGTCGACATTCCCGGCAAGTCGACCGGTACCGCCACATTCGGCATTGACGTGCGCCCCGAGGGTCTGAAATTCGCGTCCGTCCGTATGAGCCCCAAGCTGGGCGGCGCAATGAACGGCTTTGACGCGAGCGCCGCCGAAACCATGCCCGGCGTCGAAAAGATCGTCGATCTGGGCACCGGTGTTGCGGTGATTGCGAACAACACTTGGCTGGCAATACAGGCGGTCGAGGCGATCGACGTGGACTGGGGCGACGCCCCCTATCCGTCTGAGACTGATGGTATATTTGCCAAGATCGCCGAGGCTTTTGACGACGCCCCGAACTCGACCATGCGCGACGACGGCGATGTTGACACCCTGCCCGAAGGCGCGACCGAGATCACGGCGGACTATACCGTGCCCTATCTGGCCCACGCCACGATGGAGCCAATGAACGCCACCGCGCTTTACACCGGCAGCAAGCTGGACCTGTGGTGCGGCAATCAGGCACCGACCCTGATCCAGATGCGCGCGGCCAATACCGCAGGTCTGGACACCGACGCGGTCGAGATCCACACCACCTATCTGGGCGGCGGCTTTGGTCGCCGCGGAGAACTGGATTTTGGTGAGATCGCCACCAAGGTCGCCATGGCCATGCCCGGCACGCCGGTCCAGACAACGTGGAGCCGCGAAGAAGACATGCGCCACGACTTCTACCGCCCCGGCGCGATGGCCCGGATGCGCGGCGCGGTCAAAGGCGGCAAGGCCGTGCTGATCGACGGCAAGGTTGCCTCGCAATCCCCCACCCAGCAAGCGGTCGCGCGCTACACTGGCTTCCCCGGCGGCGGCCCCGACAAGGTTCTGGTCGAAGGCTTCTTCAACCAACCCTATTCGGTGCCCAACTACCGCATGGCCGGGCATATCGCCGATCTGGCCGTTCCTGTGGGCTTCTGGCGCTCGGTCGGCAACAGCCATAACGGGTTCTTCCACGAAACCTTCATGGATGAGATGGCCCATGCCGCCGGACGCGACCCGCTGGAGTTCCGACTGGAACTGGCACAATCCGAACACGCGCCCTCAGCCGGGTGTCTGGAGGCCGTCCGGGAAATGTCAGGCTGGACCGGCAAGACCCCCGATGGCGTGGGCCGCGGCGTGGCACTAACCTACAGCTTCGGCACCCCGGTCGCGCAGGTGATCGAGGTGGTGGACGAAGACGGCACTATCCGTATCTCGAAGGCCTGGGTCGCCTGCGACGTGGGCCTTGCACTGGACCCGGCCACGGTCGAGGCGCAGATGATCGGCGGCATGATCTATGGCCTGTCGGCGGCGGTGTCGGGTGAGATCACCTTTGCCGATGGCGAGGTCGAGCAATACAACTTCCCCGACTATGACGCGCTGCGGATGCACACGACGCCCGCAACCGAGGTCCGCATCCTTGAGACCAACAAGCATCTGGGTGGGGTCGGTGAACCCGGTACGCCTCCGTCGATGCCTGCACTGGGGAATGCTCTGTTTGATCTGACCGGCGAGCGCGCCCGCAGCCTGCCGTTGAACCAGCAGTTCAACCTGCTGGTCTGAGGCATCCGGTCCGGCGCCCGTCGCCGGACCGCTTAAGCCGAACGCTGCAGCCGCGCGGCGTCTTTGCCTGCGGCCCAGCCGTGTACGGCGCGGCCGAATTCCTCGAACAAGGGGCGCGAGACCGGATCGTTTGCGGCATCCCATTCGGGGTGCCATTGCACCGACAGGGTAAAGCCCGGGGCACCCTGAACATAGATCGCCTCGGGCGTGCCGTCGGGCGCGAGACCGTCGATCACCACATTCTCGCCCAACGTTTTGATCCCCTGCCCGTGCAGCGTGTTGGTCATCACCTCGCAAGCGCCCAGCAATTTATGAAACACCCCGCCCTCGGTCAGTGTCACCACATGGCGCAGGGCGAATTTCTCTTCCAGCGTGCCATCGGGCGGCATCCGGTGGTTCAACCGCCCAGGCAGATCGCGGATTTCGGGATACAGCGTGCCGCCCATGGCCACGTTGACCTCTTGAAAGCCGCGGCAGATGCCGAAGAACGGCTGCCCGCGCTGGACACAGGCGCGGACCAGCGGCAGCGTGATCGCATCCCGCGCCCGGTCAAAATCACCATGCGCGGCCGTTGCAGCCTCGCCATATTCTTCGGGATGCACGTTGGGGCGGCCTCCGGTCAGCAGAAAGCCGTCGCAGACCTCAAGCAACTCATCCACCGATACAAAACGCGGATCGGCAGGCACCAGCAGCGGCACACAATCCGAAACATTTGACACCGCATCCGAATTCATCGTTCCGCCCGCATGTGTCGGGTACTGATCGTTCATCAGATAAGAATTGCCGATAATGCCGACGACCGGGCGCGCCATGAGTTTTCCTTTGTCTCAACTGGTATCTGGCAAAACCTACCGGCAGGCCTGCCCTTGCGCAACGGCGCACACCCTGCATGTCAGCGCAGGCGCGTGTTCAACGGTGCACATTTTGGCGGGACGCATATCCGCTCTGCGCCCGGGCGCATTGGTTGCAGCGGCGGGGCGAAAACCATAACGTCGCGCCAGATTCCCAGTCAACGAGGCCCCCGATGCGCGATGCCGCCCCCACCACCATCTATCTGAAAGATTACACCCCGTTCAGCTATCTGGTCGACAGCGTGCATCTGACCTTCGATCTGGCCCCGAACGCCACCCGCGTGACCTCGCGCATCGCCTTCCGTCCGAACCCCGAGGCGACGGATCGTACGTTTTTCCTGCATGGCGAAGACCTCAAACTGATCCGCGCCGCCATCGACGGGGCCGAAGTGTCACCTGACCTGACACCCGAAGGTCTGACCCTTGCCGCGCCCGACGCGCCCTTTGTCTGGGAGGCCGAGGTCGAGATCGACCCCGGCAACAACACCGCGCTGGAGGGGCTTTATATGTCGAACGGCATGTATTGCACCCAATGTGAGGCCGAAGGGTTCCGCAAGATCACCTATTACCCCGACCGCCCCGATGTGATGTCCACCTTCACCGTGCGTATCAATGGCGACCTTCCGGTGCTGCTGTCGAACGGCAACCCCACGGCCAAGGGAGACGGCTGGGCCGAATGGGTCGATCCGTGGCCCAAACCCGCCTATCTGTTCGCGCTGGTCGCCGGAGAGTTGATCGCCCATCCCGGCCAGTTCACCACCATGTCGGGCCGTGACGTCGAACTGAACCTCTGGGTCCGCCCGGGCGACGAGGGCAAATGTGCCTTCGGCATGGAAGCCCTGAAGAAGTCGATGAAATGGGACGAGGACGTCTATGGCCGTGAATACGATCTGGACGTGTTCAACATCGTGGCCGTCGATGATTTCAACATGGGCGCGATGGAGAACAAGGGGCTGAACATCTTCAACTCCTCGGCTGTGTTGGCCAGCCCCGAAACCTCGACCGACATGAACTTCGAGCGGATCGAGGCGATCATCGCACATGAGTATTTCCACAACTGGACCGGCAACCGCATCACCTGCCGCGACTGGTTCCAGCTGTGCCTCAAGGAAGGGCTGACCGTCTATCGCGACTCGCAGTTCACCTCGGACATGCGCTCGGCCCCGGTGAAGCGTATCCACGACGCCATCGACCTGCGCGCGCGGCAATTCCCCGAGGATAACGGGCCTCTGTCGCATCCCGTGCGGCCCGAGAGTTTTCAGGAAATCAACAACTTCTACACCTCGACCGTCTACGAGAAAGGTGCCGAGGTCATCGGTATGCTGAAGCGGCTGGTGGGGGATGAGGCCTATGCACGGGCGCTCGATCTCTATTTCGACCGCCATGACGGGCAGGCCTGCACCATCGAGGATTGGCTGCAGGTTTTCGAGGACACTACGGGCCGCGATCTGCGCCAGTTCAAGCGCTGGTACAGCCAGTCCGGCACCCCGCGCCTGTCGGTGCGTGAGGATTGGACCGATGGCACCTACACCCTGACGCTGGGCCAACGGACCGAGCCGACACCGGGGCAGGACGACAAGCAGCCTCAGGTGATCCCGGTCGCCATTGGCCTGCTGGTTCCGAACGGGGATGAGGTCCGCGCGACCGAGGTGTTTGAGCTGACCGAGGCAGAACAAAGCTTTACCTTCACCGGCCTTGCGGCCAAGCCCGTGCCTTCGATCCTGCGCGACTTCTCGGCCCCGGTGATCCTTGAACATGAGCCGTCGAATGCCGAACGCGCCTTCCTGCTGGCCCATGACACCGACCCGTTCAACCGCTGGCAGGCGGGGCGGTCGCTGGCCGAGGACACGCTGCTGCGCATGATCACCGACGAGGCGACGCCGGATGCCGATTATCTGGACGGTTTGCTGGCCGTTCTGCGCGATCAAACGCTGGACCCGGCCTATCGCGCGCTGATGCTGGGCCTGCCGACGCAATCCGAACTGGCCGCGGCGCTACATGACAAAGGCGTCACGCCCGATCCGATGGCAATCTGGGCTGCGGTTGAAACCCTGCGTCAGGCCACCGCCCAGCATGTTCAGGACCTTCTGCCCCGGCTGCACAGCGAAACGCTGGTGGATGCGCCCTATCAGCCCGACGCCGAACAATCCGGCAAACGGGCCCTTGGGGGTGCTGCACTAGCGCTGACCTCGCGACTGGATGGCGGCACCAAGGCGGCCGAGGACTATGCCCGCGCTGACAACATGACCTTGCAACTGACCGCCCTGTCCTGCCTGCTGCGCGCGGGCAAGGGCGAAGCCGAACTGGCGGCGTTCTATGACCAGTGGCAGCACGACCGGCTGGTGATGGACAAATGGTTCGGCCTGCAGGTCGCGATGACAGGCCCTGAAAAGACGGTCGAGACTGCTCGAAAACTGTCCGAGCACGCTGATTTCAATTGGAAAAACCCCAACCGGTTCCGCGCGCTGATGGGCTCTTTGGCGGGCAGCCACGCGGGCTTCCATCAGGCGGACGGCGCGGGCTATACGCTGCTGGCGGACTGGCTGATCAAGCTTGACCCGGTGAACCCACAAACCACCGCCCGGATGTGCAGCGCCTTCCAGACCTGGAAACGCTATGACGCCGACCGTCAGGCCCTGATGCGCACACAACTGACCCGCATCGCCGAGACGCCGGACCTGTCGCGCGACTCGACCGAGATGGTGTCGCGCATCCTCGGCGCATGACCCCGTTCCGGTTTACTCGGCAGAACCGGAACCCGCGCACGGTTCTGATCCTGATCTGCATCTATGCGGCGCTGATCGGGCTGATGATCGTCTTTGACGCGGTCTGGTGGCTGATGGCCCTGCTGGCCCTGACCACCCTGCCCGCGCTGTGGGACGTGGCCAAAGACACCGACGCCGGGATGGAGCTGACCGACGACACTCTGCGCTGGCACAGCGGTCAGCGGCAGGGTGAGTTGAACCTGCCCGAGGTCGACCGGTTCCGCTTTGACACCCGTTGGGACCTTTCGGTGCGGGTCACGGCGGTGCTGAAATCGGACAAACGCGTGCGCTTGCCGGATGAATCACTTCCGCCGCATAAGCGGTTCGAAAACGTGCTGACACAGGCCGGATTCGCGGTCGAGCGTCATCATTTTACAGTATTCTGAAACGATCCCCCGATTCCGCGCCGGATTGGTCGCGGAATCCCTTGCTCGCAGCGTTGTGTCCTTGATTTGCGCCTAATTTTTGGCAAAACTGAACCTGTTACACGTTTGTTCCAGTTCGAGTTTCGCCATGTTTCGGTCTATCAGGGCAGTTTCTGCCCGTCTTTTCGGTTCTTCTGATCCCACCCCAACGCCTCTGCCTGCGTCGGTCGCCGATGCCACGGCATGGCTTGTTGCCTCGGGTCAGCTGAACATTCCCATCGCTGAAACGGATGCTGATGATGCGATCGCGCATCAGGTGATCGAGCGCGGCCGCTATCTGGCGCGGCAGGATATGTGGGCCGAGTTGTCGCGCGAAATGCGCGCCGCGGACGCGGCCCGCAAGACCACGCCCTGCGGGCAGCCCATCACCGATCTGCTGGCCTTTGGCGCCCGCTCGGATGTGGTGCTGGCGGCGGAACATGCGCTGTCCGACGGTAAGGAACTATCGGATTATGATCTGCTGGGCGGAATCTCCGAGCTGGAAGGCGAGGTTCAGAACCATCCCGACGATCCGATGATCGCGCTGGTGGTGGCGCTGGCGCATATCGATCTAGCCTGGGCCTGGCGCGGCACGGCGCAATCGGATGCGCTGCCGGCGCTGCATCAGTCCCGGTGTGCGGCGCATTTCGACCGCGCCGCCGCGCTGCTGCCGGTGAGCCGCGCAGCCATGCCCGACAGCCCCGCCGTTGCCGCGGCGGATTGTGCGCTGCTGGCCGGTCACATCGACCCGCGCACACGCGTCGCTGACAAGTATGAGGCGCTGATCACACTGGACCCGCGGAACCACCGCCACATGCGCGCCATGGGGACTCACCTGCTGCCGCGCTGGTTCGGCAGCTATGAACAGCTTGAGGTTCAGGCCCTGCGCAACGCCGCGCGGACCCAGAAGACGTGGGGCGCAGGCGGTTATACCTGGGCGCAGTTCGACGCCATCGCACTGGATGATGAGGCCTGCGCGCGGGTGGATGTCGAGTATTTTATTGAAGGATTACAGGATATTGTAGCGCGCCGCCCGGATCAACAAACGATCAACCTGTTGGCGGCCTATTGCTCGGTCACCCTGCAGAAGGGCATGGGCCGGAGCCCCAAAGCAGACGTCGCCCGCAAGCAGATCTGCGCCGCCGCAGACTGGTTGATCCGCGATCACCTGACCGAGTTGCACCCGCTGATCTGGGCCCATGCAGCGAACGGGTTCAACAACAGCCTGCGTGTCAATTCGGCTGAACGCTTTGCCGCCCGGGGCCGCCGCGATGCGCTGCGGGCCATTGCCAACCTGCTGCGGGACGAGCTGCGCAGCGGTCAAAGCGCGACGTTCACGCCGTCTGGGCTGCAGTTCTCGGGGAATTAGGGTCGGAACCCCTTGCTCCTTTGGCGCGCCGGGCCTAATACGCAGGCTTAGACTTCTGCGGATATGAGGCGCGCCATGCTCGACCTGACATACGAAATGCCCAAACCCAAAACCATTGCCGGGGCCAAGCACGATTGGGAACTGGTGATCGGGATGGAGGTGCATGCTCAGGTCTCATCCAATGCCAAGCTGTTCTCGGGCGCGTCGACGCAATTCGGGGCGGAGCCGAACTCGAACGTGGCCTTTGTTGATGCCGCGATGCCCGGAATGCTGCCGGTGATCAACGAGTACTGCGTGGAACAGGCGGTGCGTACCGGGCTGGGCCTGAAGGCGGATATCAACCTGAAATCGGCCTTTGACCGTAAGAATTATTTTTACCCCGACCTGCCGCAGGGATACCAGATTTCTCAGCTTTATCAGCCTATTGTGGGCGAAGGCGAGGTTCTGGTCGAGATGGGCGACGGCACCGCGCGCATGGTCCGCATTGAACGCATCCACATGGAGCAGGACGCAGGCAAATCGATCCACGACATGGACCCGCATATGTCCTTCGTCGACCTGAACCGGACCGGTGTCTGTCTGATGGAGATCGTCAGCCGCCCCGATATCCGTGGGCCGGAAGAGGCTGCCGCCTATATCGTCAAGCTGCGTCAGATCATGCGGTATTTGGGCACCTGCGACGGCAACATGCAGAACGGCAACCTGCGGGCGGACGTGAACGTCTCGATTTGTTTGCCGGGTGCGTATGAGAAGTATCAGGAAACACAGGACTTTTCGCATCTGGGCACGCGGTGCGAGATTAAAAACATGAACTCGATGCGGTTCATCCAGCAGGCGATTGAGGTCGAAGCCCGTCGCCAGATCGCCATCGTGGAAGCTGGGGGCGAGGTAGAACAGGAAACCCGTCTGTATGACCCGGACAAGGGTGAGACGCGCTCGATGCGGTCCAAGGAAGAAGCGCATGATTACCGCTATTTCCCCGACCCCGACCTGCTGCCGCTGGAGATCGAACAGGCATGGGTGGACGACATCGCCGCCAAGCTGCCGGAGCTGCCAGACGACAAAAAATCACGATTTATCAGCGAGTTCGGCCTGACCGACTATGACGCATCCGTGCTGACCGCCGAGGTGGAATCGGCGGCGTATTTCGAGGATGTCGCCAAGGGGCGCAGCGGCAAGCTGGCCGCGAACTGGGTCATCAACGAGCTGTTTGGGCGGTTGAAAAAGGACGACAAAGGTATCACTGACTCGCCGGTTTCTCCGGCGCAGCTGGGTGGGATTATTGACCTGATCGCGTCGGATGCGATCTCGGGCAAGATTGCCAAGGACCTGTTTGAAATCGTCTATACCGAAGGCGGTGATCCGGCGCAGATCGTCGAGGATCGCGGCATGAAACAGGTCACCGATACCGGCGCGATCGAGGCCGCTTTGGATGAGATCATCGCCGCCAATCCGGCGCAGGTCGAGAAGGCCAAGGTGAACCCGAAACTGGCCGGTTGGTTCGTCGGTCAGGTGATGAAGGCGACCGGCGGCAAGGCCAATCCGAAGGCGGTTAACGAATTGGTCAGCAAAA
Organism: Ruegeria sp. CJ3; assembly: GCF_056536725.1. Lineage (NCBI taxonomy): Bacteria > Pseudomonadati > Pseudomonadota > Alphaproteobacteria > Rhodobacterales > Roseobacteraceae > Ruegeria > Ruegeria sp. CJ3. The sequence continues at coordinate 228,038 of NZ_JBQFQE010000002.1, forward strand.
AGCTGGGCTCGTAAATCTTCCGATTTGTACATCCCCGAAGACCGGGTTTGTTCATTTTGTACATAATGAAAGCTTAACGTCCGGGGGCGGGTCAGCGGCTTGACTCGTCGCCCGAATGCGCTTTTTCATCCCGCAAGGCAGAGAGGGGATACCGATGCAAAATCGTTTTGATCAGGAACTGGAAACCCGGCTGATGCGCTATGCCGCCATCGACAGCCAAAGCGATGAGACCTCGCCCTCGACCCCCAGCACCGAGATTCAGTTCGACATGCTGAACCTGCTGCAGCAGGAGCTGACCGAGATCGGCGCGCAGGATGTAAAGATGACCGGCGACACTGTGGTGATGGCGACGATCCCCGGCACGGCTGAGGGGCCGACCATCGGGTTTCTGGCGCATGTGGACACGGCGCCTCAGTTCAATGCGACCGGGGTCAAGCCGCGGGTGATCAAAGGGTATAATGGTGGAGAGATCACGTTCCCCGATGATCCCGAACTGGTGCTGTCGCCCGAGGAACACCCCTATCTGGCTGAGAAGATCGGGCATGATCTGATCACGGCCTCGGGGACGACCCTGTTGGGCGCGGATGACAAGGCGGGCGTGTCGATCCTGATGACGCTGGCACGGCATCTGCTTGAGAACAAGGATGTCCCCCACGGCCCGATTCGCATCGCCTTTACGCCGGATGAAGAGATCGGGCGCGGTGTTACCGAACAGCTGCCGAAGGATATGAATGCGGATTTCGCCTATACGCTGGACGGGCAGGAATTGGGTGAGATCGAATATGAAAGCTTCTCGGCCGATCGGGCGGTGATCAAAATCACCGGCGTGTCGATCCATCCGGGGCTGGCCAAGGACAAGATGGTGAATGCCGCGCATCTGGCGGCGAAGATCGTGCAGACGCTGCCGCAGGCGACGATGACGCCCGAGGTGACGGATGAACGTCAGGGGTTCATCCATGTGACGGATATGAATGGCGGCTCGTCCGAGATGGAGATCAAGCTGATCCTGCGCGACTTCGAGATGGAAGGGTTGGAAGCGCAGCGCGATATCGTGCGTCAGGTCTGCGCCGCTGTGCAGGCCACCGAACCACGCGCGCAGATCGACTGCGAGATTTCGCACCAGTATCGCAACATGCGCTATTGGCTGGAAAAGGACATGACGCCGGTTGATCTGGCGCGTGATGCCTGCCGTGATCTGGGGATCGAGCCGGTTTCCGTGCCGATCCGCGGCGGCACCGACGGCTCGCGCCTGACCGAGTTTGGCACGCCGACGCCCAACATCTTCACCGGGATGCAGTGCATTCACGGGCCGTTGGAGTGGATTTCGGTGCAGGATATGGCCGTGGCGACCGAGCTGTGCTTGTCGCTGGTTGGCAAGGCCGCGCGCGGCTGAGGCCGAATCCCGCCGAGGCACGATCATGGCTTTCGTTTGCTTGCCAAAATGTTAACGTGCCCGGACACAGCAATCAGGACCTGTTGATGCAGCGCTACGAATACAAAGTTGTCCCCGCTCCGCAAAAGGGCACCAAGGCGAAAGGCGTGAAGACGCCTGAGGGCCGGTTTGCCACTTCGATCGAGCAGTTGCTGAACCAGTTGGGGCAAGAGGGCTGGGAGTATCAGCGCGCCGAACTGCTGCCTAGCGAGGAACGCTCAGGCCTGACCGGATCGACGACGAACTGGCGCAATGTGCTGGTGTTTCGCAGGGCGGTGGCCGAGGACGCCCCGCAGGTCGAGCCGGTGGCAGAGGACGACACCCCGACCCCGCGCCCGGTGCCCGGCCCCGATGAGGTGCTGACCACCCCGCCTGCGGCCCCTGCCCCGATCTCGGAAGCGCCGCAGGACCCGCCGCTGACGCTGAAAGCGTCGGACGAGGTTGAAGGCGAGGCGGACGAGGTCAAAGACAAGGCCTGACCCCGGAACATGATGTTTCACCCCGCTCACGCGGGTGTTTCGTGTATGTGAGCGCGATTGCGGGCAGATTGGGTTTGGACCCAATCGGAGGATGCCATGTCGATCACGCGTCGCAGTTTTACCGCTTTGCTGGGGGCCGGTGCCGCCTTGCCCACCGCGCTTTGGGCGCAGGAGGACCCGGTTTATCAGGCCGTGCGGTCAACGCTTTATGCCGGCGGGGCGGATTTCAAGGCCGGGATGGCCTTTCTTCAGCAGCGCGGTAACCCCGATGTGGTGCCTGCCCTTTTGACCGCGATGCGATATGGCCGGCGGCGCGAGGGTGCGATCGCCGAGGTGATGGACGCGCTGACCGGTCAGAACCTGGGCGCTGATTGGTTCGAGTGGATGCTGTGGCAAGAGAAGAACCCTCAGATCGTGCCGCACCCGTCGCTGGCACCGTTCAAGCGCGAAGTGCTGCTGGGGATTGATGAGAATTTCGACCTGTTCCTGCGCCCCGAATACCTGCAGCGCGACAAGATGAAAATCCGGCTGGAGGAAATCACCTGGGGCGGCGTGGTCAAGGATGGCATCCCGTCGTTGGACAATCCCAAGCTGATCCCGGCGGCGCGGGCGGATTATCTGAAGGATGACGATCTGGTCTTTGGTGTTTCGATCAACGGCGATGTGCGCGCCTATCCGCTGCGGATCATGGGCTGGCACGAGATGTTCAACGAGGTGATCGGCGGTGTGCCGGTGGCGCTGGCCTACTGTACGCTGTGCGGATCCGGGATTTTGTTCGAAACGCAGGTTGAGGCGCGGCGGAAGCCGTTTGTCTTTGGCTCGTCCGGGTTCCTCTATCGGTCGAACAAGCTGATGTTTGATCGCGAGACGCATTCGCTGTGGAACCAGTATACCGGCAAGCCGGTGGTTGGTCCGCTGGTGGACAGCGGCATCGAATTGAAGCAGCGCCCGGTGGTGATCACGCGGTGGGACAACTGGAAAGCCTCGCACCCGGATACGCAGGTGCTGTCGCTGAAGACGGGGCATCGGCGGAACTATGGCTCGGGCGTGGTGTATCAGGAGTATTTCGCCTCGCCCGAGTTGATGTTCCCGGCGCTGGTGGATCAGCGCCAGCATCGGCAGAAGGATTACGTGTTTGCCGTGCGCCAGTTCGGCGCGGCGCGGGCCTGGCCGTTGCAGGCTTTCAAGGGCAAGCCGGTGATCAATGATGCCATCGGCGGGCGGGCCCTGATGCTGATGGGTGATCCCGACAAGCGCAGCGTGCGGGCCTATGAGCGTGGGTCGCATCAGTTCCGCGCCACCAGCGATGGTGGCTTGCTGGATGAGGCGGGCAATAAGTGGAGCGTCACCGAAGAGGCTCTGGTCGCGCCGGATGGTACGGAATTGCCGCGCGTCGCGGGGCATATTTCCTACTGGTTTGCGTGGGACAATTATCTGGGCGATGCGGCCAGCGTGTATGGCGGCTGATTAGGAGTGTTCCTCGGCCGCGGTAGCGGCCAGCGCACGGTTATAGGCCTTGAGCGCATCGATGTGATAAAGTGCGCCGACCGGGTTCTCGCAGCCGTCCTTGTCGATGACCACCACGGGGATGCAGGGGATATCATCGCGGTCGAAATAGGGCATCGCTGCTTCGAGCGTGGCGTTGGCCCTGACGCAAAGGCCCTGATCGATCAGCGCCAGCGCCTGATCCTTGGTGATGGACCGCGCATCGCCCAAGGGGCGCATCACCGCACCTGCCCGCAGCATCGCCAGCAGATAGGCCTGCGGCCCGGCGGCCAGATGCACGTTGCGGCGCTCAAGCTGGGTCAGGAAGAAGGACCGGTCCACAAGGCGCGAGGCCAGCGCGGTGGACATCGAGACCGAGACCATAACGGCGAGGCCGATCTGCCAGTCTCCGGTCAGTTCGAAGACGATCAGCGTGGTGGAGATCGGCGCGCCCAGCACCGCCGCCGCCACCGCACCCATCCCGGCAAAGGCATAGAGCGTGTGGGTGCCCGACACGTCCGGCAGCAACCCGGTGGCAATCAGGCCAAAGGCCAGCCCGGTCAGCGCCCCGATCATCAGTGAGGGTGAGAACACCCCACCGCCCATGCGCCCGCCCATGGTGATGGCCACGGCGACGGTTTTCATGACCGCAAACAGGATGGCGGTGGTCAGGACAAGGTCGCCGGTCAGGGCGCGAATGGTGGTCTCGTAGCCGACGCCGATGATGTGGGGGAACCAGACGGCCAGCAGGCCCAGCATGGCCCCCGAAACTCCGGGGCGCAGCCAGCGCGGCAGGGACAGCCGGTTTTGGATATGGGTGCCGATATCCTCGGCAAAGAAGATCGAGCGCATCAGCACCAGCGCCACCAGTCCGCAGATCAGGCCGAGGATCAGGAAGGCGGGCAGTTCCACGTAGAATTGCAGCGAGCCGGGGGTGTCCAGCGTGAATTCGGTGACATCTCCGTAAGCCAGCCGGTTGATCACAGTGCCCGCGACCGAGGCGATCACGATGGGCGCAAAGGCGTGCACGGCAAAGTGGCGCAGCACGACCTCGAGCGCGAACAGCGCGCCTGCGATGGGGGCGTTGAAGCTGGCCGAGACGGCGGCGGCCACGGCGCAGCCCAGCAGGTCGCGCCCGGTGATACCATCGGCATGGATACGGTCGCTGACCCATGTGGAGATCACCCCGGCCATGTGCACGACCGGCCCTTCGCGGCCCGTCGACCCACCAGAACTGAGGGTGATGAGCGAGGCGAAGAAGGAGGCGATACCGGCCTTTTTCTCGACCCGGCCATCGGTGATCGCCGCGCCCTCGATCACATCCGCGACCGAGCGCACCCGGCCGTCATCGGTGAACCTGTGCAGGATGATGCCGACCAGCAGCCCTCCGACAACGGGGGTGAGGAAGATCCACAGCCAGTGCAGGCTTTCGGCATGGCTGTGCAGGTGCAAGATGTCTTGGGTGTTATACAGATAGGTCTGCAGCGCCGAGATTGCCATGCGGAACCCCAGCGCCATGAAACCGGCGGCGATGCCGATGACCAGCGCGATGAACCAGAACTGAACCTGGCTGGGCCCCCGGTGCCGCATCACCCGCCAGCCGTCCCGCAGCGCCGAGAGGGCCTGGTTCAGCTGATTGCGCAGCACGGTGCGGGTGGACTGGGTCATTGGCCCTCGTGAGGATCGCGGGGATGGTCGCTTAACCTTTACTAAGCCACGTTGGGGCCTGAGAAAAGTCGGTTCACGGGGGATTGTTTGCAGGCGTTGCGCGTTGGGCGCGTCAGGCGTCCAGCAGGGCGCGGGCGGCGGCGCGGGCCTCGTCGGTGATGGTGTCGCCAGCGACCATGCGGGCGATTTCGTCGACGCGGTCGGGATCGGCCAGCGGGATGACGGTGGACAGGGTCTGATCGCCCGTCACCTGTTTCTGCACCCGCCAGTGATGCGCGGCGCGGGCGGCGACCTGTGGGGAATGTGTGACCACCAGCACCTGCCCGCCGTGGGCCAGCGACGCCAGACGGCGGCCCACCGCGTCTGCCGTAGCACCACCGACGCCGCGGTCGATTTCGTCAAAGATCATGGTGCGGGCACTGTCCTCGCCGGTCAGGCAGACTTTGAGCGCCAGAAGAAAGCGGCTGAGTTCACCGCCCGAGGCGATCTTGTTCAGCGGGCCAGAGGGCGCGCCGGGGTTGGTGGCGACGGTGAAGGCCACGGCGTCGGTGCCTTCGGGGCCGGGATCAGCGGGGGTGATTTCGGTTCGGAACACGGCGCGTTCCATTTTCAGGGGCGCGAGTTCGGCCATGACCGCTTGGTCCAGCGCGCTGGCCGCTGTCTGACGCGCGGTGCTGAGGGCGCTAGCCGCTTTGTCATAGGCGGTCTGCGCCGCGTCCACGGCAGCGTGTTTGTCGCTGAGGTCAGCGTCGCCTGCATCCAGCCGGTTCAGGCGGTCGCGCAGGGTGTCGGCAAACGCGCCCAGATCGTCAGGGGCGACGTCGTGTTTGCGAGCCAGCGCGCGGATGGCGAACAGGCGTTCCTCGGCCTGTTCCAGTTCCGAGGGATTGAAATCGAGCGCTTGCAGGCAGGTGTTGACGCCGTCCTGCGCCTCGCCCAGTTCGATCAATGCGCGGCCCAGTGCAGCAATCGGTTCCTCAAGCTGACCGCCTGCATTGTCCGAGACGCCTTCGAGCCAGCGCACGGCATCGGCCATCGCGCCTTCGGCCCCGTCGCCGCCCAGCAGGGCAAAGGCGCGGGCCACGTCGTCGCGGATGCGTTCGGCCCCTTGCATCATGCGGCGGCGGGCGTCGAGATCGGCATCCTCGCCCGGTTGCGGGTCAAGCTGGTCAAGTTCACCCACGGAATGGCGCAAGAATTCTTCCTCGGCGCGCATGGTGGCCAGCGTGGCTTCGGTCTCAGCCAGTGCCTTGCGGGCGTGGGACATCTGGGTCCATGCGGCGCGGACAGCGGCAAGGCGGTCCCCGGCCCCGGCGTAAGCGTCCAGCATGGCGCGGTGGCCGCGCGGGTTCAGCAGGCCGCGATCATCGTGCTGGCCGTGCAATTCGATCAGGGTTTCTGACAGCGCACGCAGCACCTCGCCCGAGCAACGGCGGTCATTGATCCATGCCGTTTTGCGGCCCTCGGCGGTGTTGATGCGGCGCAGGATCAGCTCGTCGCCGCCCGGCAGCCCGGCCTCGGCCAGCACAGCATGGGCGGGGTGGTCTTCGGGCAGTTCGAACTCGGCCACGACCTCGCCCTGCGCAGCACCTTGGCGGACCAGTTCGGCGCGTCCGCGCCAGCCCAGAACGAAGCCCAGCGAATCCAGCAGGATCGACTTGCCCGCGCCGGTCTCTCCGGTCAGCGCGTTCAGGCCCGGCTGGAAGGTCAATTCCAGCCGGTCGATGATCAGCATGTCGCGGATATCAAGGGCGCGCAGCATCGGGTCTTTAGCGTCCCTCGGCCTTAGCCATGGCGGTTACAACCACTCACCCTTGATGGTCTGGCGATAGATCGTGGACAGCCAGTTGTTGCCACGGCTCTTGAGGTCCAGCCCGCGCGAGGTCAGCAGCGTGTAGCCCGCGTCGTACCATTCGGAGGACTGGTAGTTGTAACCCAGAATCGCACCGGCAGATTGTGCCTCATCCACCAGACCCAGCGCCAGATAGGCCTCGATCAGACGATAGAGCGCCTCAGCCGTGTGCGAGGTGGTCTGGAAATCCTCAACCACGACGCGGAAGCGGTTGATGGCGGCGGTGAAGTGATCCTGACGCAGGTAGAAACGCCCGATCTCCATTTCCTTGCCGGCCAGATGGTCAAACGCCAGATCGAATTTCAGCACTGACGAGGTGGCGTATTCGCTGTCGGGATAGACTTCGATCACCGTGCGCAGGGATTGCAGCGCCTGAAAGGTCAGGCCCTGATCGCGGCCCACTTCGTCGATCTGGTCATAATAGCTGAGTGCCAGCAGATACTGGGCATAAGCCGCATCTTCATCGGTGGGGTAGAAATCAATATAGCGCTGCGCGGCGGCGCGGCTTTCGGCATAGTTCTTGTCGGAATGGAACGAAAACGCCTGCATGATCAGCGCGCGCTTGGCCCAGTCGGAATAGGGGTAAAGACGCTCGACCTCGGAAAAATACCACGCCGCATCGTCCGAGCGATTCTGTGACAGCTCGTATTCACCGCGGGTGTAGATCTGTTCGGGTGTGAACCCTTCCAGGTTCTGATTACGGTCCGCGCCGCGCTTGCCGAACAGCCCACCGTCGCCGCACGCGGTCAAAACTGCTGCCAGAAGAAGCGCGCCTGCGATTCTGACTGCCGCCCTGATGCCAACCATTCCGCCCATCCTTGTCGTCTTTCTTAGCGGGATTTGTCCCTGATCGGACCTTGGTCTAGCACATAAAATTCCGGTGCAAAACGCCTTATGCGCCTCGGTCACGCAAATCTGGAAGAGTTGATCAGCCGCGCCACAGCCCCGTCAGGCGACCTGCGGGATCTCGCTGCGGACAAGGCCCTGACCGGGCAGGCGCGCGGCCTGTTCCGGGGTGCACAGGATCGGACGCACCGCGCCGGGTGTCTCGAACAGCTTGCGCAGCAGGGTGTTGGTCATGGAATGGCCGGACTTTTCACCGGTGAAGCGCCCCAGAATCGGACCGCCTGCCAGATAGAGATCGCCCAGAGCGTCCAGCATCTTGTGGCGCACGGCCTCATCCGCGTGGCGGAAACCACCCGGGGTCAGCACTTCGTCACCCTGCACGACCACGGCATTGTCCAGTGTGCCACCCAGCGCCAGCCCGTTTTCGCGCATCGCCTCGACATCGATGCGGCGGCAGAAGGTGCGGCTGTCACAAAGCTCGCGTGCGAACGCGCCGTTGCACATATCCAGAACCTTGGTCTGGCTGCCGATGGCGTCATCTTCGAAGTCGATGTGGAACTCGATCTCGAGCTTATCTGCAGGCGCAATCGTTGCGCTTGCGCCTTCGCGGGACACCGTGACGGGTTTCAGAACCTCATAGGCCAGAACCGGGCTGGCCTGACGGCGCACGCCCTTGGCCATGATGCCGCGCACGAAGTCAACGGACGAGCCATCCATGATCGGAACCTCAGGGCCGTCGATCTCGATCAGCGCGTTATGGATGCCGCAGCCCGCAAGGGCGGCCATGATATGTTCGATGGTCGAGACCGACACGCCTGCGTCATTGACCAGACGAGTACACAGCGGCGTGCGTTCGACCACGTCATAGATCGCGGGGATCAGTGCATTGCCTAGCTCGATATCGGTGCGCTTGAACCAGATCCCGTGACCGGCAGCCGCCGGTTTCAGGACCATCGTCGCAGGCTTGCCGCTGTGCAGCCCGGTGCCCTTGAACGTGACCGATGATTTGAGCGTATGTTGCAAATTGAACCTCAGCGAGTGGTGTCCAGCCTTGAGTGGGCTGTGTTGGCCATTCAACTAAGCAACTGCGGCATAAGGCTCAACTCACTCTTTGCAACCGATTGAAACATGAATGTGACAGATCGGCAAAACCCTGCTTAGCCACCGTCAACAGCTTGATATTCAAAAAGAAAGGGCCGCCAGAAGGCGACCCTTTGCGACGATTTTGTTACCGCGATCAGTTGGCCTGACGGCGCAGGAAGGCGGGAATTTCGATGCGGTCCTGATCCGGATCGCCTTCGTCCTGTGCAGGTGCCGTAGCGTCAGTTGCGCGCATCGCGGGCTGCTGGCGCACCGGCTGGGCCGGGGTATCGGCGGCGTGACCGGTCATCCGGTCGATCAGCCGGTTGAAGCCGAACCGGGGACGATCCTCGGCGGCGTGCTGCGGTTGAGGGGCCGGTTCGCGGGGCGCCTCGGGGGTCGGGCGCAGGCGGCTGGCGGGCACCTTCTGTACCGCGGCCTGCAGCCGCTGCATCGCCTCGGGCGACGGTGTGCCGGGGGTCGGGGCACGCGGGGCAGCATAAGCGTCGGCCGGTTCTTCGGCTTCGGGCTGGGGTTCGAACTGCGCGACCTGCGGCTGATAGGCAGGCGGCGGCAGGCCGTCATCCTCTTGCGCGGCGGGCTCTTCGTGCCAGCCCTCGTTCAGCTCGACATCCTCGATCGATTCAAACAGCGTGGGGGCGATGTTTGAGTCTTCCGCGGCGGGGGTCTCATCCGCGGCGACCTGTTCGGGGGCGGGTTCTTCCGCAGTAACCGTGCGGGTCAGCGGGGCCGACATCGAGCGGCGGGCAACCGGCACATCCTCGGACTTTTCGCTGGCGTCGATACCTGTGGCGACGACCGAGACGCGCATGCCGCCTTCCATCGCCGTATCCAGGGTCGAGCCGACGATGATGTTGGCCTCGGGGTCCACTTCCTCGCGGATACGGTTGGCGGCCTCGTCCAGTTCGAACAGGGTCAGGTCGTCGGATCCCGTGATGTTGATCAACACGCCCTTGGCACCCTTGAGGCTGATTTCGTCCAGCAGCGGGTTGGCGATGGCCTTCTCGGCGGCCTGAATGGCGCGGTCTTCGCCAGTCGCTTCGCCTGTGCCCATCATCGCCTTGCCCATCTCGTCCATCACGGCGCGAACGTCAGCAAAGTCGAGGTTGATCAGGCCCGGACGCACCATCAGGTCAGTCACGCCCTTGACGCCCTGATAGAGGACATCGTCCGCCATCGAGAACGCCTCGGTAAAGGTGGTCTTTTCGTTGGCCAGACGGAACAGGTTCTGGTTGGGGATGATGATCAGCGTGTCCACGACCTGCTGCAGCGATTCAACGCCATCCTCGGCCTGACGCATCCGCTTGGCGCCTTCGAACTGGAAGGGTTTGGTGACAACGCCAACGGTCAGCACGCCCAATTCACGCGCGGCCTGCGCGATGATCGGAGCCGCCCCGGTGCCGGTGCCGCCACCCATACCGGCGGTGATAAAGCACATATGCGCGCCCGCCAGGTGATCGACGATCTGTTCGATGCTTTCTTCGGCAGCCGCAGCACCCACGGTGGGCCGTGCACCTGCACCCAGCCCTTCGGTGACCTTGACGCCCAGCTGCACCCGCGCCGACGAGCGGCTTTGCTGCAGCGCCTGAGCGTCGGTGTTGGCGACGACAAATTCCACGCCATCCAGCTGTTTCTCAATCATGTTGTCGACAGCGTTGCCGCCTGCCCCACCAACGCCAAATACCGTAATCCGAGGCTTAAGTTCGTCGTGCCCGGGCATCGAAAGATTCAATGTCATGCTCTGTCCGCCTGTTTTATATGTTGCCGCAAAATGCGGTTTTTTCTGACCTATCCACAGATGATTTTACTGTGTCATTTCGGAAACGTCACCAGAAAAATCGCAAGAATCCACAAAATATGGAGGAAATAAGGCATCAGACAGCCGCATTTCGCTGTGACCGCCAGATGTTGCGGCAAGAGCTTCATGTTGCACTACACACCGAGAGACCCCACCCGCCCGAACCGGGGGTGCGAAAACCGGCTGATCACTTGTTCTGGTCGCGGAAAACTGCTCAATGTCCTGCCGCTGGGCCTCTGCCGGGCCTTGTGGATATCTTGCGGGATTCCGGCGCGCGCTGCAACCGGTTTCTTTAGCCAACCGGGGTACTTGGGCAGTTCAGGCCGTCCTTGGTGATGCTGCGGACCTCTTGCGTTTCGCTGCCGACGAATCTGGCCAGCCGCACCATCAGGCGGTCGTTGTGCAGGAAGGGCCACCAGCAGACCGGCAGGCCATTTGGGGCATCGTCGTAGAGAAAGCAGATCTGACCGTTGGGCGTGGAGATCTGACCATAGACGCAGCCGCGCCCTTCCATCCGCCAGACGGAAAGAGTCGGGCTGAGGAATTCCTCGGTCCCGACCAGCATACCGCTGCGGATTTCGTGGAAGGTGATGGTTTTGCCGACCACCGCGTCCAGAAACGCGTCCGGAGAGATCAGGGTTTGGGCGGTGGCCGCCACAGGCCAGAGCGTTGCGCCAAGCACTGCCCGGCGCAAGGCTTTACCAATTATCACGGAACCAGCGCACGGCGCGTTTGAACGGGCGCGCGGCGTAGGTGTCGACGGGGATTTCGAAATCCCACCATTCGTCCTGCGGATGCGCGGCGAACAGGCTGAGGCCAACAGCCGACGAGAACCCCGGCCCCGTCGCTGATTGCGGCAGGCCGTGCACGCGCAGCGGGCGGCCAAGGCGGACGCGTTGGCCGAGGATACGGCTGGCCAGCCCGTCGAGGCCCATGATCTGGCTGCCGCCGCCGGTCAGCACGATCTGCTGGCTGGGCAGGTGGTCGAACCCGGCAGCGTCAAGGCGGGTGCGGACCTCTTCGAGGATTTCCTCGACGCGGGGGCGCATGATTCCGATCAGCTCAGCGCGGCTGACCGTGCGGCGGTCGTGTTCCCAATCACCGGTGTCGCCGCCGATATCGATCATGTCGCGGTCGTCGGCCCCAGTGGCGTGGACGCCGCCGTTGAAGGTCTTGATGCGTTCGGCCACTGCAGCGGGCACGCCGAGGCCCATAGAAATATCGCTGGTGACGTGATCGCCGCCCATGCGCACGCAATCGGCATAGATCATGTGCTTCTTCATGAAGATCGACACGCTGGTGGTGCCGCCGCCCATGTCGATACAGGCCGCGCCCAGTTCCTGCTCATCCTCGACCAGCGCGGAAACACCTGAGACGTAGGCCGAGTTCGCAATCCCCGCCAGTTCCAAATCGCAGCGTTTGATACAGCGAACGATGTTCTGGATCGCCACCGCATCGACGGTGAGCATGTGCATGTCAACGGCGAGGCTTTGACCCAACTGACCGCGCGGATCAATCAGGCCCGAGCGGTTGTCCAGCGCGAAATTCACCGGCTGGGCGTGCAGCACTTCGCGCCCTTCGCCGTAATCCGGTACATCGCAGGCGTTCAGGACACGGCCGACCTCGGCCTCGGTGACCAGTTGGCCCTCCAGATCGACCTGCGCATCCAGACCATAAGAGCGCGGGTTCGCGCCCGAGAAGCTGGCAATCACATGGTCGACACGGATATCGGCCATCTTCTGTGCCGCCTGCAATGCGGTGCGGATGGCGCGTTCGGTTTCCTGCATCGCGGTGACTTCGCCGAACTGCACGCCGCGCGACCGGGTGGTGGCCGCGCCAATCACGCGGAAACCGGTCTGCCCTGCCATCGAGCCGATCGAGTTATCCTCGGACAGCCGCCCTGTGCCGTCGAACCGCAGCACGAGGCAGGCGATTTTGGAACTGCCCACGTCCAGAATGGCGACAACGCCGCGTTGCATGGCCTGCCGGCGCATCTGCCGCATGGCCCGTTGGGATTGATAAAGATCGGTCATCATGGTCGTTACTGCCCGCTACTCACATCTACTTTTGTGTTCCACCAGTCTTCGCTGGCTGTTTTGTTCATTCGAATGGTTGGCCGCTGTCCGAGGCGCATATCCACCGCCACCACATCGCGTTCCAGAAGGTCCTGCACCTCATTCACCGCCAGCACGCGTTCCAAGGCGCGCGCGGGGCGGTCGGTGGGCAGCATGATGCGCTGGTTCCGATCCAGCACCAGATCCCAGCGGCGTTCGCCCACACGCACCAGACCGCGGACGCGGTCGCCCAGACTGCGCGCGGTGGTCAGGATCTGCAGCGCTTCGGGAACGTGTTTGTCTGCGCCCTTGCCTGCGATCAGCGGCAGGGTGGCGTGATCGGCGCGCGCGGCGATACGGTCCACATGGGCCCCGGTTTCGTCCAGCAACTCGATCCCGTCGCGGGTGCGCCAGACGATGACCGGCTGGCGTTCGACCACATCGACCTGCAGAATGCCGCCGGGGCGAATGCGCACGGTGGCCGATTTCACCGGGTCCAGCCCGGTGATGGTGTCGCGGATTTGCTCGACATCCAGATCCCAGGAACTGAGCGGGAAATCGAGCGGCACGACCTCGCGGATATCTTCCGACAGCGCGGTCCCTGCCCCGTCGATGGCCATCAGGTTGACCATGAATTCGGGGCGTTCCTGAATCGAGGTTTTGATGTCGGCGATATAGGTACTAACGGCCTCGCGCCGGTCTTCCGAGGCGAAATAGCCACCCACCGCAGCGACCACGGCCAGCACCGGCAGGCCGATCTTCAGCCCGCGCCGGATGCCGGGGGTAAGCATCCAGCGCTGAAACCGGTAGCTGAGGCGCGACGGCGCGGGGTCCGACGCCTGCGCGCGGCCAAACAGCCGCGCACCGCGCAGGCGCAGTTTGGGTTCGGGTTTGGGGTCAGGCCGAGGGGCCGCGGCGAAATCCGCATCCGGCCCGGCAAGGGCTTTGGTCCGGTGGATCACCGGCGCGCGGGTGGCGGTCAGCGGTCGCATGAGGCGTCCTCCACCATCCAGGCGCAAAGCTGGCCGAAACTCATGCCGATATGCTCGGCCTGTTCGGGCACCAGCGAGGTCGGGGTCATGCCCGGCTGCGTGTTGGTTTCCAGCAGGAACAGGCCATCCGCGCCCATGCTGTCATCCCAGCGGTAATCGGTGCGGGTCACGCCGCGACAGCCCAGAGCGTTATGGGCCTTCACCGCATACTCCATGCAGCGGTCAAAGATGTCCTGCGGGATGTCGGCGGGCAGCACGTGCCACGAGCCGCCCGGTTTGTATTTGGCGTCGTAATCGTACCAGCCGCCATCGGTCATGATCTCGGTCACGGTCAGGGGGCGGTCGCCCATGACGGTCACGGTCAGTTCACGGCCTGCGACGTATTTCTCGACCATGATGTGTTCGGGCATGTCGTCGGACAGCTTCGGGGGGCCATTTGCGCCTTCGTGGACGATATAGATGCCGACGCTGGAGCCTTCGTTGTTGGGCTTGGCGACGTAAGGAGGTTCCATCACGTGGACCTCGACCACCTCGACCTTGGGCACGATCACGCTGGGCACGATGGGCAGGCCCTCGGTCTGGTAGATTTCCTTGCTGCGCTGCTTGTCCATGGCCAAAGCCGAGGACAGCACGCCGGAATGCGTGTAGGGAATGCGCATCCACTCCAACAGACCCTGCACACAGCCATCCTCGCCCCAGCGGCCATGCAGGGCGTTGAAAACCACATCCGGCTTGATGTCCAATAGGCGCGCATAGAGGTCGGGACCTGCGTCCAGCTCGACCACTTCAAAGCCTTCTCCCACAAGGGCGGCTGCGCATTCGCGCCCGCTGCTGAGTGACACCTCGCGTTCCGCCGAGGGGCCGCCCATCAATACCGCCACTTTGGGGTTTGTCCTGCTCGACATACCCAATGTGCGCCTCAATGTCCCCGGACCTTATGTGGTGGTCCGTACTGCGTTTATGCCTTTGATCCGTCGCCGTTAATTGCCTGATTATGGTCTGACGGTTGGGGCTTTATTATTCCAGCGGATCACCGACCCGCATGATTTCCCACTCTAGCGTGATGCCGCTTGTTTCGTAAACCTTTTTTCGCACCTCTTCGCCCAGACCTTCGAGGTCTGCGGCGGTGGCGTCACCGGTATTGATCAGGAAATTCGAATGCTTGGGGCTCATCTGCGCGCCGCCTTTGGTGGCGCCGCGCATTCCAGCGTCGTCGATCACCTTCCACGCCTTGAGGTCATACACATCGTCGGCCTTGCCGGTCGAGGAAAACCCGGCGGGGTTGCGGAAGGTCGATCCGGCGCTGCGGTCCTTGGTGGGTTGGGTTTCGTCGCGTTTCTTAAGTTGCGCTTCCATGCGGGCGTGGAGCTCGGCGGGATCGCCTTTGGGGCCTTGGAACGTGGCCGAGATCAGCACCGCGCCGTCGGGCAGGTCGGACTGGCGATAGCGGAAGTTGAGGTCTTGGGGTGAGAGGTCTTTGACTTCTCCGGCCCGCGTGACGATGGTGGCCTTTTGCAGAACGTCTGCGGTGTAGCTGCCGTAGCAGCCCGCGTTCATCCGCACCGCGCCGCCGATGGAGCCGGGGATGGTGCGCAGGAAGGTCAGGTCAACGCCTGCATCCGCCGCCTTGCGCGCCACATGCGCGTCCAGCGCCGCCGCGCCTGTGGTGACGGTGGTGCCGTCGACCGAGATCGTGTTGAACCCGCGCCCCAGACGGATCACCACGGCGCGCAGGCCACCGTCACGAACGATCAGGTTCGATCCGACGCCCATGGGGAAGACCGGCACATCTGCCGGCAGATCGCGCAGAAACGCCTGCAGATCTTCGGTGTCAGCGGGTTGGAACAGGTGATCCGCAGGCCCTCCGACACGCAGCCATGTGAGGTCGTTGAGCGGGCGCGCCTTGGTCAAGCGGCCCCGGACGGTAGGCAGGGTGTTCATTCGCCGGCCCGTGCGGCCAGGCTGCGCCCGCCGACGCCGCCCATGATGGCGGCAAAGAGGAAGGGCAGAACCGCGCCGGTCAGCCAGACGAAGGGGCCGAAGGCCTGTTCTTCCTCGCCGGTTCCGACACCGGCCAGCATCACGATCAGCACCAATGCGACGGCCGAGGCCAGCCCGATCAGCCACAGCAGCCCCCTCAGCCCGATCCAGCGTCCGGCGACAAAGCCCGCAAGCGCCCCGAAAACGAGCGAGATCAAGGGCAGATAGGCAAATGTGGCGATGTCGACCATGGGGGGCCTCCTGAGACTGGCCGTTACTTTCTGGCCGCCTTCATGCCCTGCATTTTCGCCTTTGTCCAACGGGTCAGGTAAATCACTGGCCAGCGCAGCACGGACATGCCCATCGCCAGCACCAGCAGCCCGATCCATGGACCGTTCTGATAGGTCACATAGCCCAGAATGGGGATGCCCACGGCGATCAGGATATAGGCCCGGGTCCAGTGGTTATCCTTGCTGGGGATCATCGCCAGTACATTGGCCGCCAGCCCCCAGAGACCGGCCAGAGCAATCGACCAGTTCATTCCGGCACCTCTTTTCCCGCCCACTTGCGCCAGTAATAGCGGATCGGGTTACGAAACATCGAGGCGAACCCGGCGAAGGCCAGCAACCCGGCAAACCAGCCATAGTCATAGCCCAGAAACACGATCAGCGCGGGCGCACTGACGAACAGCACGATCCCCGGCGGGAATTGTAGGCGCATCGGCAGCATCGCCACGATGGTCGAGGCCAGCACCCAAAGGCAGGCCAGTATGAGCGACACCGACACGGGACTAGCTGGCCTTTGCCATCAGACGGTCCGGCAGGTCGTTGGCCATGGCGCTGATCGAACCCGCCCCGAGGCAGACGACCATATCCCCCGGACGGGCCTGTTCGCGCACAAGGCGCACAAGGTCGTCATCGCCGAGGATCGCGCGGGCGTGGCGATGACCGTGGCGGATCAGCCCCTCGACCAGATCATCGCGCGAGGCGCCTTCGACCGGGTCCTCTCCGGCGGCGAAAACATCGGTGATGGCGACCACATCGGCGTCGTTGAAACAGGTGCAGAAATCATCGAACAGATCCGAAAGGCGAGTATAGCGGTGCGGTTGGTGGACGGCGATAACGCGGCCGTCAGTCGCCTGACGGGCGGCTTTGAGGACAGCGGCGATTTCAACCGGGTGGTGGCCGTAATCGTCGATAATGGTCACGCCGTTCACCTCGCCCACCTTGGTGAACCGACGGTTGACGCCGCCGAAATTGGCCAGCGCGTCACGGATTTCCGCAGCCTTCATGCCCAGATGGCGGGCTACGGCCACCGCCGACAGCGCGTTCGAGACGTTGTGATCACCGGGCATGGGCAGGGTGCAGCCCTCGATCACCTTGTCCTCATATCTCAGGTGGATATCGAAATGGGCCACGCCGCCCTTATAGGTCAGGTTGTCGGCGCGCACATCGGCCTGCGCGTTGAACCCATAGGTGCGCACGCGGCGGTCGGTGATGCGGCCAACCAGCGCCTGAACCTCGGCATGGTCGGTGCAGCAGACGGCGAGGCCGTAGAAGGGCAGGTTCGACAGGAACTCGTGAAACCCGTCGCGGAGCTGGTCGAAATCGCCCCAATGCTCCATATGCTCGGGGTCGATATTGGTGACGATGGCGATGGTTGCGGGCAGGCGGTTGAACGAGCCGTCGGATTCATCAGCCTCAACCACCATCCATTCGCCCTGCCCCATGCGGGCGTTTGAGCCATAGGCGTGGATAATGCCGCCATTGATCACGGTCGGGTCGAAATCGCCCGCCACCATAAGCTCGGCCATCATAGTGGTGGTGGTGGTCTTGCCGTGGGTTCCGGCAATCGCGATGTTGGATTTCAGGCGCATCAGTTCGGCCAGCATGTCGGCGCGGCGCACCACCGGCAGGCCTTGCGCGCGGGCCTGATCCAGTTCCGGGTTGCCCGGTTTGATCGCGGTCGAGACCACAACGACGGCGGCGTTTTCCAGATTTTCGGCGCGCTGGCCTTCGAAAATTTCAGCCCCGAGCGCGGCAAGCCTGTCGGTGATCTTTGACGCCTTCAGGTCCGATCCCTGCACCCGGTAGCCCAGGTTCAGCAGCACCTCTGCGATGCCCGACATCCCGATCCCGCCGATACCGACAAAGTGGATCGGTCCGACGTCCTGCGGCAGTTTGGTGGCTGGGGTCATGGGGTCTCCTTCTGCGCGAGGTGTTCGACGAGGGCGGTCAGACGCTCGGTCGCATCCGGTGCCCCAACGGACAGCGCGGCATGGGCCATTTTCTGGGCGGCCTCGGGGGTGGTGAGAACCGTGGTGATTTGCTCTGTCAGCGCGGAAACGTCAAGGGCGTTTTCGGGGATCATGATCGCCCCGCCCGCCTGAACCAGCCCGCGCGCATTGGCAGTCTGGTGGTCGCCTGCGGCGGCGGCAAAGGGGATCAGGATCGAGGGCCGTCCAATGACGGAAATATCCGCCACGCTGGAGGCCCCTGAACGCGAGATAACAAGCTGCGCATCGGACATGCGGCGAGGGACATCATCGAAGAAGGGCTGCACATCGGCCTGAATGCCGTGATCGGCGTAGAAGGCTTTGACCCGTTCGCCGTCCTCGTCCCGGGCCTGATGCGAGACGCGGATGAAACCGCGCAGTTGTTCGGGCAGCGCCGCGATGGCCCCTGGCACCATATCACTGAGGATGCGCGCGCCTTGGCTGCCGCCCATCACGAGGACGGACATCGGGTAGTCGCCGGGCGGAATGTAAGGTGCTCCGGCGCGGTCCAGCACGGCGGCGCGGACCGGGTTGCCGGTGTGGACGCCCTTGGCCCCGTCGGGCAGGTCGGTGGGCCAGACGCCGCAGGCCACCTGAGCGACGCGGGTGGCGAAGATCTGGTTCACGCGACCCAGAACCCCGTTCTGTTCATGGATCATGCGCGGGATCTTCAACAGCGTTGCCGCACCCAAAGCGGGGATCGAGGGATAGCCGCCAAAGCCAACCACCACGTCAGGCTTGTCGCGCATCATCTGCGCGGCCATGCCGGTGACGCCCGCCGCGATCTTGGGGCCGACCAACAGTTTGGCCGCCATACCGCCACGCGCGAAGGTGGCCGAAGAGGCCTCGACGATTTCGACGCCTTCGGGGAACGCGCCGGTATAGCGCGCACCGCGCGGGTCGGTGGACAGGCGCACGCGCCAGCCTTTGTGCAGCATCGCCTCGGCCAAAGCCTGCGCCGGGAACATATGGCCCCCGGTGCCACCCGCTGCGATCAGAAGATACGGCATCAGCCTCGCCCACGCAGAATGTCGCCCAGTTCGCCCTGCGGGCGCGAGCGGGTGAAGGCCAGCAACATGCCAACCGCGATGCCGCCTGCGATCAGCGACGAACCGCCATAGCTGACGAAGGGCAGCGTCATGCCCTTGGCGGGCAGCAGGCGCACGGCCACGCCCATGTTGATCATGGCTTGCACACCGAACATGCAGGCCAGCCCGGTTCCGGCCAGACGGATGAACATATCGCGTTCGCGCATCAGCCGCAGCAACGAGCGTACGACGATCAGCGAATAAAGCGCGATGATGATGAGGACGAGGATCAGCCCGTATTCCTCAGCCGCGACGGCAATGATGAAATCCGTATGCGCATCGGGCAGAGACCATTTCACCTGCCCCTCACCTACGCCGACACCGAACAATCCGCCTTCGCGGATGGCGTTGGTGGCGTAGCCAAGCTGCGTGGTGGGGTCTAGTTCCTGATTGAGGAAACCGTCGATGCGGCGGGCGAAGTGTTCGGAATTGGAATAAGCGAACATGCCGCCCAGCACCACGGCTCCGGCCATCCCGAGCAGCAGCAGCATGGGTGCCCCGGCGACGAAATACATCACGCCCCAGCCAAAGAGGATCAGGCAGGCCTGCCCGAAATCGGGCTGCATCACCAGCATCGCGACAATCGCCATGCACAGCGCAAAGGACCATAGCCGCCCCGGCGGGCCGTTGATTTCCTGCGACGCGGCCAGCAGCCATGCAGCGACGACCACAAAGCCGGGCTTCAGAAATTCGGACGGTTGCAGCGAGGCAAAGCCCAGCGAATACCAGCGCACCGCGCCTTTGCCAAAGTCAGTACCAAAGACCGGCAGAAAGGCCAGCGCCACGAACGAGGCCAGAAAGCCCAGGATCGCCAGACGCCGCACCAGCGTCGGCGACATCATCGAGGTCAGCAGCATCGCCACCAGCGCCAGCCCGCCGAACAGCGCCTGACGCTCGACATAGTGGAACGGATCGAACCCGTTGCGCCCGGCCAGCGGCGGCGAGGACGCCAGCCCCAGCAAAAGACCGATGACAAACAGGATCAGAACGCAGGACATCGTCCAGCGATCAATCGTCCGCCACCACTTTGGAAGAATCGGTTCGCCGCGCTGGTCCTGGACCGCGCCATACACCATCTCAGTCATGAGATACCGCCACTATCTGCCTCGTTAACGTCCCGTTTTCGGGATCTATTTGAGAGTCTACAGGTGTTTTTGCGTTCAGGCCAGTGGAATGACGGGGTTTGAACGATTTCTGGGCAGCGCTGATCCGATTGCGGACACCCGCCTTGCTTGCCGCCGATCCTAAGGGTCGGTCATGCGGGCGAACCGCGTGAAACACGAAGATCAACTTCACCCCATAGAGGCTTGATTTCCCTCAGAATGCAGAGGCGTCATTCGGCCAATAGCGGCTTGCCGTTCTTCACATGACGCCGGACCAGCGTGCGAACCTGCCCGCCGCGATCCGGTGTCGGACGCGCAAGTTGCGGTGCGTGGTCGTCCGAGGTGAGCTCGGGGAACAGGGCCTCGATCTCGGCGCGGGCGTCTGCGCCGACGCCTTTCAGGGCCTCGGGGCCGGTATAAAGGCTCTCGGTCGGGGCACCTTCGGCAAAGATCACCTCGTGCCGGTCGAACAGCATGTGGAAATAGGTGACGGCGTTCAAATCAGCCTCTTCGCGCACGCCGGGCAGATCGAGCAGCTTATGCGCGGGAACAAGGACCTCTTGCGCCGAGAACATGCGCACCGCGATGGGCGAGCGCACCAGCATCCGGTGCTGTGGCGAGACACACAGGTCGTTGTGCGGCAGCCCGTCACCCAGTGCGCCGCGGGCGATCCGGATCGGGCGCAGCCTGGGCTTGCCCTGCAGATCAATGCTGTCCAGGTCACGCGACCCGATCCAGCGGATCACCTGCGGACCGTGATCAAGGGTCGTCACCGCGTCCCCGACCGCCAGCGTTTCGACCGCGCGGTGGCCATCTGGCGTTTCAATCCGGGTTCCGGCGACGAAACAGGGCACAACGGTGTCGATATCGATGTCGGGACCGTTGTCGATGATATCGATGATCGTCAGCGTCGTGTTGAGCGGCGGGACGGAGCCATCGATAAAGGCCAGGAAAAAGCCATCTTCGGAATCCACCCCGATCGAGTTGCCATCGCCGTTGATGTCATAGTCAAACAGGCCGATCTGATAGGTGTTGGTGCCATCGGTGACCGAAACGGTGAAATCCCAATAGATGATCTCGTCATCGAACGTCTGGGTCGGGTCGTTGGCGGTTTCGTTCGAGATATCGTCACCGTCGAAGATCGTGCCATCTGCACCGTCTTCGATGGTGATCTGGTTGTAGGCGAAAATCTGGAAGGTCGAACCCGCAACGCTGGACGAGGCCCCGGCATCAGACAGGGTGGAGTCGCTGCGGAATGCACCAAAGATTGTTGTCGGCATCGTGGGGGAACTCCACCAGAATTACAAAACACATGCGTTTTACGCAAAGAACATTAGGAAATGGCTAGGGGCAGCTTGCCTTTCGGTCAAGGGCACCGGCCGGTTTCGTCAGGCGTTGTGGCGCATCCGCACCCTCTTTTGGGGGCCGCTGCCTCTTGCCATCGCGCCCGGAACAGGCCAAGGGCGGGGCATGAGTTACGACACCATCATCCTCGGGGCCGGAGCGGCCGGCATGATGTGCGCGACCCAGTGCGGTGGGCGGGTGCTGGTGATCGATCATGCGAAAGCAGCGGGTGAGAAGATCCGTATCTCGGGTGGTGGGCGGTGCAATTTCACCAATCTGTATGCGGGGCCTGCCAACTTCCTGTCGCAGAACCCGCATTTCTGCAAATCGGCACTGGCACGGTATACGCAGTGGGATTTCATCCATCTGGTTGGTCGCCACGGCATTGCCTGGCACGAGAAAACGCTGGGGCAGTTGTTCTGCAACGGGTCCTCGAAACAGATCATCCAGATGCTGCTGAACGAGATGGCGCAGGCAGGGGCCGAGCTGTGGGTGCAGACCTCGATCCGCGATCTGCGCAAGACCGAGAGCGGCTTTGCGCTGGAGGTTGAGCGTGAGGGCAAGCGCATTCCCTTGACCTGCCGCAATCTGGTGCTGGCCACCGGCGGCAAGTCGATCCCCAAGATGGGGGCGACCGGGCTGGCCTATGATATCGCGCGGCAATTCGGGCTGCGGGTGACCGAGACCCGGGCGGCGCTGGTGCCGTTCACCTTTTCCGAGGGCCGGTTCTGGGACCTCTCGGGCGTGTCCCTGCCCGCGCGGCTGTCGAACGACCGCACCAGTTTTGACGAGGCGCTGCTGTTCACTCATCGCGGCCTGAGCGGGCCTGCGGTGTTGCAACTGTCGTCCTACTGGCGCGAGGGCGAGGCGTTCCGGGTCAATCTGATCCCCGACCTGCCTCTGTTCGACCTGCTGCGTGACCAGCGTCAGGCCGGAGGGCGCAAGGCACTGACCACGGAACTGGCGCGGCATCTGCCTGCGCGGCTGGTCGAATATCTTGGCCAACACATCCCGATGGCGGGCAATCTGGCGGACCAGTCCGACGGGGCGCTGTCCGATCTGGTCGCGGCGCTGTCGGGTTGGGAGCTGACGCCCTCGGGCACCGAAGGATATCGCACCGCCGAGGTGACGCTGGGCGGGATCGACACCGATGATCTGTCGTCAAAAACGATGGAGGCCAGGGATGTCCCCGGCCTCTATGTCATTGGCGAAGCGGTGGATGTCACCGGTTGGCTGGGTGGCTACAATTTCCAGTGGGCGTGGTCTTCGGGCCACGCCGCTGGGTGCGCCATCGGAGGCCGTTAGCCGACACAATTGATCGCACGGCCTTAGCCGACGACGTTGTAGCCACGTCCGCGCATGCAGTTGCGCACGATGACTTCCTTGTTCTGGTTCTTGTTGATCACGTCCGCGCCCGCGCCAACCAGCGCACCGGCAACGGCTGCACGGCCCAGATTGTCGCTACTGTCCTGAACGATACCGGTCACGGCGGCAGCACCGGCCGCCCCAATCGCGGCGTTGCCGGCGGTCGAGCCATCGACGCCGGGTTGCGACGCCGCCAGTTGCTGGCATTGTGCCAGATCGGAGTTGTAGTTCGGACCCACAGGCCCGTCGATCACGGGCTGATAGCTGGCACCGGTATTGGTGCAGGCCCCGGCAGCAAGCA
This sequence comes from Ruegeria sp. CJ3, assembly GCF_056536725.1. Lineage (NCBI taxonomy): Bacteria > Pseudomonadati > Pseudomonadota > Alphaproteobacteria > Rhodobacterales > Roseobacteraceae > Ruegeria > Ruegeria sp. CJ3. Next base: position 251,201 of record NZ_JBQFQE010000002.1, read on the forward strand.
GGGCGGGAACGATCAGCAGAAGTTTACGGTTTGGCATAGTCATGACCTCGTGTTGAATTGCGCAAAGGCAAAAAGCAATGTGCGTGGGACGTCAAGCAGATAGGCCGCAGCTTCGCCGAACCGGCGGGCAATTGCAAATTTCACGCGATCAGAGCCGTTTTTGCACCTCGGCCACGAAATCATCGCCGCGCTGTTCGAAATTGTCATACTGGTCGAAACTGGCCGCGGCCGGGGCCAGCAGGACGGTTTCGCCCGGTTGTGCGTCGGCCATGGCCTGTTCGACGGCCGCGGCCATGGTGGTGCAGACCTGCGCCTGAGGCTCAAGCTGCATGGCAAACCCGGCAGCCTCGCGCCCGATGACATAGGCCTTGATCACGTGGTCGGCGGCGGCGTTCAGGGCGTCCAGCCCGCCCTCTTTTTCCAACCCGCCGCAGATCCAGCGGATCTGCTTGAACGCGCTCAGCGCTTTCAGGGCGCTGTCGACATTGGTGGCTTTGGAGTCGTTCACATAGGTCACGCCATCCGCCTCGGCGATGATCTGGCTGCGATGCGGCAGGCCGGGGAAGGAGTGCAGCGCATCCTCGATCACCCGGGGCGCGAGGCCCAGCGAGCGGCAGGCAGCATAGGCGGCGCAGGCGTTCTGGTGGTTATGCGTGCCGGGCAGGCCCCTGATGCCGCGCAGATCGATGGAGCCCGCCTGACGACCCTTGCGGTATTCCGCGAGGTACCCCTTGCGCGCAAAGACCTGCCAGCCCGGCCCGGTCAGCTTGCGCGCCACCGAGACGCGGATCACCCGGTCGTCCGTCGGGCCTTCGGCCAGTTGACCCGCAAGAAACGCGCCCTCGGCCTCGTCAATGCCGATCACCGCGCGATCCGGCCCGCCCTCGGCGAACAGGCGGCGCTTGGCGGCGAAATAGCCGCCCATGCCGCCATGCCGATCCAGATGATCTGGTGTGAGGTTGGTGAACACCGCCACATCCGGGGTCAGCGCCCGGGCCAGTTCGGTCTGATAGCTGGAAAGCTCCAGCACCACGACCGAACCATCACCGCCCGGATCGATATCCAGAACGCCCCGCCCGATATTGCCCGCCAGTTGCGAGTCGCGCCCCGCCTCGGTCAGGATATGGTGGATCAGCGCGGCGGTGGTGGATTTGCCGTTCGAGCCGGTCACCGCGATGACCCGTGGCGGAGTGTCGTAATTGTTCCACTCGGGCCCCGCGAAAGAGCGGAAGAACAACCCGATATCATTGTCCACCGGCACGCCCGCCTCCAACGCGGCGGCCACAACGGGGTTTGGTGTCGGATAAAGGTGCGGGATACCCGGGGAAACGATCAGCGCGGCGATCGCGTCAAACGCCCCGTGACGGCGCAGATCGGCGCAGGTGAAGCCTTCATCCTCGGCAGCCTCACGCGCGGCGGGGTTGTCATCCCAACAGACCGGCTCGGCCCCACCTGCGCGCAGCGCCCGCGCGGTGGTCAGACCCGACCGCCCCAGCCCCAGAACCGCTACTTTCTGTCCTGAAAACCCTTTGACCGGGATCATGCTGCCCACCTTCATCGTCTAGAAATCAGCGCCACCCTGCACCGAAGGATTTGCCAAAGGCAAGGGCGCGTTCAGGCTCGCGCGGCAGCGCGAGCCGGGCCCAACGGGTGGCAGGGGGGCCGCAGGCCCTCCGAACCCGGCGGGAGCGTTACCGAACCTTCAGCGTCGCCAGCCCGATCATCGCGAGGATCAGAGAGATGATCCAGAAGCGGATGACGATGGTGGGCTCGGCCCAGCCCTTTTTCTCATAGTGGTGATGGATCGGGGCCATCAGGAACACCCGCCGCCCGGTGCGCTTGAAATAGAGCACCTGAATGATCACGCTCAGCGCTTCGACCACAAACAGGCCGCCGACCACGGCCAGAACCAGCTCGTGCTTGGTGGCCACGGCGATGGCTCCCAGCGCGCCGCCCAGGGCCAGCGATCCGGTGTCACCCATGAACACCGCTGCCGGAGGGGCGTTGTACCACAGGAAGCCCAGACCTCCGCCGAACAAAGCAGCCGTAAAGATCAGGATTTCCCCGGTGCCGGGCACGTAATGGACGTCGAGGTATTCCGTAAAGTCGACCCGCCCCACAGCATAGGCGATCACGCCAAGGGTCGAGGCCGCGATCATTGCAGGCATGATGGCCAACCCGTCCAGCCCATCGGTCAGGTTCACCGCATTCGCGGCCCCCACGATCACGATCACCGCGAAGGGGATGTAGAACAGGCCCAGATTGACCAGCGTATCCTTGAACACGGGCAGCGCCAGTTGGTTCTGCAAATCCGCCGGGTGGTGCAGCGTCGCCCAGAGCGAGGCCAGAACAGCGATGATGATCCCCAGCGCCAGCCGCATCTTGCCCGACACGCCCTTGGTGTTCTGCTTCGAGACCTTGGCATAATCGTCGGCAAAGCCGATGGCCGCATAGGCCAGTGTCACGAACAGCACCATCCAGACATAAGGGTTATCCCAGCGCGCCCAGACCAGTGTCGAGGTCACCAGCGCGCCCACGATCAGCAGCCCGCCCATGGTGGGCGTTCCGGCCTTCGAGAAATGCGCCTCGGGGCCGTCATCGCGGATCGGCTGGCCCTTGCCCTGCTTGCGGCGCAGCACGTTGATCAGGGGTTTACCGAACAGGAACCCAAAGATCAGCGCGGTCAGAAAGGCGCCCCCTGCGCGGAAGGTGATATAGCGGAAGAGGTTCCAGAAATCGCCTCCGTCCGACAGGGCGGTTAACCAATAAAGCATACCAATACCTTTCTTACGCACCGGGCATGGATCACGCGCGCACTTGCCCCATTTTCCGCAGACCGTCAACAATCTGCGCCAATGCCATGCTGAGCGAGCCCTTTGCCAGCACCGCATCGCCATCGCGGATGAGTTCGGGCAGACGGGCAGCCATCTCAGCGCTGGTTTCGGTCCAGAGCCCGCGTTTGTTTTCCGGCAGAGCCCTATGCAGCGCCTGCATCAGCGGGCCGATGCAGTGCACCTGATCGACCTGCGCCATCGCAGCGACATCCGCCATCGCGGCATGCATCGCCTGTTCCTGCGTACCCAGTTCCTTCATATCGCCCAGAAACGCGATCTTGCGTTTGCCTTGGGATGCGGCCAGCACGTCCAAAGCGGCCTCCATCGAGGTGGGGTTGGCGTTATAGCTGTCGTCCAGCAGTTCGATCTGACCCTCGGACAGCGCGATCACTTCACGCACGCCGCGCCCCTTGACCGGAGACCAGCGGCGCAGGCCCGCGATGGCCTGATCCAGATCGACGCCCATCTCGACACACGCCGCCAGAGCGCCCAGTGCGTTCATGGCGAAATGGGTCCCCGCGGATTGCACGTCGTATTGGATGGCTTTGCCGCCAACATTTGCCTTTGCCTGCAGGTTGTCCGGCCCCTGCTCCACCTTGGTCAGGGCATAGTTCCCTGCACTGCGGCCGAACTCGACGATCTTCGCGCCTTTAGCTCGAGCGCAGTCGCGCAAGATGTCGGCGTGGTCGATATCGGCGTTGACGATGGCCGCTCCGCCCGTTGTCAGCCCGTCGAAGATCGCGGCCTTTTCGTGGGCGATGCCCGCGACGTTCTCGAACGCTTCCAGATGCACCGCCGCGACGGTCGTCACCAGCGCCACATGCGGCTGCGCCTGACGGGCCAGAGGGGCGATTTCTCCGGGGTGATTCATGCCGATCTCGATCACGGCGAATTCGGTGTCGCGGGGCATCCGGGCCAGCGTCAGGGGCACACCCCAATGGTTGTTATAGCTGGCGACGCTGGCATGGGTTTTGCCTTGGGTTTCCAGAATACTGGCCAGCATTTCCTTGGTCGAGGTTTTGCCGACGCTGCCGGTCACGCCCACCACGCGCGCATTCGTACGGACGCGGGCGGCCTGCCCCAGCGACTCGAGCCCTTGCAGCACATCATCCACGATCAGAAGCGGCGCATCCTCGGGCACACCTTCGGGGATGCGGGAGACCAGCACGGCCCCTGCGCCTTTCTCCAGCGCCTGCGCCACGAAATCATGACCATCGCGGGCGGCTTTGAGCGCCACGAACAGGTCGCCGGTTTGCAATGTACGAGTGTCGATGGAGACTCCGTTGACCTGCCAATCACTGGTGGCGCGGCCCTTGGTGGCCTCGGCGGCCTCGGCTGCGGTCCAGAGCGTCATGCGACCCTCCCGTCCAGTGCAGCGACCGAGATGCTGGCCTGCTCAACATCGTCAAAAGGCAGCACCTGATCACCGACGATCTGACCGGTTTCATGGCCTTTGCCCGCGATCAGCAGCGCGTCGCCGGGTTGCAGGGCGTCGATGCCGCGCAGGATGGCCTCGGCGCGGTCGCCCACTTCGGTGGCCTCGGGCGCGCCCAGCATGACGGCGGCGCGGATGGTGGCCGGGTCTTCGCTGCGGGGGTTGTCATCCGTGACAAAGACCAGATCGGCGTTTTCTGCTGCCGCCTGCCCCATGAGTGGTCGTTTGGTGGCGTCACGGTCGCCGCCCGCGCCGACGATGGCGATCAGACGGCCCATCACATGCGGGCGCATCGCCTTCAGCGCGGTCGCGACGGCGTCGGGTGTGTGGGCATAATCAACAAACACCGCCGCGCCGTTTTCGCGCGTCGCGGCCAACTGCATCCGGCCCCGGACGGTGGTCAGATGCGGCAGGGTTTCGAACACGCGGTCGGGGTCTTCTCCGGCGGCGATGACCAGACCGCAGGCCAGCAGGACGTTTTCGGCCTGAAACCCGCCGATCAGGTTGAGGCGGGTTTGATGAACCTTGCCCTTCCACGAAAAGCGCAGGTCCTGCCCAGTGGCGTCAAAGCGTTGATTCAGAAGGCAAAGATCGGCACCCTCGGGGCCGACGGTGATGATGTTCTGCCCGCGCGCCTCGGCGATTTGGCGCACTTGCGCACCCTTGGGATCGCTGAGGTTGATCACCGCGACGCCGTCCTCGGGCAGCACCCGGTCGAACAGGCCGGCTTTGGCGGCGAAATAGGCCTCGAACGTGTCGTGATAGTCCAGATGATCCTGCGTGAAGTTAGAGAACCCGGCGGCGGCCAGATGCACCCCGTCCAGACGGCGCTGTTCAAGGCCGTGGGACGAGGCCTCCATCGCCGCGTGGGTCACGCCATTCTGCGCGGCCTCGGCCAGACAGCGGTGCAGCGTGATCGGTTCGGGCGTGGTGTGGGCCAGCGGGGCGGTCCATGCGCCCTCGACCCCTGTGGTGCCGAGGTTGACTGCGGCAAGGTCCAGTTCCGTCCAGATTTGACGCACGAAGCTGGCGACGGATGTTTTGCCGTTGGTGCCGGTGACCGCCACGATGGTCTGTGGTTGCGCACCGAACCACAGGGCGGCGGCTCCTGCCAGTGCCTGACGCGGGTCTTGGGTGACGATCAGGGCGGCGTCCGAGGCGGCCAGTTCTTGGGCGGCAATCTCAGCCCCTTGTGCGTCGGTCAGGATCGCGGCGGCACCCATGCGCAGGGCGTATTGGATGAACTCTCCGCCGTGGACGCGGGTGCCGGGAAGGGCCGCGAAGAGATAGCCATCCTTGACCTCGCGGCTATCGACCGCCAGTCCGGTGACGTCAGGATTCGCCCCGCCCCGTGCGGTCAGGGCCAGTTCGCTGAGTTTCTTTGACGTTGCGCCCATGACCCACCTTTCGCCGGACAGCCTAATTTGAGGTCAGCGTTATAGCAGCGCGCGCCTCAGGCTCAAGCCGGGGTCTGAGGCCCAAAAGCGGCGCAATGCGCGCGATCAGTTCGGCGGCGACGGGAACGGCGGTCCAACCCGCGGTGCGGCGCTTTTCGCCATAGGCGACGATGGACGGTTCATCCAGCGTAACAATCAGCACATATTTCGGATCGTAGGCCGGAAAGATGGTGGCGAAGGTGGCGATCACCTTGTCATCATAGTAGCCTCCGCGCGGCTTGGGCTTGTCGGCGGTGCCGGTCTTGCCTGCGACATCATAGCCCGCCACGTCACCAAAGCTGGCGGTGCCATCGGTGACCACCTTGCGCAGCATGTTCTGCGCCTGCTTGGCGGTGTTTTCGGACATCACGCGGGGGCCGTATTGCGGACCGTTGCGGCGCAGGATGGTCGGGCTGACGTAGTGCCCGCCATTGGCAATTGCGGCATACCCGGCAGCCAGATGCATCGGGCTGGTCGACAGGCCATGGCCGTAGGAGATGGTCACGGTGCTCAGCTCACCCCATTTCTTGGGCTTGAGCGGTTGACCACCCTTGGCCTCGACAATCTCGAACGGGGTCGGGTCGAACATGCCCAGCGCGTTCAGGAAATCTTGTTGCCGCTGCGCGCCGATCTGCAGCGCTAGCCGCCCGGTACCCCGGTTCGAGCTGTGGACGATCACATCAGCCACGCTGATCTCGCCATAGTTCTTGCCGTTGAATTCACCGATTGGGAAGCGACCGATCTTCATCGGGCCAGAGGTGTCGATGATTGTGTTGGAATTCACCAAGCCAAGCTGCACGGCCTGCGCGGCGGTGAAGATTTTGAACACCGAACCGAGTTCATACACGCCCTGCACATAGCGGTTGAACAGCGGGCTGTCCGAGGGATCGAAGCCCGAGGTCGGAGGGCGCGGGCGGTCATTGGGATCAAAAGACGGCAGGGAGGCAGCCGAGACAACTTCGCCGGTATGCGCGTTCATCAGAACGGCCGAGGCGCCCTTGGCATTCATGATCTTCATGCCGCCATAAAGCACCTGCTCGACGGCGGCCTGAACGGTCAGGTCCAGCGACAGTTGCAGCGGCTTGTTGCCATTGGCCGGGTCGCGCAGATAGTCGTCGAACTGTTTCTCGACACCTGCCACGCCGATCACCTCGGCCGCGCTGACGCCTTCGCGGCCAAAGCCCGAGCCGCCCAGAATATGCGCAGCCAGCTTGCCATTCGGATAGAGGCGCATTTCACGGGGGCCGAACAGGATGCCCGGATCGCCGATATCATGCACGGCCTGCTTCTGCTCGGGCGAGATGCGTTTCTTGATCCACAGGAACTTGCGCTTGCCGGTAAAGTCTTTGACCAGACGCTCTTTTTCCAGATCGGGGAAGATCGCGACCAGTTGATCCGCAGCCGCAATCGGGTCGATCATCAGGGGCGGCTGGGCGTAAACGGAATAGGTGTCCAGATTGGTCGCCAGAATGCGGCCCTCACGATCAACGATATTGCCACGCTGCATCGCAATCGAGGCGCCGGGCGCATTGGCCAGCGGCTCCTGCGCCTCGGAGGTCGCCAGAACGCCCATGCGGAAGCCCACGACCGAGAAGGCGCAGAAGAAGAACAGGCCCAGCACCAGCAGGCGACCCTCGGCCCGGGCGCGGGCGCGGTCTTTCATGTCTTCGTGGCGTTTGCGGATGTTTTCGCGCTCAATCGCCTTGGGGTTTTCGCCTTTGGCGCGGGCGTCGAGAATGCGGGCCAGTGGGCGGAGCGGTGTGCGGGTCATGGGACTTGCACCTCCACCAGCGCCTGAACGTCGGTGATGTCCTGCAGTTCAAGCGGGTCGACGATGGGCAGGTCGGGGTCCTCGCCATAGCTGATCTGGTCGGCACGGCCAAATTGCTCGGCCCGCAGGGGCAGCAGGCCGAGACGTTCGAAATTCAGATCGGCCAGCTCGCGCAGACGGTCGGGCCGGTTCAGATAGGCCCATTCGGCATTCAGCACCGCCAGCCGCGCCTGCGCTTCACCAATCTGACCCTGCAGCGATTGGGTTTCTTTCAGCACCTGCTGCGTTCGGTAGTTTTCCTGATAAGCCCACAGCGCCAGCCCAAAGACAGACAGGGCCGTCAACACATACAATATACTCTTCATCTTCCCCGTCCCCCCAGTTGCGGCATCCCGATGGCGCGGGCCTCAATTTCCCCCGCCGGAGCCTCAGTGCGTATCCCCACGCGCAGCTTGGCCGAGCGCGCGCGCGGGTTTTCCTGCAATTCCTGATCGTCGGGACCCACCGCCTTGCGGGTCTTGAGCGTGAATTGCGGCAGTTCCTGTTCCATCTCGGGCGCATAGCGGTTGGCGCGGCCCGTCTTGCCCGCGCGCGATTGAAAGAACCGTTTGACCATCCGATCCTCGATGGAGTGGAAGGTCACAACGGCCAACTGCCCGCCGGGCTTCAAAGCACGTTCGGCGGCCATAAGACCCTGAAACAATTCTTCATATTCGGCATTCACCGCGATCCGCAGCCCCTGAAAGCTGCGCGTTGCCGGGTGCGATTGCCCCGGCTTCGGGCGCGGAAGGCAGGATTCTATGATCTCAGCCAAACGCAGAGTCGTGGTGATCGGTTCCTCGGCCCGCGCCGTGACGATGGCCTTGGCAATGCGACGGCTGGCGCGTTCTTCACCGAAATGAAACAGGATATCGGCCAGTTGCGCCTCGGTCGCGGTATTCACCAGATCGGCAGCGCTTTCGCCTTCCTGGCTCATGCGCATGTCCAGCGGGCCGTCTTTCATGAAGGAAAAGCCGCGCTCGGCCTGATCCAACTGCATGGAAGAGACGCCAAGGTCCAGCACCACGCCATCCAGATCTTGCGCATATTCATCCATGCGCGAGAACACCCCCTGCTGCATCACCAATCGGTCACCATAATCCCCGGGCCAATCGGCGGCCATTTCAAAGGCCAGAGGGTCGCGATCCACGCCGATGACCTTCTCGGCCCCCGCCTCTAGCAGGCCTCGCGTATAGCCACCCGCGCCGAATGTGCCGTCCAGCCAGACGCCAGACACAGGTGCCACGGCAGCCAGCAATGGGCGCAAGAGAACAGGGATGTGAGGGTTCGATGAGGTCTGAGCGCCGGCCATGCCGTCACCCATCCCCGATGCCGTCAAGATACTGCATCGGATCGAAATCCTCGGGCAGATCGTCGAGCCATTCCTCGGTCGCGGCCAGTTCGTCGGCCTCGTAAGTCTCGGGTTTCCAGATCTGGAAGGTGTCCCCGGCGGCGATAAAGAACGCCTCGCCCTCAAGGCCGATCTTGGTGCGCAGCTTGGCGGGCAGGACCAGACGGCCGGTCTCATCAACATTGGTCGGGAAGGACTGACCGTGGAACAGCCGCTGCAGCATCCGGCGCTGCATCGAACCACGCGGCAGAGCATCGATCTTGGCGTCGACCTCGTCAATCGCCTGCATAGTATAACATTCAAGGTATTTGCGGCGGTGGTCGCCATAGACAATCACCAGTTCAGGATTGTCACCGGGCTGCCAGTTGGGATCCGAGGCCTCAAGCACACGGCGAAACGAGGCCGGGATCGAGACCCTGCCCTTCGTATCCACCTTATGCTGGCTTTCGCCTCTAAACCTGCGCGCCAAGACGACTGTCCCTTTCGCTTGCGCCCCACCTGAAATTCACGTTCCCCCCGGAAGTAAAAACGGCGGGTTGATCTGCTGCCACTGATCAACCCGCCGCATTGACCCGCTGAGCGGGATGTCCAGCTGCGCGCGCCACCTGGGGGGATGTCTGCTCGCCCGCGCGCCGGATCTGTTGAGTGATGAAAGCGAGATGCCTGTATGAAACCTTTTTTATCTTTTTTGGTTCGGGGTCGTTTGGTGCCCCTTAACTGTCCTCGCCCTCATCGGGTATCTAAGGGATGCCATGGGAAATCATGGAAATCAACAACAATTTTGCATGCCGAGATGCGATTCAGGGCGCGAGTCAAGGTTAAATTACAGTGAGACCACTATGAATACCCCATAAATAGATATTCACCCAACCAACACCACTATATATACGCCCATTTCAACCAAACTCTTCTATCCCATAATTTCCCAATAAATCTGTTTTTTGCCTGAAACACATCTCTCAAGCTGCAAGAATCCGATCAACAGACTCGAATCGCACCCCGATTCAGCCCCTTTCCCGCAGCAAGCCCATGCTTTCCCATGCCAACCTCATCACCCACTCCGGGCGATCACCGAGGTGTATCTCCGCCCGCAGATGCGGCCTCAAGCTGCTCAATCCTGCGCCAGTAGCGCTGAAAGGATAAGCAGCGCTTGCACCCCCTGCCGAGACACCAAACACCGCCCCGCAATGAAAAACCTATATTTTCAAGGCAATTATTCCGCTGCCGCCGAAAATCCCGACAATCCATGCGCTTGCTGCATAGCGGCATTGACGATACGGGCTATTGTGCGACTGCAGCATTTACCTATTTTCACTCTCAACCAAGCGCCGGTTCACACTGGCAGCCGCAAGAAATGAATGGATGATGAAGATGGCACTCGCAAGCACACAGACAGCCCTGAAGGACGCACCCGCGTTTGGCATCGCTGCGCTGATCGAAACCGCAAAGACCCGGATCGCGCGTTATCGCCTGTATCGCCAGACGGTGAACGAGCTGTCGGAACTGTCCGACCGCGAACTGGGTGATCTGGGCCTGCACCGCTCGATGATCCGCAGGCTGGCCATCCAGGCCACCGACGACCTCATGCCGCTGTAAGCGCGGCACTGACATACCGAGATCAGGTCCACCCTCCTCCCTTTCGGACCTGTATTTCAGCGGCAACGTCTCTCCTCCTCCCTGACGTTGCCGCACCCTATACCGGCCCTGACCGCCGGAACCTGACACATCGGGGCCTCCTCCTCCCTGCCCTGATGTTGAAAGCGCGCGGCGATGTCCTCCTCCTCCCTGACATCGCCGCGTCTTCCTCATACCGGGCTCAAACCCGGGTTCAGATACATCGGGGCTTCCTCCTCCCTGCCCAGATGTAGAAAAGAACGGCGGTTCCCCTTCCTCCTCCCTGGGAACCGCCGTTTCTCTTTTCCAGAACCAAAAAAGCAGGGCGCAAACACACCCTGCTTCTTCTGTTCAAAAATACTTCGGAGCGCGAGGCAGAGCCTCGCAAAAAGTCAAAACGGCACGTCGTCCTTGGCCGTCAGAAACCGCGAGACCACCTTCTTCACCCCAGCCTTGTCGAAATCGACCTCGACCTTGTCGCCCTCGATGCCGATCACCCCGCCATAGCCGAACTTCTGGTGAAACACCCGCTCGCCCAGCGTGAAGCTGGCCACCGCCGTCGCATCAATCACCGTATTGCGGCTTTCCTTGGGCTGAGACATCCCGTACTGCCCCTGCCGCGCCTGCATCCGCTTCCAGCCGGGCGAGTTATAGACATTCGCCTCCGCCGCACGGGTCTCGATACTGGCCGCAACCTGCCCGCCGCCATAAAGCCCCGGAGGCGTCAGAACCTCAACATGATCCTCGGGCAGTTCATCGATAAAGCGCGAGGGCATCGAATTCTGCCACTGCCCAAACACCCGCCGGTTGGCCGCAAAGGAAATAGTACAGACCTCTTCCGCGCGGGTGATGCCCACATAGGCCAGCCGCCGCTCCTCTTCCAAACCCTTCAGCCCGGATTCGTCCATCGAGCGCTGAGACGGGAACAACCCGTCCTCCCACCCCGGCAGGAACACGGCGGGAAACTCCAGCCCCTTGGCCGCGTGTAGCGTCATGATCGAGACCTTGGCCCCGTCGCCGTCCTGCTCATTGTCCATCACCAGACTGACATGCTCCAGAAACCCTTGCAGGTTCTCGAAATTGTCCAACTGGTTGACCAGTTCCTTGAGGTTCTCCAACCGCCCCGGTGCTTCGGGCGTCTTTTCGTTTTGCCAGTGCCCGGTGTAACCGGATTCGTCCAACACGATCTGCGCCAGTTCGATATGCGTATGCTCGGGCGCGCCATAGCGGATGGGTGAGACGCCATCGTCGATCACTGTGTCATCATCCACCTCGATCCGAGGCCCCCGCGTCATCACGTTCCACCGCGCCAGACCGTCGATCAATTCGCGCAGCGCCTTGCCGCCTTTGCCCTTGATCAGACCATTCTCGACGGCGATCCGCGCGCCCTCGACCAAGGAGACGCCGTTTTCCCGCGCCACCACCTGAATCGTCTGTTGCGCCTTGTCGCCAAGACCGCGTTTGGGCGTGTTCACGATCCGCTCGAAGGCCAGGTCATCCTCGGGGCTGACCACCAGCCGGAAATAGGCCATGGCATCGCGAATCTCCATCCGCTCATAGAACCGAGGGCCACCGATCACCTTGTACGGCAGGCCGATGGTCAGAAACCGATCCTCAAACGCCCGCATCTGGTGCGAGGCGCGCACGAGAATCGCCATCTCATCGAGGTTCATCGGCCGCACGCCCCGCGTACCGCCCTGCATCGCGTCGATTTCCTCGCCGATCCAGCGCGCCTCTTCCTCGCCATCCCAATGGCCGATCAGCCGAACCTTTTCGCCTTCTTCACGGTCGGTCCAAAGCTCTTTGCCCAAACGGCTTTCATTGCCGCGAATGACATTCGACGCAGCCGCCAGAATATGCGGGGTCGAGCGATAGTTCTGTTCCAGCCGCACCACGAAAGCGCCGGGAAAATCCTTCTCAAACCGCAGGATGTTACCCACCTCGGCCCCGCGCCAGCCATAGATCGACTGATCGTCATCGCCGACGCAGCAGATATTCTTGTGCCCCCCCGCCAGCAGGCGCAGCCAGAGATACTGGGCGACGTTGGTATCCTGATATTCGTCCACGAGGATGTAGCGGAACCAGCGCTGATATTGCTCCAGCACATCCGGGTGGGTCTGGAAGATTGTCACCATATGAAGCAGCAGGTCGCCGAAATCCACCGCGTTCAACTCGCGTAGGCGGGTCTGGTATTGGGCGTACAGCTCGATACCCTTGTGATTGAAAGCCCCCGCATCTGCGGCTGGCACCTTGTCAGGCGTCAGGGCGCGATTCTTCCAGTCGTCAATGATGCCGGCCAGCATCCGCGCGGGCCAGCGTTTATCATCAATGTTGGCAGCTTGGGTCAGTTGTTTCAGCAGCCGCTTCTGGTCGTCTGTGTCCAGAATGGTGAAGTTGGACTTCAAACCCACTAGTTCCGCGTGACGCCGCAGCAGCTTGACGCAGATCGCATGGAATGTGCCCAGCCATGGCATCCCCTCGGCGGGGCGTCCCAGCATCCGGCCCACGCGCTGTTTCATCTCGCGCGCGGCTTTGTTGGTGAAAGTCACGGCCAGGATTTCATTCTCGCGCACCCGATGGGTTCTGAGCAGATGCGTGATCCGCGCAGTCAGCGCCTTGGTCTTGCCCGTCCCGGCCCCCGCCAGCATCAGTACCGGGCCATCCAGCCGTTCGACCGCCTCGCGCTGTGCAGGGTTGAGGTCGTTCAGATAGTCTGCCGAGGCCGCAGGCATCGCCCGCGCCGACAGCGATGCGCCTTCGAAGGCGTCCATTTCGTCAAAACTGCTCATGGGCCCAAACTACGCCGGATCAGCGCCGAGGGGAAGGGTTTGTTCACGGCTTGTTCGCGCTCAATTTCATAAAATTCCGCGACCGGGTAGCCCCGGCATGGTCGCGCCTTAACGATTTTTCAAAGAAAACCCCCGACCCTCTGGGCAGGAGCATATGGGGATTGGTCGGTGGACGGACAAAAGAAAGAAACTCTGGCGCGTGTATTTGTACGTTTGATCACGGGCGTGGGTCTGTTGTGTGTTGTCGGGCTTGCCGGGTGGATCTCGGTCAAAGGGGCCGATCCCCTGGTCGATCGCATGATCGAGGCCGAGGTGCGGCACCGGGCCGAGGTCTGGGAAAGCCATATCTCGGTACTGATGCCCGATTTTCAGCTTGAGTTCTCGACCGGCCAGATCAATCCGGACGAGGCTGCCATCCTCAAGCGGTTTCTGGGGGCGACGGATGTGTTCCGGATGCAGGTCTATGATGCGACCGGGCGCGCCATCTGGTCCTCGGCCGGGCCGCACAGCCATGCGCCCGCGCTGACGGTCGATCGCCGCGACGACACGCTGAAAGGGCGCATTTTCTACGCTCTGTCGCAGAAATCCGCGCTTGAGGTGCTGCACGCCGAGACCGCCGCGCTCAACCGGTCGGACCAGACCCGGGACGTGGCCGAGACGGTGGCGCCGGTCACCAATGGCGGGGCCTATCTGGGCGCGGTGCAGTTCTTTACCGATGTCAGCGACCTGCGGGTCGCCTTTCTAGGCCAGATCCGCCCGCTGCTGGCGCTGGTCGGCTGCCTGATGATCGGCACCATCCTGACGGTTGCGGCGGTGGTGTTTCGCAGCAACCGGCTGCAGTTGCGCAGCCTGAAAAACCGCGCGATCAAAGAACGGGAATTGATGGACGATCAGTTGCGGCTGGCGCGCGAGGTGCGGCTGTTGGGAGAGCTGAACGAATGGCTGCAATCCAGCCGCTCTCTGGACGAACTCTTTGACATGGTGTCACGGTTCATGACCCATATCCTGCCCGAGGCCGAGGGCAGCGTGTATGTCTATTCCAACTCGCGCGATGTGCTGGATGGCTGCGCCAGTTGGAATGGCGGGACGCACAAGGCGCATATCCACCCCGAGGGGTGCTGGGGCCTGCGCCGCGGGCGGACCTATGAATTCGGAGCCTCCGAGATTGATTTTGTCTGCGAACATGCGGAACCGCATGACGGGCGACCCTATTTCTGCTTTCCGATTTTGGCCCATGGCGAGACGGTGGGCCTGCTGCATCTGCGTGCCCATGAGGGCCGCGACGCGGCGTTTCACGACAGCAAGAAACTGGCTCAGCTTTGCGCAGAACAGATCAGCATCGCGATCGCAAATGTGCGGATGCGCGACCAGTTGCATGACCAGTCGGTGCGCGACCCGCTGACCGGGCTGTTCAACCGTCGCCACATGACCGAGACCTTGCGCAAGGCGATCAGCCGCAGTCAGCAGACCGGTGCGGCGCTGAGCCTGATTGCGGTGGATGTGGATCATTTCAAGAAATTCAACGACACGCACGGACATGACGCGGGCGATATGGTTCTGCGTGCAGTGGGCTCGGCACTGGAACAAGGGTGCGACCGGGATGAGATCGCCTGCCGCATCGGCGGGGAAGAGTTCATGCTGATCCTGCCCGACAACAGCCCCGATGATGCCATGACCCGCGCCGAGCAGTTGCGACAGGCGGTCGAGGCGGTCTCGGTCCGGTACGGCGAGAAGTCGCTGCCACGCATCACCATCTCGGTCGGGGTGGCGCATTATCCGGTGCATGGGGCCATGCCGCAGGATCTGATGCGGGCCGCGGATGACGCGCTTTATGCCGCCAAGGACAAGGGGCGCAATCAGGTCCAGGTGGCCCGGTCCGGCGCGGATGCGGAGAGACCGATCGGGGCCGCTGACAGGCCCGCAAAGGCCCTGCGCCCTCCGACCTCGGCGGCCTGAAGGGACCAGTCACAGGCGTCGTGCCCGGCAGGATCGGACTGGCGGGGCTTCCTATGTCTGGCAGCGAATCGCGCGGCCCCCCGGTGGGGCGTCTAACGGGTGCCCCGGATGCGCCGCGTGGGATATCAAGCAACAAAAATACAACAATTCATGCTGCGGCGCAGCAAACGCAAAGGTAATGCTTCACCACACGGCGTTTGCGAGCGATAACATGCCGGTTCTACCCAGAAGGGCTGATATACGGGCGCGTATTGTCCGTCTATTGAGGACACACAGCTAAGAAGACCCCGGGGGCGTGAGATGACAGAGTTTAACAAGATCCTGATTGCCAATCGGGGCGAGATTGCCATTCGTGTAATGCGGGCGGCAAATGAAATGGGAAAGCGCACTGTTGCGGTCTTTGCCGAGGAAGACAAGCTGGGGCTGCACCGGTTCAAGGCGGATGAGGCCTATCGCATCGGTGCCGATCTGGGGCCCGTGGCCGCCTATCTGTCGATTGACGAGATCATTCGGGTCGCCAAGGAATGCGGTGCGGATGCGATCCATCCCGGTTACGGCCTGCTGTCGGAAAACCCTGAATTCGTTGATGCCTGTACGCAGAACGGCATCACCTTTATCGGCCCCAAGGCCGAGACCATGCGCGCCCTGGGCGACAAGGCCAGCGCACGCAAGGTGGCGATGGCCGCCGACGTGCCGGTGATCCCGGCGACCGAGGTGCTGGGCGACGACATGGACGCGATCAGGGCCGAAGCGGCCGAGATCGGATACCCTCTGATGCTGAAGGCCAGCTGGGGCGGTGGCGGGCGCGGGATGCGTCCGATCCTGTCCGAAGACGAGCTGGAGGAAAAGGTACTGGAAGGCCGTCGCGAGGCCGAAGCCGCCTTTGGCAATGGCGAAGGCTATCTGGAAAAGATGATCACCCGCGCCCGCCACGTCGAGGTTCAGATCCTCGGAGACAAGCATGGCGAGATTTATCATCTCTATGAACGCGACTGCTCGGTCCAGCGGCGCAACCAGAAGGTCGTGGAACGGGCCCCTGCCCCCTATCTGACCGACGATCAGCGGGCCGAGCTTTGCGAGCTGGGCCGCCGCATCTGCGCCCATGTAAACTATGAATGCGCGGGGACCGTCGAATTCCTGATGGATATGAACACCGGCAAGTTCTACTTCATCGAGGTGAACCCGCGCGTGCAGGTCGAACATACCGTCACCGAAGAGGTCACCGGTATCGACATCGTGCAGGCGCAGATTCTGATCGCCGAGGGCAAGACCCTGGCCGAGGCCACCGGCAAAGCCAGCCAGGAAGACATCCGCCTGAACGGCCACGCGCTGCAGACCCGGGTGACAACCGAAGATCCGCTGAACAATTTCATCCCCGACTATGGCCGCATCACCGCCTATCGCTCGGCCACCGGTATGGGCATCCGGCTGGATGGTGGCACCGCTTATGCGGGGGGCGTGATCACGCGCTACTACGACTCGCTGCTGACCAAGGTCACCGCCTGGGCGCCTACCCCCGAGAAAGCGATTGCGCGCATGGACCGCGCGCTGCGGGAATTCCGTGTGCGGGGCGTCAGCACCAACATCGCCTTTGTCGAGAACCTGCTGAAACACCCGACCTTCCTGTCGAACGAATACACCACCAAGTTCATCGACGAGACGCCGGACCTTTTCCGTTTTAAGAAGCGTCGCGACCGAGGCACCAAGGTTCTGACCTATATCGCGGATATCACGGTGAACGGGCATCCCGAGACCAAGGACCGCCCGATGCCCCGCCCTGATCTGAAAGAGGCGCGCCCGCCGGCATTGAAGTCCGAACCGCGGATGGGCACCCGCAACCTGCTGGAGCAGAAGGGCCCGCAGGCCGTGGCCGACTGGATGAAGGCGCAACGGCAGTTGCTGATCACCGACACCACGATGCGCGACGGTCATCAGTCGCTGCTGGCAACGCGGATGCGGTCGATCGACATGATCAAGATCGCGCCCAGCTATGCCGCCAACCTACCGCAGCTGTTCAGCGTCGAATGCTGGGGCGGTGCGACCTTTGATGTGGCCTATCGGTTCCTGCAGGAATGCCCATGGCAGCGCCTGCGTGATCTGCGCGAGGCAATGCCGAACCTGATGACCCAGATGCTGCTGCGTGGCGCAAACGGGGTTGGGTACACCAACTATCCCGACAATGTGGTGCAGGAATTCGTCCGCGAGGCGTCGCAGAATATCGACGTGTTCCGCGTGTTTGACTCGTTGAACTGGGTGGAAAACATGCGGGTGGCGATGGACGCGGTCGTCGAAAACGGCAAAATCTGTGAAGGGACGGTTTGCTATACCGGTGACATTCTGGACCCGGATCGCGCCAAATATGACCTGAAGTACTATGTCGGCATGGCGAAAGAACTGCGCGATGCAGGTGCGCATGTACTGGGTCTGAAAGACATGGCCGGTCTGCTGAAACCGGCCTCGGCCCGTATTCTGATCCGCGCGCTGAAGGAGGAGGTCGGCCTGCCGATCCACTTCCACACCCACGATACTGCCGGCATCGCCAGCGCCACCATTCTGGCCGCGTCCGAGGCGGGCGTGGACGCGGTGGATTGCGCGATGGATGCGTTCTCGGGCAACACGTCTCAGGCAACTCTGGGCACGGTGGTCGAGGCGCTGCGCCATACCGAGCGTGACACCGGGCTGGACATCAAGGCCATCCGCGAGATCAGCGACTATTTCGAGGCGGTGCGCGGCCAGTACGCGGCGTTCGAATCCGGCCTGCAGGCCCCCGCGTCCGAGGTCTATCTGCACGAGATGCCGGGCGGTCAGTTCACCAACCTCAAGGCACAGGCCCGCAGCCTTGGGCTTGAGGAGCGCTGGCACGAAGTGGCCCAGATGTATGCGGACGTGAACCAGATGTTCGGCGATATCGTGAAGGTGACGCCCTCATCCAAGGTGGTCGGTGACATGGCGCTGATGATGGTCAGCCAGGGCCTGACCCGTGACGATGTGGAAAACCCGACCAGCGATGTGGCCTTCCCCGACTCGGTCATCGACATGATGCGTGGCAATTTGGGGCAACCCCCGGGTGGGTTCCCTGATACGATCATCCGGAAGGTGCTGAAAGACGAGGCCCCCAACACCGAGCGCCCCGGCAAGGACGTCGCGGCGGTCGATCTTGAGGCAACGCGCGCTGATCTGTCCAAGCAGCTAGAAGGCAAAGAGGTCGATGACGAGGACCTGAACGGCTACCTGATGTATCCCAAGGTGTTTCTGGACTATATGGGCCGCCATCGGACCTATGGCCCGGTCCGCGCCCTGCCAACGCGCACCTTCTTCTACGGCATGGAGCCCGGTGAAGAGATCACCGCCGAAATTGATCCGGGCAAGACGCTGGAAATCCGCTGTCAGGCGGTTGGCGAGACGGATGAAAACGGCGAGGTTCGCGTGTTCTTCGAACTCAACGGCCAACCCCGCGTGATCCGGGTGCCGAACCGTCTGGTCAAGGCCTCGACGGCACAGCGTCCAAAGGCCGAGGTTGGCAATCCCAACCACATCGGCGCACCGATGCCCGGCGTGGTTGCAACCGTGGCCGTGACGGCAGGCCAAGAGGTCAAGGAAGGCGATCTGCTGCTGACCATCGAGGCGATGAAGATGGAAACCGGCATCCATGCCGAGCGCGACGCGGTGGTCAAAGCCGTCCATATCCAGCCCGGTGGCCAGATTGACGCCAAGGACCTGCTGGTCGAACTGGAATAAACGCAATATCGTTTTGCAGATCACGGGGGCCGCGCGGGCAACTGCGCGGCCTTTTCACCCTCAGAGGAAGCCCCATGCTGACCATCACCCCTGTTTACGCCGCGCTGATCGCACTCCTGTTTGTTGCGCTCAGTGTGAATGTCATCCTGCAACGGCGTCGGGGTAAAATCTCGGTCGGGGATCACGGTGACAAGGCGATGATCAAAGCGATGCGAACACATGCGAACTGCGCCGAATACGCGCCCTTTGCGCTGCTGCTGATCGCGATGGTCGAGTTGCAGGGCGCGGGCGGCTGGCTGGTGAACCTGTTGGGGCTGATGCTGTTGGCGGGGCGACTGCTGCACGCCTATGGGTTCGGCAAGACGCCGCAAATCATCATCCTGCGGCAGATCGGCATGGGGCTGACATTCACGGCCATCCTGATCGCAGCCATTGCGGGCCTTGTTCTGGCGCTCTGACAGCAGCCCGAGATTACCCTACCCGATCCTGCATCTGCGCGTGTTCCATGCTGATCGCGCGCCCGCCGTCCTGGTGGGTTTCAGATTTCGACGCCACCATGACCAGAACAATCATGACGCCCAAGGCCACTGCCTTGATGTCCGAGATACTGAACATTGTTTCATCACCCCTCTGTGCGTGTTTACGTTCTATTGGCTCTTGAACGTTGGCAGCGCGGGTTTCCGTCGGAAGAAATTTGCCAGCGTCCGGCATTTTCCTCTTGCAGGCCAGCGTGGGACTTTATACATCCCTCCTCACTCAACGGCGCGGGCGTAGCTCAGGGGTAGAGCATAACCTTGCCAAGGTTAGGGTCGGGCGTTCGAATCGCCTCGCCCGCTCCATTGAGAGGTCTTTGGACCGACATAGTATCTGATGCGGGCGTAGCTCAGGGGTAGAGCATAACCTTGCCAAGGTTAGGGTCGGGCGTTCGAATCGCCTCGCCCGCTCCAGATACCAACCTTTCCCGAACATGCTGGTTCTTTTGGTGGGCTTGCGCCATGCTGGCTGCAACGCAGATTGCAAGGCTACGCTCATGTCGGATTATGTCATTCGCCCCCTCACCGCCGCCGAAGTGCAGCACGCCGTCGATTGGGCGGGCCGCGAGGGGTGGAATCCGGGTGTCCACGATGCCGAGTGTTTTCGCCCGACGGACCCCGATGGGTTTCTGGGTGGGTTTCTGGATGGCGAGATGATCGCCTCGGTCTCGGCGGTGAACTATGACGATGCCTTCTCGTTTCTGGGGTTCTACATCGTGAAGCCCGAGTTTCGACACCACGGCCATGGGCTTGAGATCGCAGGCCATGCGTTGGCCCATTGCAAGGGCCGCAATATGGGTCTGGATGGGGTGGTCGAGCAGCAGGACAACTACCGCAAGTCCGGGTTTACCTTTGCCTATAACAACTATCGTTTTGGCGGGACAAAACGCGGGATTCTGGCCGCGCTCGGGGCGCAACCGTCGATGCGGGTTGAGGAGTTGAATAGCCTCTCGGACGATCTGGCCGCTTATGACCGGCAAATGTTTCCGGCCCCGCGCGACATATTCCTGCGCGACTGGCTGAGCGCGCCCAGCCATGCCTCGCGCGTGTTTGCCGAAGATGGGGTGATCAAGGGCTATGCGACGCTGCGCCCCTGTCAGAGCGGCTACAAGATCGGGCCGTTATTTGCGGATGACGCCGAGATTGCGCAGGCCCTGCTGGCCTCGGTCTTGCAAGCCATCCCCGACGATCACGCCGCGCATGACGTGTTCATAGACATGCCGCAGCCCAACGCCGCCGCCTTTGCGCTGGCGGATGCGCTGGGTCTGGAAAAGGTGTTTGAGACCGCGCGGATGTATTCGGATCATCAGCCGGCTATCGATCTGGATCGGATTTTCGGCGTAACGACGTTTGAATTGGGTTAAGCCCGCTAAGGGCCGCCCTACCAGAGATCCGAGGGAAATCGCATGGCAGTTCCACAGCAAAGACAGTTTCTTCTGGGGCTGGCGGAAAACCTGCCGGGCCTGAGCTTTCTGCTTCTGCTTCGTGTACATGGTGATCTGCGATTGGCCGGATGGGTCGGTGCAATTCTGGCAGGCTGTGTGTGCTTTGCCTATGCCAAGCGGGTCATCCGCCCGGATTCAATATTGGTTGGCATCAACCTGTTCATGGCAGCGATAACACCGTTGATTGAGCTGCTGTACCAGTCTGGCTACCCTGACCAGGCCCAGTTTCTGGTCCGCAACATCGACACTTTGGTATTGTGCAGCGTTCTGATGTCAGGGCTGGTTCTGACGCTTTGGACAAAGACAGGTTTCCTGTCGCATCCGTCGAAAAATCCAAAGCAAACACAGTTGTATTCCGGGATAATGCTGGCGGTCTGCACGGTTTGTGCGCTGTGGTCCTCGGCTTTCGAAGGCGATCGCTTGATCTCATTGGCCCTGCCGCTTTCGCTGCTGTTCGGGGTGCGGCACTACCTCCGCGCCCGGGCAGCCGACAAACGACCGCATGCCGGGGCCGCAATCGCAGCACCGGCAACCGGCCACTCCACGGACTCGACCACCTGATACCGGATCAGAACGCCTTGAACGTCATCGTGGTCAGGGAGCGTTCGATATTGGGAATCACCAGCAGGTTTTCGTTGATGTAATGGCCCACATCGTCGGTTTCGGGGATGTAGAGTTTCAGCAGCAGATCGTATTCGCCACTTGTCGAATAAAGCTCTGAGTGGATCTCGCGCAGGGCGATCTCTTCGGCCACCTTGTAGGTGGTGCCGGGTTTGCAGCGGATCTGGATGAAAACGCAGGTGGACATGGGCCAAGCCTTGTTGGTTCGAGTTGACCGCAGGCTGGCACGGGCGGCGTCCGTGTGCAATCCCCTGCAACAGTTTGCGGCGAAGGCCTAAAGCGGTCTGGATAGGCCGCCCGTCCGCGTCTATAAGCGCCCCTGTAGCAAAAGGAATTCGCCCATGCGCAGCGCAAAGATCAGCCGTCAGACTGCCGAGACCGAGATCTCGGTTCAGGTCAATCTGGACGGCACCGGCCAGTATGACAACCAGACCGGCGTCGGGTTCTTTGACCACATGCTGGACCAGCTGGCGCGTCATTCGCTGATCGACATGACGATCCGCGCCAAGGGTGATTATCACATCGACGATCACCACACGGTCGAGGATACCGGGATCGCGCTGGGTCAGGCCATGACGCAGGCACTGGGCGACAAGAAGGGTATCCGGCGTTATGGCGAATGCCACCTGCCTATGGACGACGCGCAGGTGCGCTGTGCGCTGGACCTGTCGGGGCGTCCGTTTTTGATCTGGAACGTGGACCTGCCGACGCAGAAAATCGGCAAATTCGACACAGAACTGGTGCGCGAGTTCTTTCAGGCGCTGGCCACCCATGGCGGCATCACGCTGCATATCGACCAGCTGCACGGCTTCAACAGTCACCACATTGCCGAAGCCGCGTTCAAGGCTGTCGCGCGGGCGCTGCGCGACGCGGTCGAGACCGATCCGCGCAAGGCGGATGCGATTCCGTCGACCAAGGGCGCGCTGTAAATGCTCACCGCCATTATTGATTACGAGAGCGGTAACCTGCACTCGGCAGAGAAGGCGTTTCAACGCATGGCCCGCGAGGTGGATGCGGGTGAGGTCGTCGTGACCTCGGACGCGGACGTCGTCGCGCGGGCGGATCGTCTGGTGCTGCCCGGAGACGGGGCCTTTCCAGCCTGCGCGGCCGAGCTGCGCGGTCACAAAGGCATTTATGACGCGATGGTTGAGGCGGTCGAGCAGAAGGGCCGTCCGTTTCTGGGTATTTGCGTGGGGATGCAGTTGATGGCCTCAAAGGGCCTCGAATACACCGAGACCGACGGGTTGGGCTGGGTTGCCGGGGATGTCGTTAAGATCGAGCCTTCGGACAGCGCGCTGAAGGTGCCGCATATGGGCTGGAACGATCTGGTATTGGAGAGCGACCATCCGGTGTTCAGTGGTGTGACATCAGGCGATCACGCCTATTTCGTGCACTCCTACCATTTCCGCGTCACCGATCCGACGCAGCGGCTGGCTTATGTGGATTATGGGCAAGAGGTCACGGCCGTGGTCGGCCGCGACACGATGGTCGGGATGCAGTTTCATCCTGAGAAAAGTCAGGATGTGGGCCTGCGGATGATCGGGAATTTCCTGACCTGGACACCCTGAAGGGTTATTCCACGCGGGTCCAGACTTGCCCGCGGCAGACCAGACCTCCGACGGCGCAGCCCTTGACGGTCAGCTTGTTCTGGCCGTCCAACGACATTTTCGAACTATAAGTCTTGTCGCGATCCGGGGCCCAGATTTTTCCATCGTCATAGCTGCCGCCGCCTTCGGGGATCATGTCCCAGATGATTTGCTTGCCGAGGTTCTCGTATTCCAGCTGCTGATTGCCGTCGGCGTCAAAGGCGCTGTCGATGGTGCCGCAGATGGCGCTGCCACACTCGGAAATCGACACATGCAGATAGCCGCCCGTATCGCCCGGAGCTGTCTTCCACAGACCGTCCACCGGATCGGCGGCCATCGCTGCGGTGGCCATTGCGGCGAAACCCGCTGCAAGAGTAAATGTCTTCATGGTTTTCTCCCTGTATTTCCGATCAGTCTGGCCCGCCAATCGGCACCGGGCAAGTCTGACTTTGCGTCGCGTTGCGCCCCTGCCCCGCCTGTGCAATATCCCGCGCGTGTAACAGTGATATAGGGCCGCCAGACATGATCCTCTACCCCGCCATCGATCTGAAAGACGGCAATGCCGTACGCCTGCTGCGTGGCGAAATGGATAAGGCCACCGTCTTTAACGAAGACCCGGCGGCGCAGGCACGTGCCTTTGTCGAGGCGGGGTGCGCGTGGCTGCATCTGGTTGACCTGAACGGCGCCTTCGCCGGAGAGCCGGTCAACGCCGCCCCGGTCGAGGCAATTTTGAAAGCCTGCGATGTTCCGGCGCAGTTGGGCGGCGGCATCCGCGACATGGCGACGATCGAGACCTGGATCGACAAGGGTTTGGCGCGGGTCATTCTGGGTACCGTCGCTGTCGAGAACCCCGATCTGGTCCGCGAAGCGGCCAAAGCCTTCCCCGGCAAGGTCGCCGTCGGCATTGACGCGCGCAACGGCATGGTCGCTACCAAGGGCTGGGCCGAAGAGACTGACGTGCAGGTTACCGATCTGGCCCGCAGCTTTGAGGATGCGGGCGTCGCGGCGATTATCTACACCGATATCAACCGCGACGGTGCGATGCAGGGTCCGAATATCGAAGCAACCGCTGCACTGGCCCGCGCCGTTTCGATACCGGTGATTGCCTCGGGCGGTGTCAGCTCTCTGGAAGACCTGATCGCGCTACGCGACTGTGGCGTCGCGCTGGACGGCGCGATATCAGGCCGCGCGCTGTATGACGGCGCGATTGACCTGTCCGAGGCCATTCGCGCCCTAAGCTGAGTTACTGCGCGGCAGCGGCGGTCAGTTTCGCCAAAGCGCCACGCATTTTTTCGATGACCGGCGATTTTTCGACCTCATCGAACTCGTCCATAGTCTCTTTCGGGTCTTCATAGATCAGCCAGACCTGCCCATCTGCGTCCTGATACGCCTGCACCTTGAGGGGCAGGAACAGCCCGGCGCGTGGGTCGATTTGCATGGCAGGCGTGCCCAGCTTGGGGTTGCCGAAGATCAGCACCTGATTGGGCGGGATCGGGGTGCCGACCTTTTCGGCGCCCGCCGCATGGTCGATACGAGCGAAGACGGTGGCGCCTGCGTTGCCAACGGCGGCTTCCAGCGCGTCCAGCGCCTCGGCCACGGATTTGTCGGTTTGTACTTTAATGATGTCGTCAGCCATGGCGGACAGGGTGCCTCCGATTGTGAAGAGTGATGCCAGCAGAAGATGTCGCATAACAGAATTCCTTTTCGTGAATTTCACCTCTAATTTCCATGGCTTCGCCGCAGATCACAATCACAAGTCTGGCATCGGCGGGGCTTTGCCGGTAGAGGTGCCCCCGAGCAAAGGACACATCATGCTGAAAACCCGCATCATTCCCTGTCTGGACGTCGCCGATGGCCGCGTGGTCAAGGGCGTGAATTTCGTCGGCCTGCGCGATGCGGGCGATCCGGTGGAATCGGCCAAGGCCTATGACGCCGCAGGCGCGGATGAGATCTGTTTTCTGGACATCCACGCCACGCATGAGAACCGGGGCACGATGTTCGATGTCGTGCAGCGCACCGCCGAACAGTGTTTCGTGCCGCTAACCGTAGGCGGCGGCGTGCGCACCAAAGATGACGTGCGCGCCCTGTTGCTGGCCGGCGCAGATAAGGTGAGCTTTAACTCGGCCGCCGTTGCGAACCCGGATGTGATTGCCGAGGCCGCCGACCAGTTCGGCAGCCAGTGCATCGTCTGCGCCATTGACGCCAAGACCGTCAGCCCCGGCAAGTGGGAGATTTTCACCCATGGTGGGCGCAAACCCACCGGCATTGATGCGGTGGAGTTCGCCAAGACCGTCGTCGCCAAGGGTGCGGGGGAAATCCTGCTGACCTCGATGGACCGGGATGGGACAAAGGCCGGGTTCAACTTGCCCCTGACCCGTGCGATTTCCGACGCCGTTGACGTGCCGGTGATCGCCTCGGGCGGCGTCGGCACTTTGGACCATCTGGTCGAGGGCGTGACCAAGGGCGGAGCCAGCGCGGTGCTGGCGGCCTCGATCTTCCATTTCGGCGAATACACCATCCGCGAGGCCAAAGAGCATATGGCCGCCGCGGGCATTCCGATGAGGCTGACATGAGCATTCTGCACGATCTGGCCGCAACGATTGAGGCCCGCAAAGGGGCGGACCCTGACAGCAGTTGGACCGCGAAACTGCTGGCCAAGGGCCCCGAGAAATGCGCCGAAAAGTTCGGCGAAGAGGCCATAGAGGCCATCATCGAAGCCGCCAAAGGGGATCGGGAAAAGCTGACCTCAGAGGCGGCGGATGTGCTCTATCACCTGCTGGTCATGCTGGCCGCCCGCGATGTGGCGCTGGATGATGTGCTGGCTGAACTGGCCCGCCGTCAGGGCATCAGCGGCATCGCGGAAAAGGCGGCGCGACCCAAAGGGTAAGCGGGTTCCTTGCGATGGTACGGCCCGCTATAGTCCGGGTTTGGATGCAGTGAGGCAAAGGGCGTGCGCATGATCAAAGCTTTGATGTTTGCCGCAGCGCTTGCGACCCTCGCCGCTTGCGCCACGCCGCCGCCATCGACGGGGAATGAGGTTCAGCGTCTGGCCTCGGAAATTCAAAGCCTTGGTCCCGACATCGATCCTGCCGAGGCGAACCGGGCCGCGCAGATCGCCTATGCCTATACGGCGCAACTGGCGCAGGAATATGAAATCACCGACCCGCCTCTGATCCACAACGCCAAGGTCAACAAGGGCCTGCGGCCACGCGGCCTGTGTTGGCATTGGGCCGAGGATATCGAGCGGCGGCTGGATCGGGAACAGTTCCGCACGCTGGAAATGCACCGCGCCATCGCCAATGCGGACAACCCCTTCCGCATCGACCACAGCACCGCCATCATCAGCCGCAAAGGCGAGAGCATGTATGAGGGCGTCGTGCTGGACCCGTGGCGCTATGGCGGGGTGCTGTATTGGGGGCCGCTGGTCGAAGATAGCCGCTATGACTGGGTCCCGCGCGAGGTGGTGCTGGAAAAGCGCCGTCAGGAACAGGCGGCGAAGCTGGCACCGCGCGCCGACGGCTGATCTGGTGCCTCTCGGCATCCGGTTCTGACCGGTTAAGGACGTCAGAGCTTATCGAAAACGGTCATACCCGGTCAAACTGCATCAAGACAAATGTTCAGATATGTTCGCCTGCAACTTGTCGCTCGTAATCGGCGCTGTCGTACCAGCCCAGCGACTTGATGACTTTTAGGTCGTCGTCCAGATCCCATTCTTCCCACCCCGAAAAACGGACCTTATTTCCGGTCTCTTTGTGATGTCCATCAAATGTCCACGCATAGATCATATGGTGATCGGCAACGAGCACTGAATCTAGGGTCAGAACAAGATCGGGAAAGTCTGCCATGAACCCCGCCGCCATGCTGCCGATATCCGACGGCCCCGTCAGTGGGTCGCCCCCGTTCATGATCATGACTGCATTTTCGGCATATCGGGATGCAACAAGGTCGGGCGCCCGGCCCGTCCATGCAGCACAATGATCTTTTGCCAAGCTTCGGGCAGTCTCGCGGTCCGGCGTCATTAGTTATCCTTGAAAAACCCGAGAAAAATGGGCCTCTGGATTCGTAACCGAACATATATGCGCGATCAAGGCCTCCACGATGGTCACCTGATCGACATGCAAAGCGTTTATTTCTGCGCAGCGCAATCACAGCTTAGACGAGATAACCCCAGTGGCAAACCCACCCATCCGCAACTCTCCGAACAGGCGTTGATATTCGATCTTGGGGCAGCGGTTCATCACCACGTCGACACCGCGCGCCTGTGCGGTGGCGGCCGCGTCATGATGTTCAACGCCGATCTGCATCCAGATCGTGCGCAGGTCGGGGAATGCGGCCAGCGCCTCGTCGATGATGGGCGGCACCGCCTCGGACCGGCGGAAGATATCCACCATATCCACCGGCTCGGGAATCTCGGACAACGCGGCGCGGATGGTCTGGCCGAACAGCATCTTGCCCGCATGTCCGGGATTGACCGGGATCACCGTATACCCCTTGAGCGACAGGTAGCGCGCCACATAATAGCTGGGCCGCACCGGGTTCATGGACACGCCGACCACGGCCACAACCTTGGTGCGTTTCAGGATCGTTGTCAGATGTTCGTCGGAATAGTCGGGCATGGGCGTAGCCTATCCGCCCCTCTGACAAGAAAAAAGCGCCCAGGTAAAAACCTGAGCGCCAGTTGTTGGAACGAGGGACAGTGAAATGACCCGCGGCAGTTCCGTTCCGCGGTCATTGTGACATTTAAGCATAAGTTGGATAAAAAAAAGAGGGGGTGCGCATTTTTGTGATGACAGATCACGAAAAGCGGAAAACCGCCGTTACTGGTAGAGCGCGGACGGCCAATGCGCATCGGCCCGCCGGATGTTCTGCGAGACGTTTTGCTTCCATATCTGCTCGATTTCCGCGGAATGCGTCAGGTAGAGCTTGCCCTTGACGATCTGCCAGGCCAAAGGATCGGTGCTGCTGAGTTGGCCCTGCATCATCGCATAGGCGCAGTAACCGCCGAACTGAGGGGCAAAGGCACGCGGATTGCGTTCGAACCGGTCGCGGTTTTCCTCGGATTCGAACTGCCACCGGGCCCCTTTCCAGACTAGGGCGATATCCGGGCGACCCTGCATGGGGGTTCCAAGCTGGAAATAGGACACCGCATCATAGCCCGAAATCGCCACGCCGCTGTTGGCGTAGAACATCGGCCTCTCCTGCGCCCGGACCATGGGCGCGGCAACAAGACAGGACAGACTGGTAACAAAGGCACGTCGGGACAGCATATGGTGATTCACTGGTTCGAGATTTGAAGCCTCTAAAATGCATATTCCGGGCAGCGCCCGAAACCCCCATGACGCCGTTGTGAACGGCTGTTAATCGAACACATCCTCGATCACATCCCAAGCCTCGTCCATCACGCGCGAGAACAGGCCTTTCTTCCTTTTCTTCTGTTTTTCGGGTTTCCGCGCGGGTTTGTATTTGCGCGATCCCAGCTTGGCCTTGGGCACCATCTTGAGGTTATGCAGCGGCGCGCCACAACTGGCACAACTGAGTTCATGCTGCTGCTTGCCTTTCAGAACCAGCGCAGCGCGGGTGCCGCAATAGCAGCAGGTGGCGATTTTATGCGGCGTGGAAATGGGGGCCTCCTGTCATCGGTGCTGAGACGCATATAGGGCAATTGCGGCAGCATTTGAGACATTGAGTGACCCAAATCCGCCCGCCGCGTCAATCTTGACCAACTGATCCACCGTCTCCTTGGTCTTTTGCCGCAGCCCCGGCCCCTCGGCCCCCAGCACCAGCGCCACCGGGCGGTCGCGTTTGTCCTGCAGGGCGGTCTCAATAGTCTGGTCCGCCTCGCCGTCGAGGCCCAGAACCAGAAAACCCATATTCTGCAGCTCGATGATGGTGTCGGCCAGATTGCGCATCCGCAGATAGGGCTGGCGTTCCAGCGCACCGCTGGCGGTTTTTGCCAGCGCGCCGGTTTCGGGGGCGGAATGGTGACGTGTACCGATCACCGCACTGGCCCCCAGCACCTCGGCCGAGCGCAGAATCGCCCCTACGTTATGCGGGTCGGTCACCCGATCCAGAAGCAGCACGCGCGGGTTTTCGCGGCCAATGCAATTCTCGGCCAGTCCGCCCCAATCCAGCGGCTTGACCTCGAGCGCGGCCCCCTGATGGACCGAGCCGGGATCGATCGGCGCGGTGAACTTGCGCGGATCGGCCATCTCAGGTGTGATGCCTGCAAATTCAATGGCTTCCGCCAGCTTGTCGCCCGCATTGCGGGTCACGATCAGGCGCAGTTTCTGCCGGTTTGGGTTCATCAAAGCGTCGCGCACAGCGTGCAATCCGAACAGCCAGACGGTCTCGGACGCGGCGGCTTTGCGCGCCTGCTCCTTCTCAACGACCCACTTTGGTTTTTTCATGTCACGGGCCTCCGGGCCGGGAATTCGGTTTCCTGCGTCAAAGCAGTATTTTCCTGTTGACGCCCTTTAGACGCGCTAGTAATCACGCCTCCACGTCAGGTGCAACGCCTGACAGTGGGCGACAGGCCGCAAGGTGTGGCAGGGGACTGTAACTCCCTCGCGGAGACGCACGCCTGGTTCGATTCCAGGGTCGCCCACCATCTTCTTCCCAGACAATCTGCACTGTTTCGGACCGTTACCAGGGCTATTTTGCGACCGGCGCGAAAGACAGCGACATCATCTCGTTCTCGTCAAACCGGTAGGGGGCGGTCAGGGTGATAATGCGGGCCGGATCGACGTCTTTCGGGGCTTTCCGATCCGCCTCCCACACCCGCAGGACCGGACCCGACGGTCGTATTCCGCGTTCGTTATGGATCGCCCGGCCGGGGGCCAGATAGGCCATGTTTCCCGCCAGCCAGTTATGGGCAACGATGGCGCTGCCGGGTGGAGCGTAATCCAGAATCTGAGGGGTCAGCACGGCGAAGGGCGCGGCGCGTTTGGCGTCTGCGGCAAGGTTGTGGTGCAGCATGGCAGCGCCGATCGTGACGGCAAAAGCGGCGCTGATCTGGGCAAAGCGGTGCGCGCCGATGGCCCCGGTCTTGGGCAGCACACAGAGGGTCAGGGTCGGACCTGCGAATATGAGAGCCGGTTGCAGCCAGCGATCCTTGAAATTGGTGCTGCCGCTGACGACCACCAGAACCGCCAGCAGGACCATCGCCCAGAACAGAAGCCGTTGCATGAGACGCAGCAAGTCTTTTTCAGCCACAACCATGCCATGACGCCGATAGAGCAGCCAGAGCGCGCCCAGAACCAAAGCCAGCAGCGACACGAAGCCAAGCGCGGCCAACACCAGTTCCGCAAGGCCCTGTACCGCGATCAGTGCGGCGGGGCCATCGCTGGCCATATTCAGCTTATGGGCGCTGCCAAAGGCCATATCCGGATGATTTACGATCCAAAGCACGGGCCCCGCCAGCAGAACCGCCGCGATCCCGACCGATATCAGCAACCGCGGCGACCAGATCGGCGCGCGCGTTTCCGCGTTGCTGAAGACTGCCAGCAGCATCGCCGCAAGCGCGATGAGGTAGTTGTATTTCGACAGCCCTCCCATTGCCATTACGATACCCAGCAGGACAAAACCCGCTGTGGTCGGTTTGCGGATCAGGCCCCACAGAACCGCAAATGTCAGGACCGAGCACAGATTGGCCAGAACCGTATGGGTCAGAGCGCGCTGCGCCTCCCAACTGATCTGATAGAGCATCAGCAGCGACAGGACCGACAGCCCCGCCAGCGCCGGGACCCATCGGCTGCGGAGCGTCCCATAGAGCGTCAGCGCCGTCGCCAACAGCAGCCCGTTCTTCAGCAGCGACAGACCCAGAATACCCGGGCCGGTGATCTGAAACACCGCCCATTGCAGCCAGGCATAGAGCGGCAGTTGTGGACCGTAGCCCCAATCGAGACGACGGGCATCCAGCAGGATCTCAGCCTCGTCCAGGCCCAGCGCGCCGCCGGTGGCGAGCCGCAGGATGACGTGCAGAATGAAATATCCGGTAAAGAGCGACAGCCAGAACCGATCGGTCGCCGCCAGCCCCTGCACATCTGACAAGGGTGAAGGGTACGAACCCGTCTGGATGTGGTTCATGGCGCGCCCCGATCCGACCGGCGCGCCCTTCTCTCGTCGGACCACCGGATTGCTTCACTGGGCGACTCTAGACCTGATGCCGGGAAACGAGTCCAGCTTTTTCACAATTTCGTGAGCCTCGGCGGTTGACACCGATCCGTCGCAGCGCGCGCGCCTATGCAGTGCGCTGCGCGCCGGTCTGTGCGATGGTGTCCAGCCAGTCGGTCAGGCTGCCAAGGTCAGGGTCCAGTGCCTCGGCCATCCCGCCTGCGAAGTCCTGAAAGCGGTCGATATTCAGTTGGTTCAGGCCGACGAGGACGGGAATGCCACGTTCCAGCGCATCGGCGATGAGCGGGCGGAAACCGCGGCCGTCGGCCTCGTGCTTGCCGAACTTGTTGATGATCAGCAGGCGCGGGCCGTTGTCCAGCGATTGCGTGACCAGCCCCACGGCGCGCTCCAGTTCACCCGTATCCAGACGGCAGCCGCGCGCATTCTTGCCCAGCGATTGCGAGATGCGGATGGTCTCACCGGTGGGCAGCACCTTAAGGTCCATATCGCATTTATAACCTTCGGCGCATTCGGTGTTGGTTTGCACCACGCCGGCCAGCGGGGTACCCGCATCGGTCAGAGCCTCGGCAAAGGCGCTGAGCAGGCGGTCGGTCGCGCCGCGATCGGTGGTTGTGACATAGGCCAGATGCATTTTAGGACCTCAAGACTTCAAAGTGTTACGTTTCAGATAGCACGCGATGACAGGTTCGACCACTCTACGCCTTCACGGCAGTGGCGAAAGCCCAATCACAGCTTCGTGCAGGTGGAGGAGAGCCGCGTAAGCAGCAAAGGTGATGAGCCAGACCCAAGGGCGCGGCCAGGGACGGGGCGCGCGCAAAGACAGGCGCGCGGTGTCGCGGGACAGACGGGGCCAGTCCGCCCCCATGGTGCGGGCCGTACGGCGGTCGATCAGGGCCATGCCCATCGCGGCGAAGCCTGCGAAGAGGCCAAACAGGATGACATGCGACAGGCTGCCATTGGCCAGCAGATGCGCGACGGCCCACAGCATCAGCGCCACAAGGATCGGATGACGGGTGGTGCGCAGGATGCCCGGGTTGTCGGGATCGAAAGGGCTGTTCCCCAGCCCGCCGAAGGAAAACGGGTTCTGGATCGACAGACCCGCGATGGCCAACCAGCAAACAATCGGCATGATCAGGAGCGGTAGCCAGCGGAAGATTGTGAGCGGTGGGATGACCTCGACATAAGGCGCCTTGGCCGCCGCAATGATCAGCCAGCCCAGTACGGCAAGCGAGACCAGCGAATAGGCGGCGAAATACCCGGTGCGTCCCAGCGTGCCGATCAGCCAGCCGCGCACCGCTGGGCGGGCGGGGATCATGTGGCTCAGCAGGAACGTGGCAAGCGCTGCGAGGAATAAGCCCCAACCGGTCATGAGTGTCTCCGAACGTGTTGCGCCCGGTCTAGGCCTTCGGGCCGTAGCGGTCTTTGTCCGAAATCAAG
Organism: Ruegeria sp. CJ3; assembly: GCF_056536725.1. Taxonomy (NCBI): domain Bacteria; kingdom Pseudomonadati; phylum Pseudomonadota; class Alphaproteobacteria; order Rhodobacterales; family Roseobacteraceae; genus Ruegeria; species Ruegeria sp. CJ3. The sequence continues at coordinate 283,919 of NZ_JBQFQE010000002.1, forward strand.
TGAGGGCAAAGGGGCGGCTGTCCGCCCCTGCCCTGTTTTACAGGCCCAGCGCTTTGCGGCGTTCCTCCGCAAACCCCTGCACCATACGGTCGGCGATCAGCGCGAGGATGGCCATAGCTGCCCCGGCTGAGATGCCAAGCCCCACATCCGCCTGCCCCAGCGCCAGATAGATCGACTGGCCGAGACCAGTGGTGCCGATCAGCGCCGCGATCACCAGCATCGCAAAGGCATAGAGGATGGTCTGGTTCAGCCCCAGCAGAATGGTCGGCGCAGCATAAGGCGCGCGGACGTCGCGCATGATCTGCCACTCGGTCGCGCCGCTGGAGATGGCGGCCTCCATCATCTCATCCGGCGTATTGACCAACCCGTGCCGCGTGTAGCGGATCATCGGGACAATGGCGTAGGCGCAGATAGCAAGGAAGGCCGAGAATTCTCCGATCTGGAACACCATCAGCACCGGGATCAGGAAGACGAACAGAGGGATCGTCTGCAGCATGTCGCAGATCGGGCGCACGATGGTCCAGACCGGTTTCCAGACCGCGCTGGCCAGACCGATCAGCCCGCCGACCACAGCGCAGGAAAACACCGCCGCACCGCTGAGATACAGCGACAGCAACGCGCGCTCCCAAAGGCCCGAGACGAGGATGGTGCAGAGCAGTCCCACCGACAGCGCAGCCAGACGCCAGCCACCCGCAACCCAGCCCAGCGCAGCAGCGCCGGTCAGGACGAAGGGCCATGGCAGGTTGGCGATGCCGGTCTCCAGCATTCCGATCAGGATCAGAACGATCAGCCCTCCGGTCAGATGCCCGCGCCATGCCATCAGCAGCGCGATTGCGGCAGCAGCGGCAAAGAGGCCGTAGCTCATCGTCGGCGTCCATGCGAAGCCCCATGTGAAGGGCAGCACCGCCTGATCCAGCCCGATCCGCAGCGGCAGCAACACATAGAACAGCGAGTTGTTCTTGAGCGCGTCCAGCCACGGCCCATTGGCCTGCGTGAAAGCTGTCAGGCCGCTGTCGATGGCCGCGGCCATCGGGTCCAGAACGGTCAGTTCGGACGGGTTCGGCAGCCACGCCCAGAAGGCGGCGGTGAACAGCACCGCAAAGCCCAGCATCACCCAGACCACTCGGCTGTCATAGCGTTTGCGCTCGGTCGCCAGAGTGCCGCTCATCCGGTCGATCACCACGGCAAAGACGACGATGACCAGACCCGCCATCAGGGATTCGCCGAACTGCGCCTTGCGCATGGTCAGTAGGACCTCCCAACCGATGTCGTTGAACCCCCCGATGACGGCGGCGATGATCACCATGGACAGGGCAGCCATCAGGCATTGGTTCACACCGACCATGATCTGCGTGGTGGCGGCGGGGATTTCGACTTGGAATAGCTGCTGAAACCGTGTGCCGCCGGACATGATGGCGGCCTCCTTGATCTCGGGCTCCACCCGTTCCAGCCCCAGCATCACATTGCGCGCCATGGGCGGTGCGGCGTAGATGGCTGAAGCGATCAACCCGACCACCGGGCCAAAGCCAAAGAGCAGCAACAGCGGTGTCAGATAGGCAAAGGTCGGCACGGTTTGCATGATGTCCAGCACGGCCTGCACAAAGGATTTCACCCGCGGCACTTCATTGGCAAGAATACCAATCGCGCCGCCCATGATCAGCGCCACGGGCACGGAGACGGCGACGAGGGCCAGCGTGTTCATGCTCTCGGCCCAATAGCCCGAGGCCAGCACAAAGCTGAGGCCGATAAAGCCCAGCGCCGCCATCGGCAGCCCGCCCAGATACCAGCCCAGCGCGGTGACGATACCGATCAGGATTGGCCAAGGGGTGCTGCCCAGCACATAGTTGGCAGCATTCATCGGATAGGTCATCAGATCCGAGAACAGCCGCATGGCCGGTTTGATACCGTTCAGGAACCAGTCGAGAAACGCCCCGACCCATTGGGTTGCGGGCAGTTCCCATGCGGCGGGCCATTTGACCAGCCACGGGGCTACGCCTTCCAGCGCCAGACATACCGCGCCGACGATCACGGTGATCAGTGCCGCCTGCGCTCCTGCGGTCAGGCGCGCCTGCTGCGCAGGGATATCCAGCGCCGTCATGTCTCGTCCACCTGCAGGGCGGCGGCCAGATCAGAGGGGTGTACGGTGCCGACGACATTACCCTCGGCATCCCGCACCGGCACAGGTTCGTACAATTCCATGCAATGCGCCAATGCCGCGTCCAGCGTCATACCGGTCGTCAAACCGGGATCATCCGGTCCGCACTCGGCCTCATCCCGCATGACCGAGGCGACCTTGGCGTGCTGGCCCTTGGCCACGTCTTTCGAGAATTCGCGAACATAATCGTCCACCGGACGCAGCACGATATCCGTGGGCGTGCCGATCTGAACGATCTTGCCATCGCGCATGATGGCGATACGGTCGGCCAGTTTCAGGGCCTCTTGAATGTCATGAGTGATGAAGACGATGGATTTCTTCAACGTCGCCTGAATGCGCAGGAATTCATCCTGCAACTGGCGGCGGATCAGAGGATCGAGCGCCGAGAATGGCTCGTCCAGAAACCAGATGTCCGGGTTTACAGCAAGGCTGCGCGCGATCCCCACGCGTTGCCGCTGACCGCCCGAAAGCTGCCGGGGGAAGCTGTCTTCGCGGCCTTCAAGACCAACCAGCGAGACCACCTCTTGCGCGCGGGCCAGACGTTCCTTTTTGCCGATACCCTGCACGCGCAGCGGATAGGCCACGTTTTCGGCCACCGTCATATGCGGGAACAGGCCAAAATGCTGGAACACCATCCCCAGCTTCTTGCGCCGCAGATCGGTCAAAACCTTCTTGGACGCGCCCATGACATTCTCGCCATCCACACGAATCTCGCCACCCGTGCCGGGCAGCAGTTGGGAGATGCAGCGGATCAGCGTCGATTTACCCGAGCCGGACAGGCCCATGATGACGAACAGCTCGCCCTCATGCACTTCGAAATTGGCGTCCTGAACGGCGGGAATGTACCCACCTTCACGCAGATTGGCGGCGGCTTGGTCGGCGTCATTCCCTGACCGAGACAGCGCGTCGGTCAGGGCCTTGTCTGCGCCGGGGCCAAACACCTGCCAGAGATTCCGGCAGGCGATGGCTGGCGTGTTTGCGTCAGTCACTGATGTCAGCTCACTGGGTCGCCGCGTCAACGACGGGGCGCCATTTGCCCTCGTTCTCGGCCATCCAAGCAGCGACCACCTCTTCGACCTTACCGCCGTCGACATCGATCGCGCCCATCATCGGCTGCTGGTCTTCGACCGCCAGTTGATAGTTGGTCAGGATTTCATAGGCGGCAGGCCATTTGTCGGCCATGCCGCTCCAACCGGCCTTGAAGATGCGCGAGGGCGAGAAGTCGCAATCGTTGACCGCGTTCGGGTTTGGCCCCCATGCCGGATCGTTAAAGCAGGCCTCTTCGCCTGCGGGCAATTCAACGAACTGCACATCATAAGCCGACATCGCCCAATGCGGTTGCCAGAAGGTGATCAGCAGCGGCGAATTGCGCTCGGTCGAGGCGCGAAGTTCGGCGATCAGCGCGCCCTCGGACCCTGCAGGAACCGCTTTGAACGGCAGCTCAAGACCCGTCATGCGATCCGCGCCCGGGGTGCCCCAATCGGCGGGATAATCAACCAGACGGCCTCCGGGCAGGGTTTCCGCCGTGGCAAAGACCTGCGCGCAGTCTTTCAGCGCTTCCCATGCGGGCAGGCCCGGGCACAGGTCGGCGACATGCGCCGGGTAAGCGATGCCTTCTTTGGCGTCGAGGCCCAGATCGCCGATCTCGACTACGGTGCCTTCGTCAATCTTCTTGGCATATTCGTCGGACACGTTGGACGACCAGATTTCCAGCGTTGCGTCGATGTCACCATCAGCCAGCGCCTGGAATTGATTCATCATGCCAGCAGTCACGTATTCCACGTTGTAGCCTGCGGCTTTCAGCATCTCTCCTGCCACATGAGTGGTGACGTGCTGGCCGGTCCATTCGTTGATCGCCAGCTTGATCGGCTCGTCCACTGCGCCCATGTCGGCGGCGTGGGCCGATCCGGCGACGGCGATGGCCAGAAGGCTTACGCTTAACTTTTTCATTACATTTCTCCCTGTTTTATTCTGCTTGCCCCTGCCGGGACGCGATGGCCCGAGCGGGGAAATTCATGGTGACGACACCTATCGCAACATGCACACATTCGGACGGAAAGGAAAAGGGAACCGCCACTCCGGCTGCGACATTCCACGCCGGTCCTGGTTCTGCCCTCCCTCCCGGTCCTGTCTGCACTTTATCATCTGCGCCCGGTACCGTTCATCCGGTTAGGTTAGAGATATTGATTGACCAGTCAATTATAAAACACAGCCGCCGCAGCAACGTCACGTTCACCCTTGCCAGACAGGCCCAAACCAGCCCAACCTTGCACAACGGAAGGATCAGGCCATGCATCACTTCGACGACATCTTTGAGATGGCAGCCAAACGCCATGGCGGTGCCGAGGCACTGGAGGCCAAGCTGGAGCGGCCCAAACCGGTCGCCGAGCTGGCCGAAATGCCCGAGGATCGGTGGCTGTCGACCATCACCAAAACCGTATTTCAGGCGGGTTTCAACTGGAAGGTCATCGAGGCGAAATGGGACGGTTTCGAAACCGCGTTTGACGGCTTCGATGTCGGACGCTGCGCTTTTATGGATGACGAGAAGTTTGACGCCCTTCTGCAAGACACAAGGATTGTACGCAACGGCACCAAGATTGCCGCCGTGCGTGACAACGCGGCATTCCTGCTGGAATTGCGCGAAGAAGGCGGTGCGGGACAGGTTCTGGGCGGCTGGCCGTCCGAGGATTACATTGGCTTGCTCACGATGCTGAGCAAACGCGGGTCGCGGCTGGGTGGGGCCTCGGCACAATATGCCATGCGATTTGCCGGGCGTGACAGTTTCATCCTGTCACGCGACGTGACCGCGCGACTGATCGCCGAAGGGGTGATCGACAAGCCCGCAACCTCGAAAAAGGCGATGTCGGCGGTTCAGGGCGCGTTCAATACATGGATGGATCAGTCCGGGCGCTCGTTGACGGAAATCAGCCGGGTTCTTGCGATGAGCCTCTGAAAACGGCTTGCAGAGCGGGGCGGGTGCATTAGGCTTTGTTTCATGGTCCGACCCCTGCTGATTTTGATCCTGCTGTTTTTTGCATCCTGCGGTCGCCCTCTGACCGAGCATGAACGCGCCTTTGCAACAAGGCTGCATGGCGACACGTTGAATCTTGATCGCGTGCGTCTGGTCGAGGGGGCTCCGGTCGCGGCGATCACCTATACGCGCAAGGCCCGGCCCCGGCTGGCCTGCCGGGAACGCATCCTGCCGCCGGTGAAAGAGGAAACGGTGACTGGCAAACCCGCCGGTGTAGCGCTGTTCAATCGGGTCTATTTCACCCGCGACTGGTATCTGGACGATTACATGGCGCAATACCCCGAGCGGGTAAATCTGATCGCCGCCATGCTGCTGGCGCATGAGCTCACCCATGTGTGGCAGTGGCAGAACCGCAAGACCACCGGTTATCACCCGCTGCGCGCAGCGGCCGAGCATGGCCGCACGGACGATCCCTATCTGTTTGATCTCAGCACCTCGCCCGATTTTCTGGCCTACGGGTTCGAGCAGCAGGGTGCGATTGTCGAGGAATATGTCTGCTGCCGCGCGCTGGACCCCGACGCGCCGCGCACCAAGCGCCTGCACGATATGCTGAGCGCGCATTTTGATGTGGCGACCCTGCCGGGCAGCCGACGCGAAAACGAAGTGCTGCTGCCCTGGGCAGGGGCCGAGGTCGAGGGGATTTGCCGCTGAGGCTCAGCCCTCTTGCAGGGTTTTCAGATAGGCGACCAGATCGGCGATGGGCTTGCTGGTCAGGATCGGCTGCCCGGCAGGCGTCTTGATCGCGGTGTCATCGCCTTCGAAATACGGCCCATAGACCGGCATCGGGCTGCCATGGCTGACCAGAGGGTCGCGCCCATCGATCCGTGCCACCACGCGGGCGGTCGGGAAGACACCATCCGCATCCGCCAGCGCCTTGAGGTTCGAGGGTTGGATCACCAGCACTCCAGCCATTGGCCCGTGTCCGGTGGCATCCAGCCCATGACAGGTGGCGCAATAGTGTTGATACAGCTCGGCCCCGGTTTCGACATCCTGCGCCGCCGCGTTCTGCGGCAGAATGCAAACAGCCAGCCAGACTGCGCCAAGTATCGACCGTAACATCGCTTTTCTCCCTTCCGCCTTGCAGATCAAGACTTGCCCGAAGGGCCCGCGGGCGCAATGATCCAGATCAACGGAACCGGCGCAGGGGTACAAGTCCATGACACAATACGCAGCCATCATGCTGGCCGCCGGGATCGGGGTGCCCATCCTCGCCGCGCTGAACGCCGCGCTGGGTCGGCTGATCGGATCGCCCAACGCGGCGGCGGTCATTCTGTTTGCTATCGCCTTTGTCGCCTCGGCCCTTGCGCTGTTGGTGCTTGGCGGAGGCGAGGCGTTCGCAAAACTCACGCAGGCCCCCAAGCATCTGCTGTTGGGCGGGGTCCTGATTGCATTTTACGTGCTGTCGATCACCCATGTGGCCCCGCATTTCGGGGTGGGCAATGCGGTGTTCTTCGTGCTGTTGGGTCAGTTGATCAGCACGGCAGCGATAGACCATTTCGGCCTGTTCGGCGCGCAGGTCACACCGCTGACGCTGATGCGTGCAGGGGGTATCGCGGTAATGGCGCTTGGCGTGGCGATCACGCAATTGGCCTGAGCACGCCCCCGTCCAGCCGCACCACCCGATCCATCCGCGCCGCCAGATCAAGGTTATGGGTGGCGATCAGCGCCGACAGCCCCTCGTCCCGCACCAGTGCCATCAGCGCGGCAAACACCTGATCCGAGGTTTCGGGGTCCAGATTGCCCGTCGGCTCATCCGCCAGCAGAACACGCGGTCTGTTGGCAAGCGCCCGGCAGAAGGCAACGCGCTGCTGTTCACCGCCGGACAGAGCAGCCGGTCGATGACCTGAGCGCGCAGCGACGCCCACGCGATCAAGCAATTGCATCGCGCGGTCCTGCGCAGCCTTCTCTGGGGTACCGTTCGCCAGTTGCGGCAGCACGATGTTTTCCAGCGCAGTGAACTCGGGCAGCAGGTGGTGGAACTGGTAGACAAACCCCACGTCCTGCCGCCGGATCGCGGTGCGGGTGCGGTCACCTTTACCGGTTGCGCCCTGCCCCGCGATCTCGACCGTTCCCGTGTCGGGCGTATCCAGCAGACCCGCGATATGCAGCAGCGTGGACTTGCCCGCGCCCGAGGGGGCAACCAGCGCCACGGCTTCACCCGCGCGCAGCTCCAGATCGGCCCCGCGCAGCACCTGAACCTCGCCCGGGGTGCCCTGCAGGTAGGTCTTGGTCAGGCCGTCGAGCTTCAGTGTCACATCACTCATAGCGCAGCGCCTCGACCGGGTTCAGCCGCGCCGCGCGGCGGGCTGGGAAATAGGTGACAAGGAAAGACAGGCCCAGCGATAGGGCGATGGCCTTGAGGACGTCGGACAGGTGCAACTCTGCCGGTAACGCATAGATACCACGAATAGAGGGATCCCAGACGCCGCCGCCCATGACATAGTTCACGAACGAGAAGATCGGATCGATGTAGATCGCGAAGAGGCAGCCCAGAATGACCCCCATCGCCGTCCCGATGATGCCGGTGAAAGCGCCGCAGATGAAGAAGACGCGCAGCACCGACCCTTCGCTCAGGCCAATGGTCCGCAGGATGCCGATATCGCGGCCTTTGTTCTTCACCAGCATGATCAGGCCCGAGACAATGTTCATCGCCGCAATCAGCACAAGGATCGACAGGATGATGAACATCACGTTGTCCTCGACCTCCAGCGCGCGCAGGAACCCGCCCGAGGCGTCCTGCCATGTCCAGATCTGGCTGCGCTCACCAGCGGCTTCGAGGATCGGGATTAGGATAGGCGAGAGGTCCTCGGGGCGGTCGACCATCACTTCGATCTCGTCGGCCACACCTTCGCGGTTGAAGAAGCTCTGCGCCTCGGTGAAAGGCATGTAGACGCGGGTGCGGTCGATGTCATAGCGCCCGGCGGAAAAGACATAGACGACCTCATACGCGTTCACGCGCGGGGACGTCCCGAAGGCGGTCTTGACCCCGTTGGGCGAGGTCAGCTTCACCCGATCCCCCACCGTGGCCCCGATGGACCGCGCAACGCCCGAGCCGATGGCGATGCCATCCGCGAACCGCGACAGGTCGCCATAAGCCTGATCACTTTCCGCAATCCCCGGCAGGTCGGCCAAATCATCGGGGCGGATGCCGAACACCTGCACCCCGGCGCTGCGGTCGGCATTGGTGATCAGGACCTGCCCCTTAACCTGCGGCGCGGCACGTTCAACCCCCGGCACCTGCGCGATCCGGTCCGCCATGCCGTCGAAATCGGCGATGGTGCGATCCAGCCGTCCTTGCGCGTTGACCTCTCCGGCTGAGAACACGGTGACATGGGCGTTCGCACCCAGAATGGTGCCCACGAATTCCGACCGGAACCCGGACCGAACGGCCAGCGTGGCGATCAGCGCAAACACCGCCAGCGTTATCCCGATCAGCGATATCCAAGTCATCACGCTGACACCCCCCTCGGCGCGGCGGGCACGCAGATAGCGCCAGGCGATTTTCCATTCAAATGGGGCAAAGGGCGGGGGTGTTTTGGCCATGGTGCCTCGGGGGTATCGGTTTGGCGCGACCCTTTCGGCATTTCGCCCGAGGGTCAAGCCGGTTCTCGCGCTTGGGGCGGGAGTTGGCAGATCAGCGGGTAAAGCGGTCGTCATACTGCCGTCCGACACCGAATCGATCAGCGCTGCTCTTTCAATGCGAGAATGGCCGACACCTCAGAACCACCAAGGGTTGTGATGCATTTCACAGACACTGCCTTATTGTTTCAGCTATGAAGTCAATGTGAATGGTTAGCGGCCCAACTGAGTCACAACGGCAACATTAGGTGCGCAATATTATTTCGCAAATTGATTAATACAGGAAATATTGTACCCTATTTTTGGGGGGACACATTTTGTGAGTAAGAGCGGAGGTACGCTCAATGGGTATTCAGGAACACATGGAAGGGTCGGGCCCTATTTTGGCCCGTCAGGCATCAACGGAACTGGATTGTGAAAGCGCCGCATTGCTGCGCGCAGCGATCCGGCCCTTGTTCAGCAGCGCAGTCAGCTGGGCCAGTCTGGCCGACATTCTGAAGGACAAAGGCTATCATCTGGCCTTTCGTCAGGGCCGCCTGTGCATCAGCGATCACACGACCGGAGAACGCATCTGCGGATTGCGCTTCCTCGGCTTTGAGCTGCGCGATCTGGTGCGGCGCATGGGACGCCCGATCGTTGTCGCACGTGGCAGCGACGCGGACGGGGACATCCTGACAGCGCGCCCGACGTCCTGATCTTTTGACGCCAAGCCTGCATCGCCCGGATCAGGCGATGCCTTGGTAGATTTCTGCGACTTTGGTCACAGCCGCCTCGGGGCTGAGTTCCTCGCTTTCGCCGGTGCGACGGCAGGTCAGTTCAACAACCCCATTCTTCAAACCGCGCGGGCCAACGGTGATCCGCCATGGCAGGCCGATCAGGTCCATCGTGGCGAACTTGCCCCCTGCCCGTTCATTGCGGTCATCATAAAGCGGCTCCAGCCCCAGCGCGGTCAACGCGCCGTAGAGTTTGTCACAGGCCGCATCCGCCTCATCATCGCCCTGCTTCAGATTGACGATTCCACAGTGGAACGGCGTCACGCCTTCGGGCCAGATGATGCCCTTGTCGTCATGGCTGGCCTCAATGATTGCACCAATCAGGCGGCTGACACCGATACCGTGGCTGCCCATATGCACCGGAACCGGCTTGCCATCGGGGCCTTGGACCGTCGCGCCCAGAGGTTCGGAATATTTGGTGCCGAAGTAGAATATCTGCCCCACTTCGATCCCGCGCGCTACACGGCGGCGGTCCTCGGGGATCTGGTTGAACAGCGCCTCATCATGGGTTTCGTCCGTGCGGGCGTATTTCGAAGTAAACTCTTCGAGGATCGCCTGACACTGTTCGCGGCTGTCATAGTCGATTTCACGATCGCCGAAGGTCAGATCGGTAACAGCACTGTCGTAGAAGACCTCGGATTCGCCCGTATCGGCCAGTACTAGGAATTCATGCGTGTTGTCACCACCGATGGGCCCGGAATCAGCGCGCATCGGGATGGCTTGCAGGCCCATACGTTCATATGTGCGCAGGTAGCTGACCAGATGGCGGTTGTAGGAATGCAGCGCGTCCTCTTTGGTCAGGTCGAAATTATAGCCGTCCTTCATGTAGAACTCGCGCCCCCGCATCACGCCAAAGCGCGGGCGGATTTCATCGCGGAATTTCCACTGGATTTGGTAGAGCGTCAGCGGCAGGTCTTTGTAGCTGCTGACATGACCGCGGAAGATATCGGTCACCAGTTCCTCGGCCGTGGGCGTATAGAGCATGTCGCGGTCATGCCGGTCTTTCATCCGCAGCATTTCCTGACCGTAGTCGTCATACCGCCCGGATTCGCGCCACAGGTCCGCCGATTGCAGGATCGGCATCTGGATCGCGATGTGACCGGCCCGCGCCTGTTCCTCATGCACAATGTTTTCCAGCTTGCGCAGCACTTTGAAGCCCATCGGCAACCACGAATAAATCCCGGCAGCCGCCTGCTTGATCATACCCGCGCGCAGCATCAGCCGGTGGCTGACGATCTGGGCCTCGGAGGGGTTTTCCTTGAGAACGGGCAGAAAGTAACGGCTGAGGCGCATCGTGTAACCTTAAAGGTGAAAATTTCGCTTTTAGGTGATTATGCCAAAGCCCCGCCGGGGGCAATCATGCTTTGGTGTTTTTGCGACGTTGCGGCAGTCGGTTTTCCGATTGACCCATCTCCTCTGGTTCTCAAAGCTAGCGGGAATGCAAAACACGAGGCATCGATGCAGACCATCACCGAACCCGCCCGGCAGATTCCAGTTGTTCACCAAACCGACATTCTGGTCGTGGGCTCGGGCCCTGCCGGGTTGGCTGCTGCGTTGGCCGCTGCGCGTGCCGGGGCAGAGGTCGCGATTATGGACCGGTTCGGCTGCATGGGCGGCAACATCACCGCCGTCGGCGTCGAAGGCTTTGCCTGGTATCGCCACGAACAGACGGTCGAGGCGGGCGGCATCGGTATGGAGTTCGAGACCCGCGCCAAGGACATGGGCGCGGCGGTGCCGGAAAGCCAATCGCTCAGCTATGAGTTGGACAGCGAAGGGTTCAAGCTGGTCGCCGACCGTCTGATCGAGGAGGCTGGCGTGCATCCCATGCTGCACCGTCAATTCGTCGCTCCGATCATGGAAGGCGACCGTATCACCGGTGTCATCACCGAATCCAAGGCCGGACGCGAGGCGATTCTGGCCCGCGTGGTCATCGACGCCACGGGTGATGCGGATGTGGCCCATCGCGCGGGCGCGCCGACGCACAAGACCGCGCCGGAAAAGATGATGGCGGCCTCGGTCATGTTTCATCTGGCCGGTGTCGACAAACGCGCCTTTATGGAGGGCGTCAAGGCTGATCCGCAGACCTACAAGGACTGGGGTGGCGGCGGTGAGTGGAATATCGAGACCTCGGGCAAAGAGGACGATATGTTCTCGCCCTTCGTGCACAAGCCCTTTCAGCAGGCCATCGATCAGGGCCTGATCCCGCCGCATCTGAACACCATTGCGGGCACTTGGGGCGCGATGCACGATACCGGAGAGCTGACCTATATGAACCTGATCCATCTGGATCAGATCGACGGCACCGATCCCGACAGTATGACGCGCGGCGAGATCGAAGGGCGGCGTCAGTCCATGCTGGCCATCGAGGCCCTGCGGCGCTTCATGCCCGGGTGCGAAAACGCCCGGCTACGGAATTTCGGCATGACCATCGGCATCCGCGACACCCGCAAGATCGACGCGGTTTACAACATGACCGAGGATGACGCCCGCCATCAGGGCCGGTTCGAGGATACGATCGGCATCTACCCCGAATTCATCGACGGCTATGGCATCCTGATCCTGCCGACAACGGGGCGGTATATGCAGATCCCCTATCGCTCGATGTTGCCCAAAGGGATCAAGGGCCTGCTGGTCGCGGGCCGCTCGCACGGGGCGGATCGGGTGGCTCATGCGGCGACGCGCAACATGGCCTGCTGCGCAGTCATGGGTCAGGGCGCGGGCATCGCTGCTGTCATGTCGCTGCGCAGCAATCAGGAGCTTGACCGCATGAACCTTGCCCCGGTTCACAAGGAACTGGAGCGCCAAGGGGTCAGGATCAGCTGATGCAGCACATTCCGATCATCGACATCACGCCCCTGTACGATCCCAAAGGTGCGACCTATGACCGGACCGTCCGGCAGATCATGGAGGCCTGTACTGATATCGGGTTTCTGTCGATCACAGGAACCGGGATATCTCGGCACACTGTAGATCGGGTCCGGCAGGTCGTCCGCACGATCTTTGAAGTCGACGAGGAGCGTAAATGGGATCAGGCGATCACCCGCGAGAATTACCGCGGGTATATCCCGATGGGGTTTTTCTCACCCAATGATGGCTCGGGCAAGGCGGATAAATACGAAGGATACAAGCTGCACCATGAAGTGCCCGAAGATGCGCCAATCCGGCAGGACTGTACGCTCTATGGCCCGAACCTTTGGCCCGTTGAGGTACCACAGGCCCGCGATATCATCCTCGATTATTGGCAACAGCTGGACGGGGTAGCTGATCTGTTGCTGCATGCGCTGGAAACCGGTCTGGGTCTGACGCCGCAAACGCTGCGCGGCGCGTTCCGGAACCCGATGACCAACATGACGCTGCTGCACTACCCTCCGCAGGCGCCGGATGAGGGCGGCTATGGCATTCATCCGCACAAGGACACCGATGCCCTAACCATCATCGCCCCCGACCCCGTGGGTGGTCTTGAGGTGCAAACGCGCGAGGGCGGCTGGATCACGCCCGACTGCCCGCCCGGAGGCTTCGTCGTCAATATCGGCGACATGCTGGAGCTTTGGTCCGGCGGGCGGTTGAAATCGACCCCACATCGCGTGGTCAATCGCTCGGGGCGCGAGCGCTATTCCTTTCCCTATTTCGCGGTGCCTCGCCACGACGTGGTGGTCGCGCCTTTGCTGGCCGCCCTTCCCGGCTTTGACCGGCCATCAGTGCATTGCGGCCATTGGTCGGCCGAGATCTGGCGCACCAACTGGCCCGACGAGGCCGCCGACCGCACCACGCCGGAACTGGGAACGCTGCACGATTGAGGCGCAAAAACCCGCAGCCCATGAACCACTTGCATCGCGCGCTGTCATGGGCCAAGAACGCGACAACGCTGTGCAACAAGGGAACGCGCCATGGCTTTGCCGGTGAAGGATCAGCTCAGATACTGGGGCATCGCCGCCGCGGTTTTTGTGGTGCTTCTCTACCTGTTGGGCGACGTTCTGTTGCCCTTCGTGATCGGCGGGGCGATCGCTTATTTCCTTGATCCCGTCGCGGACCGCCTGGAAAAGCTGGGCCTGTCGCGCATGGCGGCCACCGGCATCATAACGGTCGTTGGCGTGCTGGGCTTTGTGCTGATGATCCTGATGGTTGTGCCCGCCCTGATCACACAGCTGCTGGATCTGATCGATATCTTGCCAAGTCTTTTCAAGGAATTGCGCGCGTTTGTTGAGAAACAATTTCCGGCACTTCTGGACCGCGAATCCAATACGCACCAAATGCTGGTCTCATTCGGGGATACGCTGAAATCCAAGACCGGAGATGTGCTGCAAGGGGTCCTGACCTCGCTCGGCTCGGCGATCAACGTGGTGGTTTTGCTGGTCATCGTGCCGGTCGTAGCCGTTTACATGCTGATGGACTGGGACCGCATGATCGCCCGGATCGGAGAGCTGCTGCCCCGCGACCACGCCCCCACGATCAAGCGTCTGGCCAGTGAGATCGACGCGGTTCTGGCCTCATTCGTGCGCGGCATGGGCACGGTCTGCCTGATCCTCGGCACCTACTACGCGGTGGCGCTGATGCTGGTCGGCCTGCAATTCGGCCTGATCGTCGGCTTCATCGCCGGGCTGGTCACCTTCATCCCCTATCTGGGCGCGCTGATCGGGGGCACGCTGGCCATCGGGCTGGCGCTGTTTCAGTTCTGGGGCGATTGGGCGCATGTGGGGATGGTCGCGGGTATCTTCGCCATCGGACAGGTGACCGAGGGCAATTTCCTGACCCCGAAACTGGTGGGCAGTTCGGTTGGCCTGCACCCGGTCTGGCTGCTGCTGGCGCTGTCGGTGTTTGGCGCGCTGTTCGGTTTTGTCGGTATGCTGGTCGCCGTTCCGGTTGCCGCCGCTCTGGGCGTCTTGGCGCGGTTCGCGACCGAGCAATATCTGGGCAGCCGGCTGTATACCGGGCTGGAAGGGCTGCAGCAGGACGACGAATAAATGGCCACGCAGCTAAGCTTTGACCTGCCATCCATCACCGCGCTGGGGCGCGAGGATTTCTTTGTCTCGCCCGCCAATGCGCTGGCGGTTGCGATGATCTCGGCCACGTCCTGGCCTGGCAACAAGCTGGTGCTGAGCGGCCCTGCGGGGTCGGGCAAGACCCACCTGGCCCATGTCTGGGCGGCTGAAACCGGGGGGCGGATCGTGCAGGCCGCAGCCCTGCGCTATGACGATGTGCCCGATCTGGCGCACGGGCCGGTCGCGGTCGAGGACGTGCCGGTGATCGCCGCCGATCCCGAGCAGCAGAAAACCCTGTTTCACCTGCACAATCTGGTTCTGGCCGAGGGGCACACCCTGCTGATGACCGGGCGCGGCGCGCCTCGGCACTGGAGCCTGCCGCTGGCCGATCTGCAAAGCCGGGTCGAGGGCGCGCATCACGTGGCGCTTGAGGGGCCGGATGATGCGCTGCTGGGGGCGGTGCTGGCAAAGCTCTTTACCGACCGGCAACTGAGCCCGGGGCCGGATGTGATCGCCTATCTGGTCAAGCACATGGATCGCAGTTTCGAGACCGCAGCACAGGTTGTGGCGCAACTGGACACGATCGCGCTGACCGAAAAGCGCGACATCACCCGGGCGCTGGCCGTGCGCCTGCTGAACACGGAACCTGAACATTCGGATGCCTGCAATTGACCGCACAGGGGGTGATCCCGCATCCTGTGGCGCAAAACATCTGGGGACACCATGACCGAGACCGCCGATACTGATTTCCCCAACCAGGGACTTTTGGGCACGCCCCTGTTTCAGGATCCCGGGGCCCGGGCGCTGTCGCGTGTGGGGGTGGTCGATATCGGCTCGAACTCGGTGCGAATGGTGATCTTTGACGGCGCGGCGCGGTCGCCTGCCTATTTCTACAATGAAAAGGTGATGTGCGAGCTGGGCGCGGGCCTGTCCGAGACCGGGCGCCTGAACCCGCAGGGGCGCAAGCGGGCGTTGTCGGCGTTGCAACGGTTTCAGTATCTGGCGCGAAATCTGGGCCTCCCCGCGCTACACGCGGTCGCCACCGCAGCGGTACGCGAGGCCAGCGACGGCCCCGAGTTCTGCGCCAAGGTCAAAGCGGAAACCGGCCTGACCATCAACGTCGTCAATGGCGAGGAAGAGGCGCGGCTGTCCGCGCAGGGCGTTCTGCTGGGCTGGCCGGGTGCCTATGGGCTGATGTGCGACATCGGCGGGTCCTCGGTCGAGCTGGCCGAGATCGGCGGTGGCGAGGTCGGCAAGCGCATGACGTCTCCGCTGGGGCCGCTCAAGCTGCGCGACATCAAGGGCGGGCGGCGCGCACGCAAGGCGCATATCAAGGCGGCGCTGGAAGAGATGTGTACCAAGATGGGGCCCCAGCGCGACCGTCTGTTTCTGGTTGGCGGCAGCTGGCGCGCCTTTGCGCGGCTGGACATGCTGCGCCGGGGCTATCCGCTGAATGTTCTCCATGAATACCGCATGAGCCATACTCAGATCCACGAAACCATCCGCTTTGTCGAAAAGAACGACCCCGAAGAGCTGCGGGTGCTGGCCGGGGTATCGGGATCGCGGATGGCACTGATCCCTTATGCGATGGACGTGCTGTCGCGGCTGATCCGCACCTTCAAGCCCAAGGACATCGCCGTCTCAAGCTATGGTATCCGCGAGGGGTTGTTGTACGAGCAGATGCCGCAACGCCTGCGCGACCGCGATCCGCTGATCGAGGCCTGCCGCTTTGCCGAGGCCAAGGATGCGCGCCTGCCCGGGTTCGGTCGACATCTGTTCGATTTCGTGACGCCCCTGTTCCGCTCGGCCCCCGGCTATCGCGTGCGGCTGATCAAGGCAGCCTGTCTGCTGCATGACGTCAGCTGGCGCGCGCATCCCGATTATCGGGCCGAGGCCTGTTTCGAATATGTCACCCGCGCCAATATGAGCGGTATCAAGCATTCCGAACGGATTTTCATCGGGCTTGCCCTGCAGCACCGGTATCGCAACAAGCGCGAGGGGAACCGGTTCACGGACCTTTATGATCTGCTGGACGAAAAGAGCCAGATACAGGCCGAGGTTCTGGGCAAGGCCCTGCGGTTCGGCGCGATGTTGTGGATGCAGAATGACGCGCCGATGGGCAAGCTGCGCCTTTATCCCAAGAAACATCTGATCGAACTGCGCCTGCCCAAAGCCGCCAAACCGCTGTTCAACGAGGTTGCCGAGGCCCGATTCAACTCGCTGGCCGCCACGCTTGAGGCCACGCCGCGCGTCATCCTGCGCGGCTGAACCTGCCCCGGTCAGATATCGGTATACCCCTCGGGCGGGGTCTCTTGCGGATCGGGTGTATCGGGTTGGTCATGCCGGGGTTTCCTGCGGATGATGATGTCGCCATTCGGCAGTATCTCGGGCGGTTCATAAACGCTCCAGTCCTGAACCTGATCTGCCAGTTCCGCCAGCGCCGGGCCCATTTCCTGCATAAACGTCTGCAGGGCCGGGCCGAACTGGTCGACCATAGCGCGCAGGTCATCCATGGTCGGCTCCATCTCTTGCCGCAGACCTTCGAGGAAAAGCTCGGCCCCCCGCTCCATCAGCGATTTGCCATTGTCCTCCTGCGCTTGGACAGGCAGGGCCGTTGCGGCGCAGACCGCGCAGATCAGCATCAGGTGTCGCATGATCAAAGTATAGGCGATGGCCGCCCTGGTTGGAAGGTTACAGGTCGATATCCAGCGTCACCGGAAAGTGGTCGGATGCAGTCAGCAGCGCCTCGCGCAGCTCGGGGTTGCCCCAGCAAGCGGTGTCACGAAACGGATGCCAGATGCGCCAGGTCGGGCCATGCGCGCGCAGGTCGTCGCTGATCATGATGTAATCCAGCAGCGCCTCGAGATAGCGCCCCTCCTTGGGGCGGGCAAAGCGGGCGGTGGCCGGAACCGAGCCGGCGCGCGGTTCTAGCGCCCGCGCGGCATGGGGATCGTAAAGCCCCGCCTGCAGCAAAATCTCGACCGAAGAGCGCCCGAACAGATGTTCGAATTCATCCAGCCCCGGCCCGTCATTCAGATCACCCAGCAGGATCACGGGCTGTTGCGCCGCAATATGATGCCCGATCCGCCGGGACAGCCAGATCGCCTGCGCCAGTTGCTTGCGGCGGTTGGCGATCGAAATCCGTATCATCTCGTCCCGCGACCCGGCCCCGTGGGGCGCTTTGGATTTCAGATGCGCCCCGATCAGGCGAAATGCTTGCCCCGAGGCCGTTTCAACCGCCAGTTCCATGGGCGGTTTTGAGAACCGCACCTGATCCTCGGTCGCGTCCACATCCAGATCAATGCGGAATTCACCATCGAAACGCGGTGCATCGGCTTCCTGCTGCGGGTCATGACGGACCTTCAGCACCCCGGGATCATAGAGCAGGGCAAGCTCTTGATGGGTGTCGTTGGCAAAGCCCATCGCGGCATGATTGGTGCGCAGATCAAAAGCCTCGGCAAAGCGTTGCAGGGCGCGGACGGTGTTTTGGACCTTGCCGGTATTGGGGGCTTCAACAATCAGGATCGCATCGGCATCCAGCGCGGTCAGAACCTTGGCAATCGCCTCGATCTGCTGCGCCTTTGTGACATCATGACGCCCTGACCAGCTGTCATCGGCGATCAAGGCGTCATCCGGATCAAACAGGTTGGCGAACCATTCGATATTGTAGGTCGCCAGCCGCATGGGTCAGACTTTGGCGCCGTTGATCTCGTCCCAGGCGCGGTTGATGTCGATCATCTTCTTCTCGGCCAGGCGCACGGCCTCTTCCGGCACACCGCGAGCCATCATCGAATCCGGGTGGGTGTCACGCACCAATTGCCGCCAGACCTTGCGAATCTCGGGCAGCGGCATGTCGCGCGCCACGCCCAGCACGGTATAGGGGTCCTTGGGTGCATCCGGCACAAAGCGCGCGCGCAGGGCCATGAACTGCGCATCGGTCTGGCCGAAGATGCGGCTGACCTCTTCGAGGAATTCGTTTTCGTTGGGGTGATAGAACCCGTCCGCCATGGCGATGTGAAACAGCCCCTCCATCAGATCGCAGAGCGTGGTGCTGTCTTCGGCGAACATGCGGGCGATGCGGCGGGCATAATCCTGATATCCGGCAACATCGGTACGGGCCATGTCAAAGACCTTGGCCGCGCCGTCCTCATCCTCGGGCGCGATCTGAAAGACCTCGCGGAAGGCGGTGACCTCGTCCCGGGTCACCTGACCGTCGGCCTTGGCCATCTTCGCCCCCAGTGCGACAACGGCAATCGCAAACGCCACCGAGCGTTCGGGCGGCGTGCGCAGTTTCTCAAACACTGCGGTCAGGCTTTCGCCCTGCGCAAGCGCATTCAGCGCGTCGGCTATTCTGGTCCAGATCGACATGGCCGCACCCTAGCGCGCCCGGGCGCGGCTGTCAGGTGCGACAGATCACAGCGGGGTCAGAATTTTCTGCATCAGCACCAGATCCAGCCGTTGGTCCCATTTAAAGCCCACCTCGGGCAAAAGGCCGACCTGAGCGAAGCCGATCGAGGAATGAAACGCGATGGCCGCAGGATTGGCCGACGAGATACCAGCGATCAGAACATGCACGTTCTCGGCCCTTGCGGTGGCCTCCAGAGCCTGCATCAACGCACGGCCCACCCCCTGCCCCCGGGCCTCTGGGGTTAGCAGGATGGAATGCTCACGGCATTGCGCATATCCGGGACCCGCGCGAAACGGGGCATAGGTCGCGAAGCCCATGACGACGCCCGCGTTTTCGGAGACCAGAAAGGCAGGGTCGCGGGCTTGGATATCAGCGGCGACACCTTCGATACAGCGTTCGTCGGTGGTGAAGGTTACCAGAGTATCGCGAATGATCGCGTTGGTGATCGCGGCGACATCGGGTGCGTCTTCGACTCTGGCCCGCCGGATTGTCATTCCAGCACACGCAGCCCATGAGGGGTTTCAATTTCCGCGCGCAACCCTGCCGGACCGCCGTCGAACGCGACACGGTCCAGTGGGCCCAGCCCCTTGGCCAGTTCCAGCGCGTCCGGGTGGCACACAATCAAACGTCGCAACCGGCAGCCGCTATCTTGCAGCATCTGCGCCGGGTGCAGATCGCCCTGCCATTGGATGAGTGCCGGAAACAGGTTGTCAAACGGCAGCCGCCCGTTGGGCGGCACCGCCATCCGCCAGCGCAGGGCCCCGCGTGTCAGGTCAATCGGCTGGCCCACGCCGTCGGGAAAGACGGTCAACGAGGCCTCGATATCCGGGACGCGGCAAATCCAGTTGGTCAGGCGCGGCGTCCCTTCGAACCGATCCAGGTCGAACCAGCGAGTGCGCTGCGGATTGGGGGCATCGGGATCAATGGCGATGGCCTCAAGATACAGCCCGTCCCGCAACCCCAGAAGCCGGTTATGGGTGCCGAAGGTCTCGTGCTTGCCGCCGGCCTGCAGCCGTACGCCCAGCGCCTGTTCGAGGTGGGCTGAGGCCTCTTCAAGAGTTTCGCCCGCGACCGCCAGATGATCCAGTTTCATACGCATCCTCCCGGCTAGAAAATCTTCATCGAAGATTTTCTAGCATAAGATTTTTCGACGAAAAATCTCGGTTTACGCCCGGGCTTCGCCGATCAGACGCAGGATGTCCTGTGCGGCTTCGGGGATGTTGGTTCCGGGGCCGAAGATCGCCTTCACGCCGTGATCATAGAGGAACTGGTAATCCTGCTGGGGGATGACACCACCGCAGATGACGATAATATCCTCAGCCCCGGCCTTTTTCAGTTCTTCAACCAGTTGCGGGGCCAGTGTCTTGTGACCCGCTGCCTGCGAAGAAATACCGATAACATGCACGTCATTGTCCACCGCATCCTGAGCGGCCTCGGCAGGCGTCTGGAACAGCGGGCCAACATCGACGTCAAAACCGATATCGGCAAAGGCCGTGGCGATCACCTTGGCACCCCGGTCATGGCCGTCCTGCCCCATCTTGACCACCAGCAAACGCGGGCGGCGGCCTTCGGCCTCGGCGAAATCCTCTATGGATTTCTGGATGGCGGCAAAGCCTTCGTCCCCCTCATAAGCCGCGCCATAGACGCCAGCCAGAGTTTTCACCTCGGCGCGGTGGCGGCCGAATTCTTTCTCCATTGCCATGCTGATCTCTCCTACGGATGCGCGGGCGCGGGCGGCCTCGACCGCGGCGGCCAGAAGGTTGCCGCCCTCGCGGGCGGTGGTGGTCAGGTTGTCCAGCGCCTGTTGGCAGGCCGCATCGTCGCGGGTCGCGCGGATGCGCTCCAATCGTGCAACCTGCGCCTCACGCACAGCGACGTTGTCGACATCCAGAATATCGATCGGGTCTTCCTGCTCCTTGCGGTATTTGTTGACGCCGACGATCACCTCATCGCCCTTATCGATCATCGCCTGACGGCGCGCGGCGCTTTCTTCGATGCGCAGCTTGGGCATTCCGCTGGCGACCGCCTTGGTCATGCCGCCCATCTCCTCGACCTCTTCCATCAAGGCCCAGGCTTTTTCGACCAGTTCATTGGTCAAGCTTTCGATGTAGTAAGAGCCCGCCAGCGGATCGACCACCTCAGTCACGCCGGTTTCCTCCTGCAGCACCAGCTGCGTGTTCCGCGCGATGCGGGCCGAGAAATCCGTGGGCAACGCAATCGCTTCGTCCAGAGCGTTGGTATGCAGCGATTGGGTGCCGCCCAGAACCGCGCTCATCGCCTCATAAGCGGTGCGGATGACGTTGTTGTAGGGGTCCTGTTCCTGCAGGCTGACGCCCGAAGTCTGGCAATGAGTCCGCAACATTTTGGAGCGTTCGGATTTCGCCCCGAAATCCGTCATCACCCGGTGCCAGAGCGTACGTGCCGCGCGCAGCTTGGCGATTTCCATGAAGAAATTCATGCCGATGGCAAAGAAGAAAGACAGACGGCCCGCGAACTTGTCCACGTCCATCCCGGCCTGTGTTGCGGCCCGCACGTATTCACGACCGTCCGCCAACGTATAGGCCAGCTCCTGCACAAGGTTCGCCCCGGCCTCTTGCATGTGGTAGCCCGAGATCGAGATCGAGTTGAATTTGGGCATCTCGTTTGACGTATAGTCGATGATGTCCGAGATGATCTTCATCGACGGCTCGGGCGGATAGATATAGGTGTTGCGCACCATGAACTCTTTCAGAATGTCGTTCTGAATAGTCCCTGAGAGCACGGATTTGTCATGGCCCTGCTCTTCTCCGGCCACAATAAAATTGGCCAGAATGGGGATCACCGCACCGTTCATGGTCATCGAGACCGAGACCTTGTCCAGCGGGATACCATCAAACAGGATTTTCATGTCCTCGACGCTGTCGATGGCCACGCCTGCCTTGCCCACATCACCGACCACACGAGGATGGTCGCTGTCATATCCCCGATGCGTGGCCAGATCGAAAGCCACCGAGACCCCCTGCTGGCCCGCTGCCAGATTGCGGCGGTAGAAGGCGTTCGATTCCTCGGCTGTGGAAAAGCCCGCATACTGGCGGATCGTCCACGGGCGCCCCGCATACATCGTGGCCTTCACCCCGCGTGTGAACGGACCAAACCCCGGCAGAGACCCCATATGCGGCAGATCAGCGGTATCGGCCTGCGTATAGAGCGGTTTGACGTCGATGCCTTCCAGCGTTTCCTTGGTCAGATCGTCAAGGGGGCGTCCGCGCAGCTCTTTCTCAGCAAGCGCTTGCCAGTCCTTTGTGTCGGTCATTTCGATGTCCTCTCGTCCATTCGGATTTCGGCGGGGCGTACCCCGTCAACATAGGTGTTGGTTTGTTGCAGAAGCCGCGCCAGCCCGTCGGCCCCCGACGCAAGCCAGGTCAGGTCATCCGCATAATCACCCCACAGCTTGAGGGAATGACTGGCGGTGAAACTGTGCTTTCGGGAACCGCGCACCGCGTTTTTCCAAGTGTCGCGGTGGTCGCGCGGGGCAACGCACCCGGTCGTCAGATGCAGTTGATCGTCGGGGCGTCCGGCAAAATCCTCGAACGGAAACACCAGCAGCGAGGCATCGGGAAACGCGCCCGCGATATCGCTGATGACATCCTGCCAGCGCCGTCCGTTGCGGACGATCTGGTTCCAGACTGCGGGCGAAACCGGCGCGTGGCCGCGTTTCTGCAGATAGGCCCCGGCTGAACTCCAATACGCATCCAACGCCCTGATATTGAGGATGATCTTGACCACGCGCGCGCCCAAAGCCTCCGCCAGAAACTGCGCCCGCTCGCGAGCCTTGGGATAGAGCGCCTTGAGCCGAAAATTACCGCTCATGGTGCCGACAAAGTTCTCCTGGCTGATGATCAACTGGCTGATCCCGCGTTGTTCGCACCGGGACAAGTCGTCAAAAATCCGCCCGCAGACTTCCGGCGTCAGGTTGCGCAGGCTGTCCAGCCCGGTCTCGCGCGTGTGCTTCGGCCCCCAAATGCCAATCCCCTGCTGTTCGAGGCTTGTGGCATTCGACTTCATGTAGTCCTGAAAACTTGACGAGGCGCAGCGATGCGCGCCGAAATGGAGGATCACGTCCACAGCTCCACCCCCCTGATCCCGCCTTTGCCCAATACCGACGGGGCGCGCATTTTTTTGATGATCAGAGGCATTTCGCCGGTCGCATTCATCGGCACAGCAGCTATATTCAATGATACAGGAGGCCACATGACACGTACGCTTGCCCTTGTTTTCTCGGCACTATTCCCGCTGGCCGCGCTGGCCGCGGACGGGTCCGCCCCTGCGGACGATGCCTTTGTGCGCCCCGCAGGCGATAGCACGCTGGACGAGTTTTTGTGGGTCAACCGGCCCATTGTGGTCTTCGCCGATACCCCGGCAGACCCTCGATTCCAGCAGCAGATCGACATGCTGACCGAAGGCGAGGCGGCCATGCGTGATCGCGATGTGGTCGTCCTGATCGATACCGATCCGTCGGCGCGGTCCCCGATCCGGTCGCAGCTGCGTCCGCGCGGGTTCCAGATGGTGTTTGTCGACAAGGACGGGGTGGTCAAACTGCGCAAACCCAGCCCCTGGAGCGTGCGTGAGATCGGGCGATCGATCGACAAAACCCCCCTGCGCGAACGCGAGATCCGCGAACGGCGCGAGGGTGGCTGAGCGCTTTCGCCACGTCCCCGCACCCCGGCGACAGGCGCCGGGAAAGAACATGGATATGACAAAAGCGCGGTCATGATCACTCGAACTCGATGATCACGTCGTCCACGGCAAGGCTGTCGCCTGCACCGGCGTTGATCTTGGCGACCTTGCCCTTCTTCTCGGCGCGCAGGATGTTCTCCATTTTCATCGCCTCGATGGTGCAAAGCGCCTGACCTTCCTGCACTTCCTGCCCCACTTCCACATCGACCTTTACAACAAGGCCGGGCATCGGGCAGAGCAGCATTTTCGAGGTATCGGGCGGCAGTTTCTCGGGCATCAGTCGGGCCAGTTCGGCCTGACGCGGGGTGCGCACATGCACCTTGAAGTCCGCGCCCCGGTTGCGGATACGGAACCCGCCCGAGACCTTGCCCACCTTCAGAACCAGCGGGCTGCCATCGACATCCAGAACGGCAAGTTGATCACCGGGCGTCCAGTCCGAGGCCACGCGCGAGGTACTGCCATCCGCAAAGGTCACGGTCGAGCCGTCCTTGTCCGCATCGATGGCCACCGCGAACTCATGCCCTTGCAGGGTCACGACCCAGTCTTCGCCAACCTTGCGTTCGTGGTTATCCATGCGCCCCGACACACGGGTGCGACGGATTTCGGCCACCCGGTGCATGGCTGCGCAGGAGGCCGCGATGCGGCGCAGATCACCCTCGGGCAACTCGACGCCTTCGAACCCGTCGGGATATTCTTCGGCGATGAAAGCGGTGGTCATGTCGCCCTTGATGAAAATCGGGTGGTCCATCACCGCCGACAGGAAGGGCAGGTTGTGACCGATGCCTTCAACCTCGAAACTGTCCAGCGCGACACGCATCGCCTCAATCGCCTGCTCGCGAGTCGGGGCCCACGTACACAATTTGGCGATCATCGGGTCGTAATACATGCTGATCTCGCCGCCTTCGTAGACGCCGGTATCGTTGCGCACGGCCGCAGACCCTTCGGGCGCATCGCCCTGCCACTTACCATTGACCAGCATCGGACCAGCCGCGGTTTCCTGCGGCGGGCGATAACGCGTCAGACGGCCAATCGACGGCAGGAAGCCGCGATAGGGATCCTCGGCATACAGACGGTTTTCGATCGCCCAACCTGTCAGGGTTACATCGTCTTGTGTGATCGACAGTTTTTCGCCAGCGGCAACGCGGATCATCTGTTCGACCAGATCAACCCCGGTGATCAGTTCCGTCACAGGATGTTCCACCTGCAGGCGGGTGTTCATTTCAAGGAAGTAGAAATTCTTCTCGCCATCCACGATGAACTCGACCGTCCCAGCGCTGGCATAGTTCACGGCCTTGGCCAAGGCGACCGCCTGTTCGCCCATCGCCTTGCGGGTTTCGGGATCGAGGAACGGCGACGGCGCCTCTTCCACAACCTTCTGGTTGCGGCGCTGGATCGAACATTCCCGCTCGCCCAGATAGATGCCATTGCCATGGCTGTCGCAAAGGACCTGTATTTCGATATGGCGGGGCTGGGTGACGAATTTCTCGATGAAAATCCGGTCATCGCCGAAAGAGTTCGCAGCCTCGTTCTTGGACGACTGAAAGCCCTCACGCGCCTCGTCATCGTTCCACGCAATCCGCATCCCTTTGCCACCGCCACCGGCGCTGGCCTTGATCATCACCGGATAGCCGATCTGGTTCGAGATTTTCACCGCCTCTTCCGCGTCTTCGATCAGCCCCATATAGCCGGGCACGGTCGAAACTCCGGCATCCTGCGCAATCTTTTTCGAGGTGATCTTGTCCCCCATGCTTTCGATCGCGCCGACCGGCGGGCCAACGAACGCCACGCCTTCGGCATCCAGCGCCTCGGCAAATTTTGAATTCTCGGACAGGAAGCCATAGCCGGGGTGCACCGCCTGCGCGCCGCTCTGGCGAATGGCATCCATGACCTTGTCGATCACGATGTAGGACTGGTTCGCCGGCGGCGGGCCGATATGCACCGCCTCATCCGCCATCGAGACATGCAGGGCGTTCTTGTCCGCATCCGAATAGATTGCGACGGTGCCGATACCCATCTTGCGGGCGGTCTTGATGACGCGGCAGGCGATCTCGCCCCGGTTGGCGATCAGGATCTTGTTGAACATGGAACGTCCTTTGTCTTGGTGTTCTGGAAACGCAAAACGCCGCCGCAGGGCGGTGACCCCACGACGGCGTGATGCGCGATGACGGACGGGGCTTTGGCGGCCCCGATAAATTCGGCGTTAGTTACAGTTGTTCTGCGTCTTGCAATACAGCACGTTGCCCGCAGCCCCGACCGCGGCCCCGAACAACGGGTCGGCACTGAGGACCGCAGCCCCGATCGCCCCGGCACCGCCGCCCAGGATGGCCTGTTCGCCGGTCGAGTCGCCGCAGGCCGCCAAGCCCGCGCAGGTTGCAAGCGCAAGAAGAAGTCGTGAGGTTCGCATGGGTACTGCCCTTTTCGGTTTCTTGAAGTCTTTGCCGCCAGATGCCGAAACCCTGCCTTGTTATGCAATAACAACGACCCAAAAACCGCGATATGCGCAGCTTTTTGCCGTTTTTCTTTGGGTATCCATGAAAAGAAAAACGCGGGCAGGACCATGTGGGGAACACAAGCCTGCCCGCGGAAGGAAGGGGTACGGAATAGTAGGTGCTTGTGCGACGCAGGCAAAGTAGAGCCGCACGGCCCATTCACCATGCACGTTACAATTGCAGGCGCAAACCCAACATTGTTTCCAATTGAATTTCCGGCTGAAAGCTGCCCATTCGGCGAAAATCCGCGCAGATTCGCGCCCATATCCGAGCCATCGCGCGCGTCGGGCACAGGCCGCGAATCTGTCACGATACCGTTACAAATTGTGCCCAGCCGACTGTGTCCGGCGTCGGGCTGATCACAGCCCCCCATGCCCGAACACGGAAAGTTGTGCCCAGTGTTCAGCGCGTTAGTGAGGCCGATCACCGGCCCGTGAAAATGCGGCTGCAGAGGCACACATTTGCTTGAGGAATCCGGGCGATTTCCTCCCGATTTGGTGATTTCCCTCACACACGCTGGCGTGAAACGGTGTGCCTGCACACTCGCACACAAGGAAGTATCCCCATGATATTTAAGGGTAAAAGAGCCAGCCTGCTTGCTGCCAGCGCGCTTTGCGCCAGCGGTTTGCCAGCCTTGGCGCAAGATGCACAAACTCAGGCCGAACTGGACGCGCTGCGCGCTCGGGTCGAAGCGCTGGAGGCCTCCAACCCGGGATCGGGCACCGGAGATCTGCAGATCGGAAACACGTCGCTGGACGTTTACGGTTATGTCAAAGCCGACTTCTTTTATGATTTCGACTTTGATCAGGGCGACACCGCGTTCGTGAACGTGGTGGGTGAGCCTTCGGCGGCCACCAGCGGCACCTTCGGCGCCACGGTCCGTCAGTCGCGGATTGGGTTGCGCACCAATACGCCCTCGGGAATCGGTGACATTCAGGGGCAGATTGAGGTCGACGCGTTCGGCTCGGACGGCACGGCTGAATTCCGGATCCGCCACGCGAACATCAGAATCGGTGAAGAGTGGCTGATCGGTCAGTTCTGGACCAACTTCCAGCCGCTGGACACCTACCCGACCTCGGTGGAATTCAACGGCCCCGTCGGTATCGCCTTCGCGCGTGTTCCGCAGGTGCGCTACACCAACAACTCGGTCAAAAACACCAGCTTTGCTGTCTCGATCGAAGAGAATGTCGGCGGGTCGAATTCTGACGATCCGGTTTTCACCGCGTCGGCCGAGTATAACGACGGCAAATACATCGCCCGCGGCGCGCTGCTTTACGGTAAGGCCGAAAGCGGCGGAACCGAGGTCGACCAGACCGGTCTGACCCTGTCCGGTTCGGCACGTCTTTGGGAAGGTGGCCTGTTCCAGGTCAACTATGTCACCGGCGAAGCGCTCGGCCCCTGGCTGATCGGTCTGGGTGACGCGGTTGTCGGCGGCGAAGCGAATGACGTTGACGGTTTCACCGTCGAACTGCGTCAGCAACTTGGCGCCAAATGGAATGTCGGCGTAGCGTATGGTTACGAAGACTACGACCTGCCCACCTCGACCGGCACGTTGTCGTTCACCGAGCTTGAGACGATCCACGTCAACGCCTTCTATCAGGCGACCGACAGCCTGACGCTGAGCGCCGAATACATCTATGGCGAGCGGAACGACACGATCTCTGGCGACGATTTTGACGCCAGCCGTATTCAGGTTGCCGCGCAGCTCAACTTCTGAATCATGCACCGGCCCCTGCCCGTTCGCGGGCAGGGTCACACCGCAATGACCCGGCAGGGCGTTATGTGCGGTAGCGCCAAACACGATCAGCCCACACCATCGAAAATGTCCGGAAACGACTGGCGCGCCGCGTCCAGGTCAATCACCAGCAAGGCGTCATAGCTTGCCGGATCGAACGGATCCTCTGCCGCCACAACCTCGCGCCCGAACAACCAGCTAAGCCGCCCTGCGTCCAGATTTCCGCGCTCGAACGGCTGGTCTCCGAAATGCGCCCACAGCGCCTCGATAAAGGCTGCGTCTGCGCGCTTGTCGGCAGGTTTTCGGTCGCGGAACCGCTCCCGCCGGGTCAGCGGCGTCACGCCCTTGGGATTGGCGCGGCGGATGGTGAACTGAAAATCGGTACCGGCCAGACGACCGGGGAAACCACGATGCTTTAGCATGGCCGCCCCCTTTGCATCAGGGTGTTGAAAAGACATGGAAACCGGCGATCCTGCCGGGACAGAGCGATCATGTGCGCCTCCGAAACCGTGGGGTTGGGTTGGGATGCCCTGAGGAGCTGTGTCATGCTCAGAGCTCCTCCCAGATACACATGGATTGCTCCAGCCGGTAGACCTCGAAATACTGGGTAGCGTCGGGTTCCGAGGTGCCGAATTCCAGGGGCCGGTCCGAGAATGAAATCACCACGCGGGCCGGGTCCAGCGCATGCCGGGCCACGTAGGGCACGGCCAGCGTCTTGCACAAATGCTCCAT
The DNA here is from genome assembly GCF_056536725.1 of Ruegeria sp. CJ3. Taxonomy (NCBI): domain Bacteria; kingdom Pseudomonadati; phylum Pseudomonadota; class Alphaproteobacteria; order Rhodobacterales; family Roseobacteraceae; genus Ruegeria; species Ruegeria sp. CJ3. The sequence continues at coordinate 312,516 of NZ_JBQFQE010000002.1, forward strand.
GTCGATCACTGCGACATCGTGGCTGATGCGCCCCGCCGTCGACCCGATCCGGGGCGCAATGAAGCGGAACCGCAACCAAAGCTCACCCGGATTGTTGTCGAGCAGCACATTGCTGAGTTCCACCGGCTGGCCCGATGGCACCGGCAACAGGTTGTCAGCCTGCGCAGGGCTGATCATGCCCGCCGCCACGGCAGCAAGAACCAGACCCCGGACCCGCCAATGGCGGGCTCCTCCCTCCGAGGTTGGCCGCACGACGCAGAGGGTCCGTGCAATCTTATATCTGGCGAAGTGCGTCATGAAACACCGGCAGCTGGCAGTCTCTGGTTCTTACAGCGGAATGTTGTCGTGCTTTTTCCACGGGTTCTTCAACTGCTTGCCCCGCAAGCTTGCGAATGCGCGCGACACGCGGCGGCGGGTGGATTGCGGCATGATGACCTCGTCAATGAAGCCACGCTCGGCAGCAACGAAAGGATTGGCGAACCGGTCCTCATAATCCTGCGTGTGCTGCGCGATCTTCTCGGCATCGCCCAGATCGGCGCGGTGGATGATCTCGGTCGCGCCCTTGGCACCCATCACCGCGATCTCGGCAGTGGGCCAGGCATAGTTGAAATCGCCGCGCAGGTGCTTCGAGGCCATCACGTCATAGGCCCCGCCATAGGCTTTGCGGGTGATCACAGTGACCTTGGGCACCGTCGCCTCGCCATAGGCAAACAGCAGCTTCGCGCCGTGCTTGATGACGCCACCATATTCCTGGCTGGTCCCCGGCAGAAAGCCCGGCACGTCCACCAGAGTCAGGATCGGAATTTCAAAACAGTCGCAGAACCGCACGAACCGCGCCGCCTTGCGCGAACTGTCGATATCCAGACACCCTGCCAGAACCATCGGCTGATTGGCCACGACGCCAACCGTCTGCCCCTCAAGCCGGATGAAGCCAGTGATGATGTTCTTGGCATAATCTTCTTGGATCTCATAGAAATCACCCTCATCAGCCACCTTGGTGATGAGCTCTTTCATGTCGTAGGGCGTGTTCGGGTTGTCCGGGATCAGCGTATCCAGCGAGGTTTCCACCCGGTTCGGTTCGTCGAAGAACGGGCGCACGGGCGGCTTTTCGCGGTTGTTAAGCGGCAGGAAATCAACCAGACGGCGGACCTCGGCCAGAGCCTCGACATCGTTTTCGAACGCACCATCAGCGACCGAGGATTTCTTGGTATGGGTCGAGGCCCCGCCCAGTTCCTCGGCGGTCACAACCTCGTTGGTGACGGTTTTCACGACGTCAGGCCCTGTGACGAACATATAGGACGTGTCTTTGACCATGAAGATAAAGTCAGTCATCGCAGGGCTATAGACCGCGCCCCCCGCGCAGGGCCCCATGATCACGCTGATCTGCGGCACCACGCCCGAGGCCATGATGTTGCGTTGAAACACCTCGGCATATCCGGCCAACGAGGCCACGCCTCCCTGAATCCGTGCACCGCCCGAGTCGTTGATGCCGATCACAGGTGCACCGTTCTGCATCGCCATATCCATGATCTTGCAGATCTTCTGCGCGTGGGTTTCCGACAGCGAGCCCCCAAACACGGTGAAATCCTGGCTGAAGACATAGACCATACGGCCATTGATCGTGCCCCAGCCGGTGACGACGCCATCACCCGCAGGCTTTTGATTTTCCATCCCGAAATCGGTGCAACGGTGGCTGACGAACATATCGAATTCTTCGAAACTGCCTTCATCGACCAGCAGTTCGATCCGCTCGCGCGCGGTCAGCTTGCCGCGCGCGTGCTGCGCGTCGATCCGTTTCTGCCCACCGCCAAGCCGGGCGTTGGTGCGGCGATCTTCAAGCTCGGAAAGGATATCTTTCATGACGGTCGTCCCCTATGGAATTTTGCCGGACCATAACGGGGGCGGGCCACAGGCCAAAGACATTTTCGGCAAATTTGCAAACTCTCCGCAACACATCTTTCAAAAAATGCAAAATTGCTAATTAACACAACAAACCAAAACAGCCGATGGATATTTGACCGCGCAGGCTCTAAGGGTGAACCATGCAGTTCAGATCATCCTCGGTCGGGCGCACACCGCCCACGCTCGCAACCCTTGTTTTGCTGTCGGGCCTGTCGGCGCTAAGCATGAACCTGTACCTGCCCAGCCTGCCCTTTATGGCGACCTATTTTCAAACCGATTACAAGACGATGCAGTTGTCGATTGCGCTGTATCTGCTGGTCAATGCAGCGCTGCAGATCCTGATCGGCCCGCTTGCGGACAAAGCCGGGCGCAGGCCGGTCCTGCTTTGGGGGCTGGCGCTGTTCCTGCTGGCCACGCTGGGTTGCATCTACGCGCCGACGATCGAGATTTTTCTGGCCTTCCGCATGAGCCAAGCGGTGATCGTTGTGGGCATCGTCCTCAGCCGCGCCGCCGTGCGGGATATGTATGCGCAGGACAAGGCGGCCTCGATGCTGGGATATGTGACCATGGGCATGGCCGTGGTCCCGATGATCGGGCCGGCGGTCGGCGGGCTGCTGGAGGAGGCGTTCGGATGGAAAGCCAATTTCTGGTTGCCCTTCGGGCTCGCGATCCTGGCCCTGTGGCTGACCTATCAGGATTTCGGCGAGACTGCCGCGTCGAGTGGCAAAACCTTGGTGCAGCAATTCCGCGAATACCCCGAACTGCTGAGATCCCCACGCTTCTGGGGCTATTCCCTGTCGTCGGCGCTGTCCTCGGGGGCGTTCTTTGCCTATCTCGGCGGTGCGCCTTTCATCGGCACAGAGGTTTTCGGCATGACCGCAGCCGAGGTCGGCATATATTTCGGTGCCCCCGCACTTGGCTATTTTTTCGGCAACTTCATCAGCGGGCGTTATTCGGTACGCTTTGGCGTGAACCGAATGGTCCTGTGGGGCTGCTGGCTGAACGCCGCTGGCGTGATGATCTCGGCCGCCCTGTTCTTAATCGGCTGGGGCACAGCACTCAGCTTTTTCGGCCTGATGACCTTTGTCGGGCTGGGCAACGGTATGTCGATCCCCAACGCCACCGCCGGGGCCTTGTCCGTGCGCCCGCATCTGGCCGCCACTGCATCGGGGTTGAGTGGGGCGATCATGCTCGGCGGCGGCGCAGCCCTCAGCGCCTGGGCGGGTGCCTTGCTGACGCGCGAAACCGGTGCCATGCCTCTTTTGTGGTTGATGCTGGCGACTTCGATCCTGGCGATCTGCGCCATTAGCAGCGTTATCTGGCGCGAGAAGCAACTGGGCCTCTAGGCGCTTGCACAGACAGGTTTGCAAAGTTAGCCTGCAACTTCAGGAAACCTGCAAAGAACCACCATGGCCACCCAGAAACTCTATGCCGGCGCCAAACTGCGTGAAGTGCGCACACGCCTGACCCTCACGCAGAAGGAATTCGCCACAAAGCTGGGCGTTTCGCTTCCGTATCTGAACCAGATGGAGAATAACAACCGCCCGATCTCGACCACGGTTGTTCTGGCGCTGGCGCAGGAATTCGGCATGGACGTCACCGAACTCAGCACCGGTGACAGCGAACGTCTTGTCTCCGACATGCGCGAGGCGCTGGCCGATCCGGTCTTCGCCGACATGATACCACCGCTGGCCGACTTGCGCCTGACTGCTTCGAACGCCCCGGCACTCGCCCGGGCCTTTATCGAGTTGCACCGCAGCTATCGCCAGACCCACGAACGGCTCGCCTCGTTGGACGAAGCACTGGGCCGCGAAGATGCCCGCATTCAGGCCAGCCCGTGGGAAGAAGTCCGCGATTTCTTCCACTATTGCGACAATTACATCGACGCCGTAGACCGCGCCGCGGAACGCTTTGCGACCCGCGCGCAGGAGGCCGGCGGTATCCGTCAGGCCGCCCTGAACAGCCTCTCGGAACGCGGCATTCACGTGACTTTTGCCGATACCGCAACCCTGCGCAGCTACAGCGCCGCGGACAAGACGCTGCGCCTGTCTTCACGCGCGGCCCCGCAGACACAGGTGTTTCAACTGCTGCTGCAGGTGGCGCTGATCAGTCAGGACAAATTGCTCGAAGCCACGCTCGACTTCGCCCGCTTCCAAAGCGACGAGGCCCGCGCGATCGCCAAGATCGGTCTGGCCAACTACTACGCCGGGGCCTCGCTGATGCCCTATGCCGCGTTCCTGTCAGCCGCGCAGGAATATCGCCACGATCTGGAACTGCTCAGCAACCGGTTCGGAGCCTCCATCGAACAGATCGCCCACCGACTATCGACCCTGCAGCGCCCCGGGGCCAAAGGCATCCCATTCTTCTTCGTCCGCGTCGATCAGGCGGGAACCATCACCAAACGCCACTCTGCCACGCGGCTGCAATTCGCGCGCTTCGGCGGGGCCTGCCCGCTGTGGAACGTCCACCGCGCCTTCGAAACACCGGGGCATTTCCTGCAGCAACTGGCGGAAACACCCGATGGCGTCCGCTATATCTCGCTGGCCCGCGATGTCTCGAAATCCGGCGGCTCGTTCGGCGCGCCGGTGCGCCGCTACGCCATCGCCCTGGGCTGCGAGATCCGCCATGCCGAAGCGCTGGTCTATGCCGACAATCTCGACATCACCAACGCCAGCGCTTTCGAGCCTATAGGCATCTCGTGCCGCATCTGTGAACGCCAGACCTGCCATCAACGATCGGTCCCGCCGCTGGAACGCCGCCTGTCCATCGACGCCCATACCCGCGACACCCTGCCGTACGAGGTCACCTGATCTTCTTCTGTTCAAAAATACTTCGGGGGAGTCGCCAAAGGCGACGGGGGCAGAGCCCCCGCCCAACCTTCAGTCTCTTGTCAAAATCGCCCAGATTTCATCCTTGAGCACCGCGCGCTTCTTGCGCAGTTCAATCTCGGCCAAACCTTCCATCGGATCGATATTGGTTTCGGCTCGATACACGATCCGATTGACCTCATGATATTCATCTGAAAGCCGGGCAAAATGTGCATCGGTTTGCTTGAGCTGGCTCATCAGATCGACCTTGTCGGGGAACTCTTCAGCCAACTCATGCGGGGTGTCGGTCATCCTGTGTGCTCCTTTTTGGGGGTTACGTCCGAAGATTAAAGAAAGCAGCTGGAAATTGCATTGACGCCGGTCAAATCCACGGCGAAAGACGCCAGCAATCCACCGTCTGTCGACAACCTTAGCCTCAGCGCTGCGCGACGGCCCAGTCCGGGTGAATCCATGGCCGGTCATTGGCCTTTGGCAGCGTGTCACGACCCAGAAGATGATCCGAAATCTTCTCGCCCACCATGATCGAAGGCGCGTTCAGATTGCCATTCGTAATCTGCGGAAAGATCGAGCTGTCGGCGACGCGCAGTCCGTCCACCCCGATCACGCGTCCGGTCGGATCGACCACCGCATGTCTGTCATCGGCCCGTCCCATCCGGCAGGTCCCGCAGGGGTGATAGGCGCTTTCGGCATGCTCGGCGATGAAGCCATTCAACTCATCGTCACTCTGCACGGCGGCCCCCGGCTGGATTTCCTTGCCAGCAAACGGCTTGAACGCCTCCTGCCCGAAAATCTCACGGGTCAGCCGGATACAGGTGCGGAAATCCTCCCAATCCTGTTCATGACTCATATAGTTAAAACGGATCACGGGCGCGTCCTCGGCTTGCCCCGATCGCAGCGTGACGGCCCCGCGCGATGGGGATCGCATCGGGCCTACATGCGCCTGAAACCCGTGCCCCTCGGCCGCCGCCTGCCCGTCATAGCGCACCGCCATGGGCAGGAAGTGATACTGAATGTCGGGATATTCCACCCCCGGCTTCGAGCGAATGAAAGCCGCGCTTTCGAACTGGTTCGAGGCCCCAAGGCCAGTCTTGGTAAACAACCACTGCGCCCCGATCATCCCCTTACTGAACAGGTTCCAGTGTTTATAGAGCGTGATCGGCTGCAGCGAGGCCTGCTGGATATAAAGCTCCAGATGATCCTGCAGGTTGGCCCCGACGCCGGGTCGATCCGCGACCACCTCGATCCCATGCTCGGCCAGATGCGCCGCCGGACCGATGCCCGACAGCATCAGCAGCTTGGGCGAGTTGATCGACGAGGCCGCCAGCACGACCTCGCGCCGCGCCCGAATGACCTCGCGCTTGCCGCCGCGGATCAGTTCGACTCCGGCGGCCCGCCCATCTTCGATGACGACACGCGATGCCAAGCCCCGGATCACCTCACAATTGTCCCGCTTGAGCGCGGGCTTGAGATAAGCATTGGCCGCCGACCAGCGCCGCCCTTTCCAGACGGTCTGCTCCATCGGGCCAAAGCCCTCTTGTTTTTCACCGTTATAGTCGCCGGTCACCTCGTATCCGGCCTGCTGCCCGGCATCTACAAAGGCCTTGAACAGAGGATTTTCGCGTGGGCCGCGAGAGACATGCAGCGGCCCGTCGGTCCCGCGCCATGTAGAATCTCCTCCGTGGCCGCCATCGTGCCAGGTCTCCATCCGTTTGTAATAGGGCAGCACGTCGGCATAAGACCATCCATCCGCGCCCATCTCGGCCCAGGTATCGAAGTCGCGCGCGTGACCACGCACATAGACCATCCCGTTGATCGAGGACGACCCGCCGATCACCTTCCCCCTCGGGCAAGCCAGACGGCGGTTGTTCAGATGCGGCTCGGGCTCGGATTTGTAGCCCCAGTCATAGCGCGACATATTCATCGGATAACTCAGCGCCGCCGGCATCTGGATGAACGGCCCCGCGTCGGTACCGCCATGTTCGATCACCAGAACCGAGGCCCCCGCCTCGCTGAGCCGATAGGCCATCGCGCAGCCGGCGGACCCTGCGCCTACGATGACAAAATCTGCTTCCATGCTCGTGTCTCCGGTTCCGCGCGGGGCAAGATTTTTCGTCGAAAAATCTCTGCGCCTCCGGCGGGAGTATTTGCAAAAAGATGAAGAGGTTATTCGCCGCGCGGGAAGCGCTGGCTTTCCTCGACGGTGTTCAGGTCCATGTGGTTGCGCATGTAGCGCTCGGACGCTTTCTGCAGCGGCTGATAGTCCCACGGGTAATATCCACCCTGTCGCAGCGCCTCATAGACCACCCAGCGCCTGGCCTGACTGGCCCGGATTTCGGCGTCGAAGCGGTCGAGGTCCCAGCGAGCCTCGGACTTGGCCCTGAGAGTCTGCAACGTCCCGGCGTGTTCGGGCGCGTCGGCGAGGTTGGTTAACTCATGAGGATCGGTCAAAAGGTCGAAGAGTTGATCCGGGTCGAGCGCGCAACGGTTGTACTTCCATTTGCCATAACGTAGCGAGACCAGCGGCGCATAAGACGCCTCTGCCGCGTATTCCATTGCAACGGGAGCGGTACGTTCAACGCCCTGCGCAAGCGGTACAAGGTCTTCACCATCGGTCCAGGGGGCGATCTCGGCCATATCAACACCTGCGAGCGATCCCAGAGTCGGTGTTACATCAATAGTGGACACCGGCGTGTCGATACGCCCCGCGGGCAGGTCCGGAGCCGCGATCATCAACGGCACGCGCGCCGAACCTTCATAGAAGTTCATCTTGAACCACAAACCCCGTTCACCCAGCATGTCGCCGTGATCCGAGACGAAGAGGATGATCGCCTCTTGCCGCGTGGTCTCCAGCACCTCGAGGATTTCACCGATCTTGTCGTCAAGATAAGAGATATTGGCGAAATAGGCGCGGCGGGATTTGCGGATGTCTTCCCGTGTGATGTCAAAACTGCGCCAGTCATTGGCGTCGAAAATGCGTTTGGAATGCGGATCCTGATTATCATAGCCAAGGTCCGCGACATCGGGTTCAAGATGCTCGCAATCCTCGTAGAGGTCCCAGTATTTGCGTCGGGCCACATAGGGGTCATGTGGGTGTGTAAAGCTGGCGGTTACACACCACGGACGGTCATCGTTACCCCGCGCCAAGTCATAAAGCTTGGCCTTGGCGTGATAGGCGACCTCGTCGTCATATTCCATCTGGTTCGAGATTTCAGCGACGCCCGCGCCCGTCACCGAACCCATGTTGTGATACCACCAATCGATCCGCTCACCCGGTTTGCGGTAGTCGGGCGTCCAGCCAAAATCGGCAGGATAGATATCGGTGGTTAGGCGGTCCTCGAACCCATGCATCTGGTCGGGCCCGACGAAATGCATCTTGCCCGAAAGGCAGGTGTAGTAGCCCGCGCGGCGCAGATGATGGGCGTATGTAGGAATATCGCTACGGAACTCAGCCGCGTTGTCATAGACCCCGGTGCGCGAGGGCAACTGGCCGGACATGAAACTGGCCCGACCGGGCGCGCACAGGGGCGATGCGGTGTAGGCGTTGGCAAAACGGGTCGATCGCTCGGCCAGCTTCTTCAGGTTCGGCGCATGAAGCCAGTCGGCGGGACCGTCAGGAAAGAGCGTTCCGTTCAGCTGATCCACCATCAGGATCAGAATGTTGGGTTGTGTCATTTTTCGGCCTCGAGAAAGGTCGCCAGGACGCGCTGGGCGTGGTTTACCGCCAGTTGCGGCTCTTGCGGGGCGTTCAGGGCCGCGTGGATATACAGCCCATCGATCAGCGCGATCATGTCTTCCGCCGCCTCGACCGGGTTCCGCATCAGCGGACGCAGAGCGTCGATCAGGTTTGACCGGATGCGACCCTGATAAATCTGCCAAAGGCGCAGCGCGTCATCATTGGTTTGCGCCAGCACATAAAAGCTCATCCAGGCGGCGATCACGTCCGGCGTGAAACAGGACGGTGCAAAACAGGCGCGGATGATCGCCTGCCCGCGCTCCTCTGGTTTCGCGGTCGCTAGCTGCGCGCGTGCCTCGGCTCCGAAATCCGACAGGATACGGCGCATTGCGGCCAGAAAAATCTGCTCTTTCCCGCCGAAATAGTGATGGGCCAGCGCGCTGGACATGCCCGCACGTTTGGCGATCTGGCTGACGGTCACGTCGAGGGATTTCTGCACTCCAAGTTCGGCGATCGTCGCCTTGACGATCGCATCGCGCCGGATCGGTTCCATTCCGAGTTTCGGCATCTCTGCCCCTCTGCCACATCTGTTGCTGCAGAAAAGCTAAGACGTTTTTATTGACCCGTCAATCAATAACCTTTTTCAACGTGCCGCGGGCGGGCTTTCAGACCCTTGCGCAGGCGTCGGCGGCCTGCGCATGATCCGGGCTTCGCGCCAGGTGATGAAGCTGAGCGCGCCCAGGATCAAGCTGCCCCCCGCGATAACCCAGCCGTCAATGCCTTCGTGAAACACCATCGCCCCTAGCAGCGTTGCCCAGATCAATTGCAGGAAGGTCACCGGCTGGGTCACCGCAACGGGTGCGGCCTGTAGGGCCAAAGTCATGAAGTAATGCCCGGCGGTCGCAAAACTGGCGACGACGAACAAAATCCCCATGTCGCGCAGGCTGGGCGGCTGCCACACTGCGATGGCAAAGGGGATCAGTGCAAGCGTCACCCAGATCGACAGATGCGCCACCACGACCGAGGGTCGGATGTCGCGCACCAACACCTTGGCCAGCAGGTAAGACCCGCCCAGCGCCAGCGTTGTACCCAGCATCGCAAGATGGCCGGGCAGCACCTCTTTGAAACCGGGGCGCAGAATGATCAGCACTCCGATCAGGGCCACACCGATGGCGGCGATCCGGCGAAAGGCCAGCTTTTCGCCCAGAAACAAAGCCGCGCCCAGCGTCACGTAAACCGGGGTCAGGTAGTTCATCGCCGTCACCTCGGCCAGAGGGATGCGGGTCATGGCGAAGAACCACAACATTACGGCAACGGCGTGGATCACCCCACGCAGGCCAAACAAGGTCAGGCTGCGGCGCGTCAGAGGGGTGTCGAGGATCGCGCGCAGGGCGGGTAGCAGGAAGACCAGCCCGAACACATAGCGCAGGAACGCAGCCTGTATCGGGTTCATACTGGTCCCGAGGATTTTCACCAGCGCATTCATCCCCACAAAAGACAGACCTGCCGCCAGCATCCAGAACATGCCGGTCAGAGGGCGATAACTGTGGTCGGGTGAAGTCATACAAAAGGTTGAACACCGGATTCCTGCCGGGAACAACCCTTCACATGATAACAAGTTTCGCAGCGATCAGCAGCATCACCACGCCGATCACCACATCCAGCGCCTGCCACGCGCGCGGGCGGGTGAACACAGGCGACAGAACCCGCGCGCCGTAGCCCAGCGAGAAGAAAAACACAAAGCTGGAGGTGACCGCCCCAATTCCAAAGGCCAGCCGGTCGTCATATTGCGCCGAGATCGAACCGATTAGCACCACCGTATCCAGATAGACATGCGGGTTCAGCCAGGTGAAGGCCAGTACGGTCAACAACGCCGCGCGCAGGCTGGTGACCTGCCCCCCGCCCAGTTCCATCGCCGCACCGCCCTGCAGAGCAGACCGGAAGCTGCGCAAAGCGTACCACGTCAGAAACACCGCACCGCCATAGCGCATCACGGTCTCAAACCACGGCACAGCCTGCGCCAGCGTGCCAAAGCCAGAGACGCCGGCGGCGATCAGGATCGCGTCTGAGACCGCGCAGGTCAGGCACAGCACAAAGACATGCTCGCGCCGCAGACCCTGCCGCAGGACAAAGGCGTTCTGGGCTCCGATGGCAAGGATCAGACTGAAGCCGAGCGCGAACCCGGCGATCATGGATGGGAACATGCGACCTCCTTGTGAGTCTGCGCCGTTGACTACAGGCTGCGGGAAGCCCTATCAAATTAAAGATACTAACTAAAATTAAGTTGTGCTAATGCTGCTCGACCCACATCACCTGTCCGCCCTTTCCGCCATCCTGCGTCATGGCAGCTTTGATGCGGCGGCGGCGGAACTGGCGGTGACGCCCTCGGCCATTTCCCAACGGATCAAAGCGCTTGAGGATCGGGTGGGTGCCGCTTTGATCAAGCGCGGCACGCCCTGCACCGGAACCCCCACGGGGTTGCGGATTGCCCGGCACGCAGAAGATATCGGTCTGCTTGAAGCCCAACTGTCGCGCGAGATCACGCTGGATCAGCGCGCGGGCCCGGCGCGCGTGCGGGTCGCGGTACCGGCTGATGTTCTGGCCACGTGGTTCGTCGATGCCATGGCGCAGACAAGCGAAATGCTGTTCGATCTGGTCATCGACGATCAGGACCATTCCGTCGGCTGGTTGCGGCGGGGCGAGGTCAGCGCCGCGATCACAGTCGGTGGCCAGCCGGTCACGGGTTGCGACGCGCTGGCGCTTGGAACGCTGCGCTACCTGCCGACAGCAAGTCCCAATTTCATGCGCAGGTGGTTTTCGGACGGTGTCTCGGACCACACCCTGTCCCGCGCGCCGTGCCTGATCTTCAACCGCAAGGACAATCTGCAAAAGACATGGCTGGCGGCGCATACGGGCAACCGGATCTCTCCGCCCTCGCATTTCCTGCCCTCCTCGCAGGGCTTTGTCGAAGCCGCCATCGCAGGGCTGGGATGGGGCATGAACCCCGAGGGGCTGGTCCGCGGCGCGATCGCAGATGGGCGACTGGTCGAGGTCCTTCCTGACGCCCCGCTGGACGTCGCGCTAACATGGCAGATCGGACGGGTTCTGGCGCCGGCGCTGGCCCCGCTGACACAAGCGGTCCGGCGCGCAGCGGCTGACGTGCTGATCCCGCCGGGTTAGGCCTGCGATACCGCAGGTTTTGGCGGCTGCACGATGCGATAGCAGGCAAAAGCCGCCCAGAAACTGACCAGCACGATGAACACGATGGCCGAGGCGACCTCGTGCAGATGCGCCACGCCCGCCATCGCCGCCGACAGGATCACCCCGGCCAGCCGGCAGATCGCCTTGATCGCCGCCGCCCCCTGCACGCGCTGATCCTTGGGGGCGACGTCCAGAAAATACAGCTTGCGCGCGCTGGCGATCCCGGTGGCTGCGACTGAGACCACAAATAGCGAGATGGCGTGCAGATGGATCGTGTGATCGAGGTCCAGATAGTGAAAGCTCAACAACACGATCCCAGTCACGGCGACCATCAGGTTGCCGGTCACCATCACCGCACGATGGGATTTCAGGTTCACGGCCTGCCACAACGGAGCCGAGACCAGGTAACCCGACGCCGATGAGATGATCATCGCGGTCAACCCTTTGGCTGACGTGTGATGCGCCTCGGCCGCGATCAATGCAAAGAACGGGACGGACAGAGCGACGACGACCAGCGGCAGGCGCATCACCATGTAGCGCCGGAACCACTGCTGTTCGAACATGCTGACAATGCCCGAGATGATTTCGCGCAGGGATTGGCGGGGTCTCTTATCCGGTTGCGGGGTTTTGTCCTCGGGCGCGATTTCGGCCATGCCCAGAATGCACAGTGCCGAGAACAGGAAGAACACAACCGACGCAATGATCACAGCTGAATGACGCGAGAAGGGCGGGTTTTCCTTGGTGATCTCGTGCAGCAGCAACGCCAGCCCGATCGCGCCCAGCCCCCCTGCCCCAAGCTGAACGTAGTGGATGATCATCCGGGATTTTGACTTCAGGTGATCTCCGAACAGGTCGGACAGCATCAAGGATTGGCTTTCCTCGATCAGCCCGATCAGGAAGAAGGCTGTCACAAAGGCAATGGCGGTCATGGATACGCTGCCGGTGGCCGCGATCAGCAGGGCCATCAACAGGCAGCCCCCGATGCCTATTTCAGTCAGGGCGATGCCGCGTTTCTTGCGCGCCTGCGCGGCGATGGGGCGGGCAAAGAACACGTCCGAAATCATGCTGCCGACCATGCGGATCGACACCAGCGCCCCGGCCAGAAACATGGGCAGTTCCAGTGAAACCGCCAGAAACGGCAGGACGACCGAGGGGCTGCCCAGCGTCCATGCCACCTGCGACAGGATGCTTTGCCCGGCCAGAACCGGCACATTGCGCCGCCCCGGATCAGTTGTTTTGGATGCCATCTGCGTTTGCCCTATGCCGCGTGGATCGCGGTGTTTTCCCTGTTGCAAAGAACTGTATAGGGGCAAACTTTGCGGGCCAAGCCCCCCTGAAAACGCAAAAACCCGGCTCGGGGGCCGGGTTTCCGGTTTGGATCTGGCCCCGCGTTAAAGCTGCGCCATGACCTCGTCGGTGGCCTCAAAGTTCGTGGTCACGCGCTGCACGTCATCGTCATCTTCCAGCGCATCCACCAGCTTCATCAGCTTTTGCATGTCTTCCAGACCCAGTTCCGTGGTGGTGGTCGGCCTCCAGACCAGCTTGGTGGCCTCGGATTCGCCCAGGGCACCTTCGAGCGCGTTCGACACATCATTCAGATCGGTATCGGCGCACCAGATAATATGACCGTCTTCCGAGCTTTCGACGTCTTCGGCCCCGGCCTCGATGGCGGCCTCAAGGATGGTGTCCGCATCACCTGCGTCGACCGGATATACAACCTCGCCCTTGCGTTCGAACATGAACCCGACCGAGCCAGTTTCACCCAGATTGCCGCCATTTTTGGAAAAGGTAGACCGCACGGTCGAGGCCGTCCGGTTGCGGTTGTCGGTCATAGTTTCGACGATGACCGCTACGCCATTGGGGCCATAGCCCTCATACCGGATCTCTTCGTATTCATCGCCTTCACCGGCCACCGATTTCTTGATCGCGCGATCGATCACGTCCTTGGGTACCGAGTTCGACTTGGCCTCTTTCACCGCCAGACGCAGGCGTGGATTCTTGTCGGGATCGGGGTCGCCCATCTTGGCGGCCACGGTGATCTCTTTCGACAGCTTGGAAAACAGTTTGGACCGCGCGGCGTCCTGACGTCCCTTGCGGTGCTGGATATTGGCCCATTTTGAGTGGCCTGCCATGGTGCGTCCTCGTCATTCGTGATTGCGTGTTCGGCGCTCATATAGACGTTTGCGGGGGATGGGATCAAGAGACCGGCTTGCTCCGCCTTCGCCTGAGGCTATGGTGGCGGTATGACGACAGATCAGATCATTCTTTTTTCCCTTTTCATCGCCGTGTTCGGAATGCTGCTGTGGGGGCGGTTCCGCTATGATCTTGTGGCCTTTACCGCGCTGATGGTTGCGGTGACGCTGGGCGTGGTGCCCGTAGATCGTGCCTTTGCAGGGTTTGGGCACCCCGCCACAATCATTGTCGCCTTGGTGCTGGTGGTGTCAGCCGGTCTGGTGCGCTCGGGCGCGGTGTTCATGATTACGCGAACGTTGGTGGATGCCTCGCGGGGCCTCGGCGCCCACATCGCGCTGATGGGCGGGATCGGAGCGGTTCTGTCAGCCTTCATGAACAACGTCGCGGCGCTGGCGCTGCTGATGCCGGTTGATATCCAAACCGCCCGCAAGGCGGCGCGCCCGGTCGGTCTGTCGCTGATGCCGCTCAGCTTTGCGACGATCCTTGGGGGAATGGCGACGCTGATCGGGACGCCGCCGAACATCATCATCGCCTCGATCCGAGCCGAAACGCTGGGTGAGCCGTTTCATATGTTCGATTTCGCCCCCGTGGGCGGGATCGCGGCCATTGCCGGTCTGGCCTTTGTCGCGCTGATCGGTTGGCGTCTGATCCCCAACCGTGGCGTGCAGCAAGAAACATCCGAAGTGCTAGCCGAATACATCGCCGAACTGACCATCCCGCCCGAGTCGCCCCACATCGGCAAGCGGGTCAGCGAACTCTATGAGGCCGCCGAGAAGTCCGACGTTGCGATCATCGGCCTGATCCGCGATGGCAAACGCCGCTATGGCCGTTCGACCCACACCTCGCTGCGTGAAGGTGATGCGCTCGTGCTTGAGGCGCGGCCCGAGGCGCTGGATGAGTTTCGCGCTGCGCTCAATTTGAATTTCTCTGATACTCGGCGGCAGGAGGTGCTGACCGCCGAGGGCGACGGACTGGAGGTGATCGAGGTTGTCGCCCCCGAAAGCGCCCGCATCACCGGGCGCACGGCACAAGCGCTTGGGTTGGCCTGGCGGCAAAGCACAGTGCTGATGGGTATCTCCCGTCAGGGGCGGCGCATCACCGAACAGGTCCGCAAGACGGAGGTTGAGGCCGGGGACATCCTGCTGTTGCTCTGCCCACGCGACCGCAGCGCCGATGTGACCGAATGGCTGGGCTGTTTGCCACTGGCTGAACGCGGATTGAATGTGACCGCTAACGACAAGGCGTGGCTGGCGATTGGTCTGTTCGCCGCCGCCGTGCTGGCCGCCAGTATCGGGCTGATCTATCTGCCCATCGCTTTGGGCTTGGTCGTTGTGGCCTATGTGCTGACCAAGATCATGCCCATCGCCGATATCTACAATCACATCGAATGGCCCGTGGTGGTTCTGCTTGGGTCCATGATCCCACTGGGCAGCGCCTTGGAGACCTCAGGCGGCACAGAGCTTATCGCCAACGTGCTAATCCAACTGACAAACGGACTGCCCGCATGGGCCATCCTGACCGTGCTGATGGTGGTCACCATGACCCTGTCGGATGTGCTGAACAACACCGCAACCGCCATCGTCGCCGCCCCCGTCGGAATCCAGATGGCGCGCACGCTTGAGGTCTCGCCCGACCCGTTCCTGATGACGGTGGCCGTGGCGGCCTCGGCGGCGTTCCTGACGCCGATCGGACACAAGAACAACACGCTGGTGCTTGGTCCCGGAGGCTATCATTTCGGCGACTACTGGCGCATGGGTCTGCCGCTGGAGATTTTGATCATCGCCGTTTCGATCCCCTCGATCCTTGTGTTCTGGCCGCTTTGACGGGTAAAGGCAGCGCATGAAACGCTTTCTAATCCTGCAACTGCGCCCGGAAACCGATGCCTCGGATGCCGAGTATGCCTCGATCCTGGACAAAACCGGCCTCAGCCCCGCGCAGACCCACCGCATCCGACTGGATTGCGAGGACCTGCCCGAAGGGTTGAATGTCACCGACTATGCCGGCGTCATAGTGGGTGGCGGACCGGGCTGCGTCAGTGACGATCCGGCCAGCAAACCCGCGCTGGACGCAAAAATCGAAGGCGCGATCATGGGGCTGATGCCGCAGATCACCGCGCGGGATCATCCATTCATGGGCTGCTGCTATGGCTTGGGCATCCTGACCGCGCATCTGGGTGGCGACGTCAGCAAGCGGCAATATGGTGAGCCGGTTGGCCCATCCGATTGCCGCCTGACCGACGAAGGCGCGCAAGACCCGCTGACTGCTGGGCTGCAACCGGAATTCGAGGCCTTTGTCGGCCATAAAGAAGCCGTGCAATCCCTACCCGATGGCTGCGTGCATCTGGTGGCCTCGGACCCCTGCCCGTTCCAGATGATCCGCTGGGGGCAGAACGTCTATGCCACGCAGTTCCACCCCGAGGCGGACGCGCATGATTTCGAAGAACGCATCCATATCTACAAGGATCACGGCTATTTCCCGCCCGAAGATGCGCAAGGCCTGATCGATATGTGCCACGCCGCCGACGTCACCCAACCGGGCAAAATCCTGCGTCGGTTTGCGCAACGCTACGGGTGACCCAACGGAGCGGTTGCCTGATCCACGACCCCTCGCATAGGCTGGCCCGAACGGCTTTGGGAGGAGTTGTTCTTGGACCTGCTAATCAATGTCGGCCTGCCGCTTTCGCTGGCCATTATCATGCTGTCTCTGGGCGTCGGGCTTGAGGTAGCCGACTTTCGCCGCGTCCTGACCCGAGGCTTCCCCTTTGCCATCGGCGCGGTCAGCCAAGTGGTGTTGATCCCGCTAGCCGCGTTTGTCACCGTCAAACTGTTCGCCCTGCCGCCCGAGATCGCCGTGGGCGTCATGCTGCTCAGTTTCTGCCCCGGTGGAGTGACAAGCAACATCTTGGCGAAATTCGCCAAAGGCGATGTGGCCCTATCGGTCAGCCTGACCGCCGTCATCAGCCTGTTGTCCATCGTGACCGTCCCGGTACTGGCTGCGTGGTCCATCGACCATTTCATGGGCGAGGCCGCGCCCGACGTATCGATCAGCACGCTGGCGACGGCGCTGTTCCTGATCACCACCCTGCCCGTCGCCATCGGCGTCAGCATTCGCCGCTTTGCAACAAGCTTTGCGATACGCGTCGACGGACCACTGTCGACGCTTGCATCGGTTCTGTTCGTTCTGATCGTTGCCGCCGCTCTGGCCGGAAACTGGCAGTTTTTCATCACCAATCTCAGCTCGATCGGGGCGGCCCTGATCGCGCTGAACATATTCCTGTTGCTGGCCGGGTTGGGGCTGGCCCGCGCGGCCAAGCTGCCTTGGGGCGAGGCGAAGACAATCTCGGTCGAAACCGGCATTCAGAATTCGGCGATGGGGATCACGCTGGCGGCGCTGATCACCGGCACGACAACCGGTTTCAGCCCTCTGGCCGTCCCGGCCGCCGTCTATGGGATCACCATGTATGTGGTCGTCACCCCCTTCATCCTCTGGTTCCGCAGCCGCTGAAAGGACAGTCCATGACCAACAACACAGCAGACGCGATTGTGG
This sequence comes from Ruegeria sp. CJ3, assembly GCF_056536725.1. Lineage (NCBI taxonomy): Bacteria > Pseudomonadati > Pseudomonadota > Alphaproteobacteria > Rhodobacterales > Roseobacteraceae > Ruegeria > Ruegeria sp. CJ3. The sequence goes on from NZ_JBQFQE010000002.1 coordinate 329,859, forward strand.
TCGGCGGCGGGCTTGCCGGTCTGGCGGCGGCGGCGGAACTGGGTGATCGCGGTAAACGGGTGATCATCGTCGATCAGGAGCCTGAACATTTCCTGGGCGGGCAAGCCTTCTGGAGCCTCGGCGGCCTGTTCATGGTCGACACCCCCGAACAGCGCCGCATGGGCATTCGCGACTGCCACGATCTGGCGCTGCGCGACTGGATGGGCAGCGCGCAGTTTGACCGGGATGAGGACGCCTGGCCCCGCAAATGGGCGCAGGCCTATGTCGAGTTTGCCGCCGGTGAGATGCGCCCGTGGTTGCATGAGATGGGCCTGCGCTGGTTCCCGGTCGTGGGCTGGGCCGAACGCGGCGGGTCTTATGCGGACGGTCATGGCAACTCGGTCCCGCGCTTTCACATCACATGGGGCACAGGGCCGGGTGTGTTGGAACATTTCATCCGCCGTGTGCAGGAACACGTCAGCGCCGGATTGATCCAGATGAAGTTCCGTCATCAGGTCAGCCATATCATCATGCAAAACGGTTGCGCCAAAGGTGTGTCCGGAGAGGTTCTGGCCGATGACACTGCCCAGCGCGGCGGCAAGACCAACCGCGATGAGGTGGGCGAGTTCGAGGTCTATGCACCCTCGGTCATCGTCACCTCGGGCGGGATCGGCGGCAATTTCGAGATGGTGCGCAAGAACTGGCCGCGGGATCGCTTGGGGGAACCACCAAAGGACATGGTGGCGGGCGTGCCGTTCCATGTGGATGGCCGCATGATCCCGATCACTGAAAAGGCAGGCGGGCATGTAATCAACGGCGATCGGATGTGGCACTATACCGAGGGCGTGCGCAACTGGGATCCGATCTGGCCCGCCCATGGCATTCGCATCCTGCCCGGCCCCAGTTCTATGTGGTTCGACGCGCGCGGCAATCGCCTGCAACCGCCCTGTTTGCCCGGTTTCGACACGCTGGGCACGCTGCAGGAAATCCTGAAAACCGGGCATGAATACAGCTGGTTCGTTCTGACGCAGAAGGTGATCAAAAAGGAATTCGCCCTTTCGGGGTCTGAACAGAACCCTGATTTCACCTCTGGCAGTTGGAAAGAGGTGATCCGTCAGCGCATCCTGTCCGGCTCAAAAGCCACCGGGCCGGTCGAGGCATTCAAGGAAAAGGGTGAGGATTTTGTCGCGGCCCGCACCCTGACCGAGCTGGTCACCGGTATGAACCAGCTGGGCGGAGGTTTGATCGACGAGGCACATCTGCGCGCCCAAATCGAGGCGCGGGATTCGCAGGTGGACAATCCGTTCTCGAAAGATGCGCAGATGATGGCGATCCTCGCGGCGCGGAACTATCGCGGCGACCGGCTGATCCGCACAGCCAAGCCGCATAAGTTCCTTGATCCGTCAAACGGCCCGCTGATCGCGGTCAAGCTGCATGTGCTGACCCGCAAGACGCTGGGCGGTCTGCAGACCAACCTCGACAGCCAGATGATCGGTGCCGACGGTCAAGTAGTCCCCGGCCTGTTTGCGGCCGGAGAGGTCGCCGGCTTTGGCGGCGGCGGCTATCACGGGTACAACGCGCTTGAGGGCACGTTTCTGGGCGGCTGCATCTTCTCGGGCCGCAACGCAGGACGGTCGCGCGCCGTGGCCTGATTATGGCGTACGGATGAATTTCAGAACCGGTTCACCCGAGCCATCCAGCAGCACCAGACTGTCACCCGCCACCGCATAGGTGGTCACGCCCTGAAGGGCGGCAAAGAATTGATCCTCAACCTCTTCCATTCCGGGCGGGCAAGCCATCAGGGTGGCTGCCATGTTATCCGGGAACCCAAGGCTGTCGCCCGACAGGTCCGCCTGCCCCATGAACCGGTTGCAGCCGCCGAACCCGTTGAAGGCTCCGCCCTGCATGAACGACAGTTGCGGCGGGCGTTCGGCGTTGATGACCGCGCCATTGATGCCAATGGCGGTCCAGTTGGTGTCTTCCAGTGTGGCGGTGCCCTGACCGCTGACCTGTACCAGCACAAGATCGGTCTGGTCTCCGGCCCCGTGGGTCAGCACCGGGTGGACGGTATCGGTAGTGAACAACAGCTGATCGCCCTGATAGATCGAGCCGCTGACCGCATAGGTCATGCCATCGCGGATCAACGCATCATCAAAGCTCAGCTCGAATTCGGTCGGCACCCCGGTCAATGCATAACGCTGCGCGGCCAACGTAACAGCAGGCGCATCTGCCAGTGAAATATCCTGAAGCTCGACATACAGCGTCGCACCCTCCGGCACGGCGATCCGTTCGCGATAGGTCGCGGTTCCGGTGACCGATCCGGCATGGCTCTGGCTGCCCAGCAGGGCCAGCATGACGGCTCCGGCCACGATGGCCTGTCCGAGTTTGGGAAACGGCATGATCCGATCCTTTCACATTCGTATTTCATGAAAAAGATTGTGACCGGATCATCATTTACAAGACCCAAGCCCCGCAAGTCGGCGATTCCGCGCCGGTTAGCTACAGTGGCCAGATGAACGGGATCAGCAGCGAGGCCAACAGACCCACCGTCAGGTTCAGCGGCACACCGACCTTCAGAAAGTCGGTGAACCGGTATCCGCCGGGGCCGTAGACCATCATGTTGGTCTGATAGCCAATCGGCGTCGCAAACGAGGCCGAGGCCGCGACCATCACGGCCACCACCAGCGGTCGCGGATCGATCCCCACCGCCTGCGCCAGCGAGATCGCGATGGGTGTGACAACCACGGCGACCGCGTTGTTCGATACCAGTTCAGTCAGGACCGAGGTCAGCAGATACACCGCCCAGATGATCAGGAACGGCGGCAACATGCCCAGCGCGGGGGCCACCGCCTCGACAATCAGCGATACCGCCCCGGATTTGTCCAGCGCGGCACCGATGGCAAGCATTGAGAAGATCAGCGCCAGCAAGCGGCCCTCGACGAATGAGAATGCCTCATCCGCATCGATACAGCGAGTCAGCAGGACCACCGCAACGGCGATGACCGACAGCAGCAAGATCGGCGCAACCCCAAGCCCGGCCAACGCAACAATCCCGATCAGCGCCCCGATGGCGATCGGAGCATGACTGCGCCGGAACGCCCGCGCCGAGGGCTGGGTGACATCGACCATGTCCATATCGGCGGCCAGTTTCTGGATATCGGCGGGTGAGCCTTCCAGCAGCAGCGTATCCCCCACGCGCACGGTCAGCGCATCCAGTTGACGCCCGATATTCTGGTTCCGCCGATGCACCGCGAGGACGTAAACACCATAGCGCCGCCGCAGACGCATCGCGCCCAGCGTGCGCCCGACCATCCGGCATCCCGGCGTGATCAGCACCTCAACCGTTTTGGTCTCAACCGCCGAAACCTGATCGACCCGCTTGAGTTCCTTGTTGCTCTGCAGACTCAGAAGTTCGGTCATCTCGGTCCGCAGCACGACCCGGTCGCCCACCTGCAACTCGACACCCTTGAGGTTGCGCCGCAGCGATTCATCGCCGCGGATCACGTCGATAAGCCGCACGCCGGGGCGTTTGAACAGCTGAACGCCGGGGACCTCGCGCCCGATCAGGTTGCTTTCGGGGGGGATCACCGCCTCGGTGAAGAACTTCATCTTGGACCGATCGCTGAGCATCTCGGCCATGCTGTCGCGATCAGGCAGAAGGCGAGGCGCGATAAAGCGCAGATAGACCATGCCATAGATGACCAGCGCGATGCCCAGCGGCGTCACTTCGAAAATGGTAAACGCAGTCATGCCCTGCGCGCGGGCCACACCGTCGACCAGCAGGTTGGTCGACGTGCCAATCAGCGTCAACGTGCCGCCCAGAATCGCCGCATAACTCAGCGGGATCAACAGCTTCGAGGCCGGAACATCCAGCGTCCGCGCGATCTGGATAAAGACCGGGATCATCACCACCACCACGGGCGTGTTCGACACGACCGCCGAGGCGATGACTACAAAACCCATTAGCAGCGCGATGGCGATGCGTGGATTGACCTGCGCCTGCTTCTGCGCGGTCGAAGTAAACGCATCCAACGCCCCCGTTCGCACCAAGGCCCCCATGATGATGAACATCGCCGCAATCGTCCACGGGGCCGGGTTCGACAGCACCGCAAGCGCGCTTTGGTAGGGCAGAATGCCGGTAGCCAGCATCAGCGCGGCGCCGCCAATGGCGACAACCTCGGTCGGGTAAACCTCGCGCAGGAACATGATGAACATGCCCGCGACAATCATCAGCGCCAATACCGCGCTGCCCGTTTCTGTCAGTTGAAGGAATTGCATTCTTGGTATTCTGTCCGAACCCTGGCCTGGCTTGCGCGCCCGACGCTCAGTGTCTCGCATTGCGCGTGGCAGGGCAAGCCTGACTTGGATTTCAGAGACCTGCCTGCTGCAACCGCCCGCCCACGCGGACCATCTGCACAGATTTTGCGCGACCGTCCCGGTCGTGGGTCTCGACGAACACACCGCTCAGCGTGGCCTCGCCATTGGCAGGCGTGAACCGGGCCTTGGGCATTCCGGTGATAAAGCGGCGCATCGGCTCTTGCTTGTCCATGCCGATGACCGAGTCGTAATCTCCACACATCCCCGCATCGGTCAGATAGGCCGTGCCGCCGGGCAGGATTTGCGCATCTGCCGTAGGCACATGGGTATGCGTCCCCACCACAAGGCTGGCACGACCGTCGCAATAGTGGCCCATCGCCATCTTCTCGGACGTCGCCTCGCAATGCATATCGACGATGATGGCATCCGCCTGCCCGCCGCGCGGGTGCGATTTCAGGATTGGTTCGACGCCTGAGAACGGATCATCAAAGGGCCGCTTCATGAACACCTGCCCCAGCACCTGTAGCACCAGAACCTTGCGCCCGCCCGGAGCCGTAAACAACCGATGTCCCCGCCCCGGCGCGCCCTTGGCAAAATTCACCGGGCGTACGACGCGTGGTTCTTTTTCAATGAACTGCAGCATGTCCTTCTGGTCGAAGGCATGATCGCCCAAGGTCACGCAATCCGCCCCTGCATCCAGCAACAGCTTGGCGTGGTCGCCGGTCAGCCCCATCCCGTTCGAGGCGTTCTCACCATTGACCACAACAAAATCCAGCCGCCATTCATCACGCAGACGTGGCAAATGCTGCTGTATGGCCGCGCGTCCCGCGCGCCCCATGACGTCACCCAGGAAGAGAATTTTCATGCAAACCGTCCTATGTCCGGCACCGCCCGAGCGCAAGCAATTCCGGAAAGACCTTGCAGACGCGACCAGCATTTGCGTCAATCCTGCATGAACAATAATAGACACCTCTCGCAAATTGTTCACGATCACCTGCCGAAGGCCCACCGGGATAATTCGACGCGGCTGAAACGGTTGACACCTGGCTTCGCTCGGCGGCACAGTTTGTCATAACAGCAGTATTTTCATTTGATTGTTAGGTCGTGTGTTATGCCCTCTCCTGTCCTTGCCCTTGACCCTGAAACGCTTTTGTTGCCGACAAAGGACGCCCGGGCCGCCGCGCAGAATATTTCCGAAGATTACCAGTCAAAGAAGCCCTTTCCTTACGGCGGCTACGACAATTTCCTAGACCCTGCCATTCTGGAGCGTGTTCTTGAGGATCTCGAACAGCTTCCGCAGGCCGAAACCAGCTTTGACCGCGCGCAGGAGAAGCTGAAAGCCAGCTATCAGCCGGAACGCCTGCCGCCATACACGCGACAGCTGTTCTATGCGCTGAACTCACGCCCCGTTCTGGCCTTCCTAGAAGAGCTGACGGGCATCAAGGGACTGATCCCTGATCCGTATTTCGCCGGTGGCGGCATTCACGTGGTCTCTAACGGCGGACATCTCGATATCCACGCGGATTTCAACCATCACGGCGGGATGAACCTTGAGCGCCGCGTCAACATGCTGATCTATCTGAACAAGGATTGGCGCGAGGAATATGGCGGCTCGTTCGAGGTCTGGAACGAGGACATGACCGGCAAAGTCGCGGGGTTCGTGCCGCAATTCAACCGGATGTGCATCTTCAACACCAGTTCGACCAGTTGGCATGGAAACCCCGAGACGGTGAACCATCCCGATGGCGAGCCTCGCAAGTCCATCGCGTTGTATTATTATACCGCGACGTGGGACAGTTCGCGCAAATCCCACACGACCCTGTTCAAGCCCCGCCCCGGCACCCATGACCAGCGGGACAAGCAGGTCGCCCGACGCGCCTTGCTTGAAGATATCCTGCCGCCCGTGATCCACCGAAAGGTGGCGGGACGGCTGTACAAGCTGGGGTTCTAGGACCGGAAACTCAACACACGGCTCTCGGTGATGACCATGTCCAGCGGCTGGTCTGTCGGCTCCAGCGGTAGGCCGTCGTCTTCCTGCGCGTCAAAGGCAAAGCCGATGGCCAGTGTCGGGCGCTTGGCGCGCAGGCCTTCAAGGGTGCGGTCGTAGAAACCTCCGCCATAACCCAGCCGCCCGCCTTTTGCGTCGAAGGCCACGAGCGGCACGATCAGGATCTCTGGGTCGAAATAGTCATCAACCTCGGGGACCTTGGCGCCAAAAGGACCATCCTTCAGTACGCCCTCGGGCGTCCAGCGCGAAAAGAGCAGCGGTTGGCCTGCGGCCTGAATGACCGGCACGCCGACCGGGCCATAGGCTGCGGCCTCGGCCATGGCTGGCAGCGGGTCGATCTCGGTGCGGATGGGCATGTAGCCCGAGATCGGGACGCCGCGGTGCCCGGCGAGAACCTCGGACAAACGTCCCGCCGCGCCTGGTGGCCGCGCATCAAAAGCTGCTTTGCGGCGAGCAAACGCAGCTTTACGCGCGGCTGCTTTGATTTCAGTCAGATCAGTCGTATCGGTCACAGTAGCACCACGCTGGCCAGCCCCAGAAAGATGAAGAACCCCATGACGTCCGTTGTTGTGGTCACAAAGGTCCCCGACGCCAGCGCCGGGTCAACGCCCAAACGGTCCAGCACCACCGGTACTACCGTACCGGCGAAGCCTGCGATGATCATATTCACGACCAAGGCCGACCCGATCACGACACCCAGCAGTGGTGAGTCGAACCACATCATGCCCACGGTGCCCAGCACGATGGCAAAACAGAGACCGTTCAGCATCCCGACCAGAAGTTCCCGCCGAATGACCCGGCCTACGTTCGAACCCGTCAGGTCGCGCGTCGCAAGCGCGCGGACGGCAACGGTCAGCGACTGTGTGCCCGCGTTCCCACCCATCGACGCAACAATGGGCATCAGGATCGCCAGCGCCACGAGTTGATCAATTGCCGCCTCGAACTGCGAAATCACCAGCGACCCACAGATCGCCGTGACCAGATTGACCCCCAGCCACGGCAACCGCCGCCGGCTGGTCGCCGCCACACTGTCCGAGATCGAGCTTTCGTCCGAGACACCGGCGAGGCGCAGCATGTCCTCTTCATACTCCTCGTCCAGCACCACCATCGCATCGTCGATGGTAATGACACCCACCAGCCGACCGTCGCCATCCACGACGGGGGCAGAGATCAGGTGGTACTGATTGAAGGCATAGGCCACATCCTCTTCGTCCTGATCGACGGGGATGGTGTGCAGTTCCTCATCGGCGATGTCATGCAACAGCACCTCGCGGCGCGCGGCCATCAATTTGCCCAGCGTCACCTGCGCGACCGGTTTCAGGCGCGGGTCGACCATGATGACATAATAGAACTGCTCGGGCAGATCATCGTTTGAGCGCATGAAATCAATGGCTTGACCCACGGTCCAGTGTTCGGGAGCCATGACGACTTCGCGCTGCATGAGGCGACCAGCCGAGTTCTCGGGATAGGACAGTGCCTGTTCGGCGGCGACGCGCTCGGAATCCTCCAGCGCGTCCAGGATGGTTTCCTGCTGCGGCTCTTCGAGATCTTCCAGCAGGTCGACCACATCGTCGCTTTCCATGTCCCGGACGGCCTCGGCCAGAACGTCGGGTTTCAGAACGTTGATCACCTCTTCCCGGACGGATTCGTCCAGTTCCGACAGGATATCGCCGTCGAATTCCTTGTCGTAAAGGCGGATCAGCCGCGCGCGGTCATAGGGGTTGATCTGTTCCAGAAGGTCGGCGATGTCGGCGGCGTGCAGCGGCTCCATCAACTCGATCAGCTTGTCACGATCCTCGACATCCAACGTATAGAGGATGGCCGCAACGGCCCGCGGATCCAGCGCATAGGCGTGCTCATCCCGGGGCTGATCGTGTCCGGCTTCGTCGATGCCTGTGGTCATGCTCTGCCCCTTCGTTCCGCGCGATTGCTTCTTGATAGAAGAAGCAGCTACCGGAAAACAATGACAATGCTTGGATTTACCCGCAAGTTTCGCGCCCCTATGCTGCAGAGCGGTCCCAAACAGGCGGAGAACAGGGTAAATGGCGCAAAAGACGCTTCTGAAAGGGCATGTACTGAGCTTTGACGGATCGCCCTTCGAAGGCGAACCGACCGAGGCGGCCACCGTGCATGAGGCACTGGTGATCGAAGACGGGCGCATTGCGGCGGTGGGCACGGCCTCTGACCTTTTGCGCGCGCATCCTGAGGCCGAGGTGACCGACTATGGCAGCCATCTGATCATGGCGGGCTTTGTCGATCCGCATGTGCATTATCCGCAGACTGCGATGATCGCCAGCTGGGGCAAACGTCTGATCGACTGGCTGAACAGCTATACGTTCCCCGAAGAGATGAAATTCGGCAACCCCGTCTATGCCGCGGAGATCGCCAACCGTTATCTGGACCTGACCGCCGCCCATGGCACCACGACGATGTGCAGCTTTTGCACCATTCACCCCGAGAGCGTTGATGCGTTTTTCTCGGCGGCCCAAGCGCGTGGCCAGCGGGTGGTGGCGGGCAAGACCTGCATGGACCGCAATGCGCCCGAGGGGCTGCGGGACACCGCGCAGACGGCCTATGATCACTCAAAGGCCCTGCTGGAAAAATGGCACGGGGTCGACCGGCTGTCCTACGCAATAACGCCGCGGTTTTCGCCAACATCGACGCCCGAGCAGCTGGAGGCGATGGGCGCGCTGTGGGGCGAACACCCCCAGTGCCTGATGCAAACCCATCTGTGTGAACAGACGGACGAAATCGAATGGGTCCGGTCCCTTTTTCCCGACGCGCGGGACTATCTGGACACCTATGAGCAGTTTGGACTGCTGCGCAAAAATGGGCTTTACGGCCATGTCATCCATCTGGAGCCGCGCGAGCGGGACCGGCTGCGCGAGATGGAGGCGGCGCTGATCCATTGCCCGACCTCGAACACGTTCATCGGCTCGGGCCTGTTCGACATGGAGGGCCTGATGCGCGAGGGCCATCGCGTGGGGTTGGCCACCGACACCGGCGGCGGATCCAGTTTTTCGATGTTGCGGACGATGGCGGCGGCTTATGAGATCGGGCAGTTGCGGGGGGCTCCGCTGCATCCGGCGCAGCTGTTGTGGTTGGGAACCGTTGGGTCCGCCCACGCACTGCATATGGACGATTGCATCGGCAATGTCGCGGTGGGAATGGAGGCGGATCTGGTTGTGCTCGATCTCGCCTCCACCCCGGCGATTGCGCAGCGCGAGGCCCATGCCGATCACCTGTGGGAGGCCGTGTTTCCCACCATCATGATGGGCGATGACCGGGCAATTGCCGATGTCTGGATCGGGGGAAGAGCGCGTCTGGGTTGATGGGGGAATGGGCCTGCGGCCCATGCCTCCGGCGGGGATATTTATGGCCAGATGAAGGGGATCCTGCTTAGTCTGCCAGCCTTTCAGCCAGTCGGTTTTGGATTTCGATTGTCTTGGGCAGGTCGATTGTGGTGATCTGGCCGTCACGGACGATCTGGCGGCCTTCGACGAAGAGGTGTTTGACCAGGGTTGGGCCTGCAAGCAGCAGCGCGGCAGGGTCCCAGCTGCCGGCAGCTTCGATACCACGAATGTCCCATATGGCGACGTCGGCGCGTTTTCCTGGCACCAGACGGCCGCAATCGGGGCGGTTCAGCACATCTGCGCCGCCGCGAGTGGCGATTTCGAGCGCCTCGCGGGCGGACATGGTATTCGCGCCGTTGGCAACCCGTTGCAACAGCATCGCCTGACGCGCCTCGGCCATCAGATTGCTGCTGTCGTTGCTGGCAGAGCCGTCGACACCCAACCCAACTGGAACGCCCTGATCGAGCATCGCGCGGATCGGGGCGATGCCCGAGCCGAGACGGCAATTGGAGCAGGGGCAGTGGGCGACGCCGGTCCGGGTGCGGGCGAAAAGATCGATCTCGGAACTGTCCAGCTTGACACAATGGGCGTGCCAGACGTCCGAACCGGTCCAACCGAGGTCTTCGGCGTATTGGCCGGGGCGGCATCCAAAGTTGGCTTGCGAATAGGCAATATCTTCATCATTTTCAGCCAGATGCGTGTGCAGCATCACACCCTTGTCGCGCGCCAGTAGCGCCGTATCGCGCATCAAATCACGACTGACCGAGAAGGGTGAGCATGGGGCGAGCCCGACACGGCACATTGATCCGTCGGATGGGTCGTGGAAGGCGTCTACGACGCGGATCATGTCGTCAAGGATGGCCGCTTCGGACTCGACCACCGTGTCGGGCGGCAGGCCGCCCTTGCTTTCGCCTATGCTCATCGCGCCACGTGTGGGGTGGAAGCGCAGGCCGAGTTCAGCGGCGGCGTGGATCGTATCGTCGAGCCGCGCGCCGTTTGGGTAAAGATAAAGGTGATCAGAACTGAGCGTACAGCCCGACAGCGCCAGTTCCGCAAGGCCGATTTGAGCCGAGACAAACATCTCCTCCGGGCCGAAGCGCGCCCAGATCGGATAGAGCGTTTGCAGCCAGCCGAACAGCAGCGCGTCCTGCCCGCCGGGAACCGCGCGGGTGAGGGTCTGGTAAAGGTGGTGGTGGGTGTTCACTAAGCCGGGGGTCACCACGCAGCCCGAGGCGTCGTGGACCTCTCCGCTGGTGGTCAGGTTTTGGCCGATTTGGGCGATTTCTCCATCGCGGATCAGCAGATCAGCGCCCGAAAGCTCTTGCCGCGTGTCGTCCATGGTGACGATCACATCGGCGTTTTGGATCAGGATTTCCGTCATTTTCGCACTCCCGCACAGGCCCGTCTCATGCGTGAAGTGCGGGGCTGGTGGAAAACGGGCGCAAGAACCAGCCGGGTATAGTTTAGGGGCGCCGCAGCCGTGCGGCAAGTCGGTCAATAGTCGCGCAGGATCTCGAGCGCTGCAGCGTGGAGTTCGGGGGTGGCGGCGGCCAGTGCGCGCCCGCCCTCATGCGCGGGGTTGCCCTGCCAATCGGTGACGATGCCGCCTGCGGCTTCGATCACCGCGATTGGGGCTTGGATGTCATAAGCGTTCAGGCCGGCCTCGATCACCAGATCAATCTGCCCGGCCGCCAACAGCGCATACGCATAGCAGTCCATTCCATAACGTGTCAGTTTCGCTTGCGATGACACCGCGCGAAAGGCCTGCCCTTCGGCCTCGGTTCCCACCTCGGGAAAGGTTGTGAAGACAACCGCCTGATCCAGCCTGCGCGTATCGCGGGTGCCCAGTCTGGATCGACCCAGCGGACCTTTGACAAAGGCCTGCCCGCCGCCGCCAACGAACCGCTCACCGATATAGGGTTGATCGATCACGCCCAGCATCGGGCCAGTTGCCGTGCTCAAGGCAATCAGAACGCCCCAGGTCGGGGTGCCGCTGATAAAGCCACGCGTACCGTCGATCGGGTCCAGAACCCAGACACGCCCACTTGTACCGGCGCTCTGACCGAACTCTTCACCGAAAATGCCATCATCCGGGCGGTGTTTGGCCAGAACGGCGCGCATGGCCTGTTCCGCCGCGCGATCCGCAACGGTGACCGGATCAAACCCGCCATCGAGCTTGTTGTCGGTTTCCAGATTTGTCTGACGGAAAAAAGGAAGAATGGCCGCCCGCGCTGCGTCGGCCATTTCTTCGGCAATCTCTAGGTCGCTTGGTGGGGAGTGCTGCATGGCTTACCCGTGCGTTTACAACCCCGCGAAGTCAAGTCGATTATCTCAGGCGACGTCGCTGAGCACGCGCGCCAGTTCGAACAGGCGGCGACGTTGATTTTCCGGGATCGCGTAATACGACCGCACGAGATCGAGCGCTTCTTTGTCGCCCATCAAATCTGCGGGAACCGATTTCTTGTCAGCGTCAGATTTCTGCACTTCTTCCAGACCTTCGAAGAAGAAGCTGACCGGAACATCCAATGCCTCGGCGATATCCCAAAGGCGAGACGCGCTGATCCGGTTGGCACCTGTTTCGTATTTCTGGATTTGTTGAAACTTGATACCAACCTGCTGCGCCAACTGCTGTTGGGTCATGCCAATCAGCCAGCGGCGATGCCGGACGCGTTTGCCCACATGGACATCGACGTGATGGGTCATTGGTAGTCTCCTTTACACAAACACCTGTCCGGGAAAACGCGACAACAGCCGTCTCCGCCAAGTTAGCGGGTCGCTGCTTAAGAACTCCCTAATTCGGATCGTGCCCCCCGAACAGCACCATAAGGCAATATTGCCGCATTGGAATTTTTTTTCAAGCGGGTTGAGTGACCGAATGCCGACAGGGATTTGCGGTTGTGCGGCCTGACAAGAGCAGTGGAGTTTCTAGCGCGGAAACAGTCGCAGTCTGCTCCCGGCGGCCTCCGGGTTTGGAATTGACAAGCCTGCGCCGGGCACAGCTTATGTGCTCAGCAAACCGGAGAGCATTGATGCTGGCATATCGAATAGAGTCCAAGGGCGCCCCGGCAAAGCTGTGCGAAATCGACCCGCCCAAGCCTTCGGACGGCCAGATTCGCGTGGCGATTCACGCCTGCGGCCTGAACTTTGCCGACCTGCTGATGCAGAAGGGCACGTATCAGGACACACCGGATGCACCTTTCACACTGGGCATGGAAACCGCCGGGATTATTGAGGAAATTGGAAACAATGTCGCGAATCTGAGCCCCGGGGATCGCGTTGCGGTCTTTTCCGGTCAGGGCGGTCTGGCCGAATCGGGTGTATTCGATGCCGAACGCGCGGTCCTCCTGCCCCCGTCCATAAGTTTCGAGGATGCCGCTGCGATCCAGATCGCCTATGGCACAAGTCATATCGCGTTGGAACACAGGGCGCGTCTGCAGCCGGGCGAAACGCTTCTGGTGACGGGGGCTGCGGGTGGGGTCGGACTGACTGCGGTTGAAATCGGCAAGCTGATGGGCGCAACGGTAATTGCGCAGGCGCGCGGTGCCGACAAGCTGGCTGTGGCACAGCAAGCCGGAGCCGATCATCTGGTCGACGCGGGGGAGGATCTGCGCGAACGGGTTCTTGCGCTTGGCGGGGCGGATGTCGTCTATGACGCGATTGGCGGCGACGTGTTCAAGGCCGCCTTCCGCGCGACAAACCCCGAAGGCCGCCTGCTGCCGATCGGCTTTGCCGGCGGAGAGGTTCCGCAAATTCCGGCCAATCATCTGCTGGTCAAGAACCTCAGCGTGATTGGCGTTTATCTGGGGGGCTATCTGAAATTTCGCCCCGCCGTCGTCCGCGACAGTTTCAGTACCCTGTTCCAGTGGCACAGAGACGGACGGATCAAACCCCATATCAGCCATGTTCTGTCGCTGCGGGATGTCGAGCGGGGGCTGGATCTGCTGCGTGAACGCAAATCCACCGGCAAGGTTGTGATCAGGATGCGCTGACCACCTTGAGCGGCTGCCCGCCGGGGCGTGCAAAGTTCTGCCTGATCAGGCTGGCCAGTTCGGCCACATATTCCTCGCGCACACGCTCGGCCCCATAGAGGTTGATGAACTGCGCGGGCAGATCCGGCAGGGCACCAGCATGGTCGATCAGTTCCTGATGGCTGGGCTGCGTGCCTTCCAGCAGGACACCCACCGCCAGATCCGCACTGACCGTGGCCTCGACGGTGCGGTCCGAATCGCTGTCGATGCTCATGTCCCACTCGATCCCCGCATCATCCAGCGCCGAGGTGGCGACCGTCCGGAAGATGCAGTTCCGGCAGAAGCCCAGCCGCAGCGGTCTTTGCCGCCAAGCCGACCCGTTCAACGCCCCGACCCAACGCAGCGGCATATGGAGCAGCGTTTCCGCACCCTCACCCGCACCGGATTCGGTTGTGACGATCAGGTCGAACGCACCGCGCGCAAATTCGTCTTTCAACTGCCGCGTATTCGAGGTGACAAGATTGACCCGGACGCGCGGAAAGCTGGCGTTGAACCGCTGTAGCACGCGCGGGATGAACGGATGCACCACGTCATGCGGCACCCCCAAAGCCACCTCACCCTCAAAGGCCTGATCGGTCAGACGGCCCATCACCTCGTCGTTCAACGCGATCATACGCCGGGCATAAGCCAGCAACTGCTCACCCGAGGCGGTCAGGGCGATGGTGCGGCCTGATCTGTCCAGCAATTCCAGCCCCAGCAACTCTTCCAGACGCTTGAGCTGCATCGAAACCGCCGATTGGGTCAGATGCAGGAACCCTGCCGCCCGTGTCACGCCGCCATGATCAGCAACCGCAACGAACGAGCGCAATGTGGTGATGTCCAGATTTCGCATCTTCACGATTCCTTATGGATTCCGTCAAAAACATTCATTTTCAAAATATGTCAGACTACGCCATATAGATCAAGGAAATTGATTGAAGCACCATGTTTCATCAGAAAACCAGGAAAGGGTAAATGTCATGACCCATATCGTCATTCCAACTTCTCATCACGCGCCCCGCTTCTCGGTGCTGCAATGGGTGCACAACATGCTGAGCCTGGCCCGCCAACGACGCGCGCTTGCAGGCCTGGATGACCGGGGGCTTGAAGACATCGGCATCACCCGCGCCGAAGCGCATACCGAGGCGGCGCGGCCGCCGTGGGATGCGCCCGACAACTGGCACAAACACCTTTACTAATTCAAAAAAACCGACAGTTTGGCGACCTTTTTGCCCGGGTCGCCAAATTTACTGACAGTTTTGCTGAGTTTTGGGCGTAAAACTCTTGAAACGAGGGCTCCACTCTCCGATATTTGCTAAGAAACCGGCCTGCTATCACGGGCTGCACACAGAATATTGAAGGGAGACCCTTTATGGCACAATTCGACACGATCCGGACGGCGTCTGGTGCGCGCGCTGCCGAGATTGATGAGGGCCTGCGCGCCCACATGAACAAAGTCTATGGCACCATGTCCATCGGCATGCTGATCACCTTTGCGGTGGCCTGGGCCGTTGGCACCAGCCCGCAGCTGCTGTCGGTGTTTCGCGATCCGGTGACGCTGAGCCCCAACATTCTGGGCTGGATCGTCATGTTCGCCCCGCTGGGTATGGTTTTCGCCTTTGGCGCCGCCATCAACCGCCTGTCGGCTGCCGGCGCTCAGCTGTTCTTCTATGCCTTCGCTGCCGTTATGGGCCTGTCGATGAGCTGGATTTTCGTCGCCTTCACCGGCATCTCGATTGCACAGGTGTTTCTGGTAACCTCGATCGCCTTCGCGGGCCTGTCGCTTTATGGCTATGTCACCAAGAAGGACCTGTCTGGCATGGGCACCTTCCTGATGATGGGCGTGATCGGCCTGATCGTGGCGATGGTCATCAACATCTTCCTGCAGTCACCTGCGATCATGTTCGCGGTCTCGATTCTGGGTGTTCTGATCTTCGCGGGCCTGACCGCCTATGACACGCAGAAGATCAAGACAACCTATCTGCAGATGGCCCATGCGGGCGATCAGGAATGGCTGGGCAAGGCCGCCATCATGGGCGCGCTGAACCTGTACCTGGACTTCATCAATATGTTCATGTTCCTGCTGCAGCTGCTTGGCAACCGCGAATAACGCGGGCGCATATCACAAGCCACAGGGCGGGTCCGAAACGACCCGCCCTTTTTTTATGGATACCAGTAATGACCATCACCAGACTTTGCCCCGCTCAGGCCGATCGCGTTTTGCCGCTGCTGCATCAGGTTCATGATCTGCACCGGCAACACCAGCCCGAACGCTATGCGCCGCTACCTCCGGACGCCGAGATGGCCGCTTTTCTGGAGAGCTGGCTCAAGCAACCTGATCTGTTCGGACTGATCTATGAGGAGAGCGGCGCGGTGCTGGGCTACGCGGTCTATGAGATCGAGCGCAGAGACGCCTCGCCGTTCCGTCGGGCAGAGATTCGGGCGATGGTGCATCAGATCAGCGTCGACAACCGCCACCACCGACGCGGGATCGGTACGGCCTTGATGGCAGAGGTGCGGGCGCATTTGCAGCGCGAAGGCGGGCAGGTTGTGGCCGCCAGCTACGCGATTTTCAACACCTCGTCTGCCGGCCTTATGGCCAGAGCTGGACTGCGTCCGGTGATGAGTTTCGCAGAGTGGCGGGCGGATGGCGCATAACAAAAAACCGCCCGCCGCAGAGGCAGGGGGTCTAACCTGATCTGGGTTTTGCTGGATCAGCTGCAGTTCAGTGGAACCGCAAAGCCGGAACTGCGCTCGGACGATCCTTTGCGGAACACATCTCCGGCGGGCAAGCAACCCGTGAAGCGTTCGGTCTGATTGCCAAAGGCGGTGCCAATTGAATTGTCGACCTTAGTGCTGTTATTCGGCGTCCGCAGCACGCCGAACAGTTGCCCGTTCACACTTACGGTGCTGAGGAACAGGTTAGTGCTGCTACCTTCCAGCAGAACGGCACTAGTGTCGGTACGACCGCCATTGTCGATCGCGACCCCGGCCACTTTGCCCGGCTCGGTCTTGTCGGACGAGACCTGAACCGTCGGCAATTCGGCCAGCTCTGCCGGAATATTGGTTGCGCGGGGGGCGAAAGCCACGGCACCTTTCACGTCCGAAACGGTACGCGGTTCTCCGTCGATGCCGGTAAAGCCGACACCTTCGCGGTTGAACGGGTCTTCGCAGGCTGACAGGGTCAGAACGGCAAGGGCGGGCAACAAGATTTTTTTCATGGCGGTCAACATTTTGGAAAGCGTTGCTGAAGCGTAGCGGCAGGGGATGCGAAAAAGCAAGCCGCTGCCCGAAAGAACACCCGCAGGGCTGATGCGCCCCTGCAACGCCTCGGATCCGGGCCGCACAACGAAAAAGGACCCTGCCTGAGGCAGAGTCCTTGTTCTGATCTTGGATCAGAAGGCAGATTACTTGATCTTGCCTTCCTTGTACTCGACATGCTTGCGAGCGACCGGATCGTATTTACGAACGGTCATTTTCTCGGTCATGGTGCGCGCGTTCTTTTTGGTCACGTAGAAGTGGCCCGTGCCCGCGGTCGAGTTCAGACGGATCTTGATTGTCGTCGGCTTCGCCATGGTTATCTCCTGCGTCCGAAAAGGCAGGGGCCTTTCGGTTGAATCCTTATGAGCGTGCGCTTTTACCTGCTCGCGCGCCCGAGTCAACCGGAATCGGGCCATTCGGCAAACAATTCACGGCACCCGCCGCGGCGACCGGTTTGGCGCGATCACGGGTCTGTGATAGGGTGCCCAAAATTCGCAGGCCTCTCACGCTCGCCCCTGACGGCGAGGGCCTCGCGCACCAACCGCTCACATCAAAGTTTTGACCGGACGCACCACCGACCGGCGTCGTTTCGCGTTTGCGCGCGGGAATGGCCCTGGGACCGGCCGGAGCACGGGTCCCCATAACAGAGTTCAAATGGAGGTACTCATGCCAATTTTCATCACCTACGCATCCTATTCCGAGGCCGGCGTCAAAGGGATGCTGAAGAAGCCGGCGGACCGGACGGCGCCGGTCAAGGCGCTGCTGAAGAAGGTCGGCGGTCGGCTTCTGGCCTTCTACATTACCACTGGGGATAACGATGTGGTCGTCATCAGCGAGGTCCCGAACGACACTGATGCGGTGGCCGTCGGCATGGCCGTTGCGGCCTCGGGCGCGGTGTCCCGGATTGAGACCGTGTGCGCCTGGAAGGCCAAGGACTTTGCTGCCGTTGCTAAAAAGGCCGCCAAGCTGACCGGTGCCTATACACCACCGGGCCGGTGATCGGAGACAATTGCGCGGAGGGCCTGTAAGCCGGATCCTGTTCCAGGGTTGCCCCCTTCGATGACCATTCCTCTAGGCCGCGCATTGCTGCGCGGCTCGAGCTGCCAACCCGGTCCCTCTCGGCCAAGGCGAGCCTAGCGGCGGTATCGGCTTGCACCGACCGGCCCGCGCGGGGACCCTATTCGGCATTGCTCCCGGTGGGGCTTGCCGTGCCACCGCTGTTGCCAGCGGCGCGGTGGGCTCTTACCCCACCGTTTCACCCTTGCCACACGCATGTGGCGGTCTGATTTCTGTGGCGCTTTCCGTCGGGTTTCCCCGCCCGGGCGTTACCCGGCACCGTTGCCTTGTGGAGTCCGGACTTTCCTCTCGGGTCTTGCGACCCCAGCGGCCATCCGGCCCTCCGCGCGAAGGGTGGGGTATGCGTTGGATCAGGCGGCGTCAAGGGTGGTTGGGGTGGTGAAGGGGCCAGCCCCTTCTTGGCCTGCAGCCAATTCATCCCCGGGATATTTTTGGCCAGATGAAGCTTGGATCAAGTTTGGTCGTGGGTCGGGCCGAGTACCTTGAGGTCATCTGGGTGTATCGGCCCGGTGGCCCAAGGGCGATAGCGCAGGCGGGTGGTGGCTAGGAGTGTGGTGTCATCCGTCGGGGCGGTGTAGCCGCGGGTTTCGGCGAGGGTGCGGAGGGTTGTGTCTGTTGGGGCTTTGGTGCCGCGTGGGGCGGCGAGGTTTTGGCGTTCCAGTCTTTGCCAGTCAAACCGGGGGCCGGGGTCGGATTTGCGGCCCGGGGCCATGTCGGAATGGCCGATCACGCCTTCAGTGGGGATGATCCAGCGGCGCATGATCTGAGGCAGCAGTTGTTCGAGCACCCGCATTTGTGGTTCGGAGAATGGGTGATCGCCGCGATTGTCCAGCTCGACGCCGATCGAGCGGGAATTTATGTCGGTTTGTCCGTGCCACTCCCCTGCCCCGGCGTGCCATGCGCGGTCTTCCTCGCGAACGAGTTGCCAGAGCGTACCGCCGCCGCCGATAAGGTAATGCGCCGAGACTTCAGGACCGGGATCGCAGAGCCGTTCGAGGGCGGCAGAAGCGCTCTCCATCGCGGTATAATGGAGCACGATCAGCGAGGGTTTCAGCCCATCCCGGCGGGGGCCGAAATTAGGAGATGGGTGCCAGATCGGCGAGAGCTCAGTTGTTGACGGCACTGCGGAACGCGCTGGGGTCCCAGCCGCAAGCGTAACCATCACCATCGGGGTCGAGCCCCTTGCGGTCACGCTGCGGGCCGCCGTTCGATAAGAACTCGATCTGGGCCTGATCGGGCGAGGCGAATTGGGCGCAATTGCGTTCGGCCTTGGCCTGCAGGTTGAACCCGGCGCGGCTGTAAAGCTGGGTGCCGACGGGGTTTGAGGTGCTCAGCGCGTATTGCACGATATTGGGCTGCCCGTCCGCGCCGCGCTGGGGCACAGCCGTGGGGGCGACGACCTCATAGGTTTGCCGGTTTTGCTCGATCCGAGCGGCGTCATCATTGATGCTGCGGCGGTTCGAGACGGCCTCGAAATCCTGCTCGTCCGAGATGGCGGTGTTGTTGATCGCGGTCAGAGGTGCGGCAGGCGCGGCCTGGTCAGAGGTGTTTGCCAAGGCAATAGCCGTCTGGTTTGCGATATCCGATGCGTCGCCCACCGGCGCGCCATCAACCGTTCCTTGTGCCGAAAGCGGTTGCTCCGAGATTGCCTCGGGCGGCAAAAGCGGGTTGCCGGCCAAGCCCTGCCCGGCCAGCTGCGCCTCGCGCTGCGCCTGATATTCCGGCGTATTGAAACCGGTTCCCGAAACGGGGGCAACGGTGTCACAGGCCGCAATCAACCCAAAGGCCGGGATCAGAAGCAATTTGCGCATATGGCTGCTCCGGTTGTCTGTTGCTGTATCGGGCCCGAGGCTTACCACCATTTGCCGGGCTTGGCCACAAACCCCGCAGCACTTTCCAGCGCATAGGCGGTGTTGAGCAGATCGCCCTCATCCCATGGGCGCCCGATCAGCTGCAGACCCAGCGGCAGGCCCTGCGCGTCCAGACCCGCGGGGACCGAGATGCCCGGCAGACCGGCGAGGTTGACCGTCACGGTGAAGACGTCGTTGAGGTACATCTGAACCGGATCGGCCTCGGTCATCTCTCCCAACCCGAACGAGGCGGACGGCGTCGCCGGGGTCAGGATCGCGTCGATGCCAGCGGCGAACACGTCCTCGAAGTCTTTCTTAATCAGGGTGCGGACCTTGCGGGCGCGGTTGTAGTAAGCGTCATAGAAGCCTGCGGACAGAACATAGGTGCCGATCATGACACGACGCTGAACCTCATGACCGAAGCCTTCCGCGCGGGTCTTTTCGTACATCTCTGTAATGCCGTCGCCCTGCGCCAGATGCGCGCGGCGGCCATAGCGGACACCGTCATAGCGGGCGAGGTTCGAGGATGCCTCGGCGGGTGCGATCACGTAATAGGCAGGCAGCGCATATTTGGTGTGCGGCAGCGAGATGTCGACGATCTCGGCCCCGGCGTCTTTCAGCATCTCGGCCCCATCGGCCCACAGCTTTTCGATCTCGGCGGGCATGCCGTCCATGCGGTATTCCTTGGGGATACCGATTTTCTTGCCCTTGATGTCGCCGGTCAGCATCGCCTCGAAATTCGGGACGGCGAGTTCGGTGCTGGTGGAATCCTTGGGGTCATGGCCGCACATGGTTTCCAGCATGATCGCCGCGTCGCGCACGTTCTTGGTCATCGGACCGGCCTGATCCAGCGAGGACGCAAAAGCCACGATGCCCCAGCGCGAACACCGGCCATAGGTCGGTTTGATCCCGGTGATGCCGACAAAGGCGGCGGGCTGGCGGATCGAGCCGCCGGTATCGGTGCCGGTGGCGGCCAGACACAGGTCGGCGGCCACGGCCGAGGCCGAACCACCCGAAGACCCGCCGGGTGTCAGTTGCGCGTCGTCATTGCCGCGCCGCCACGGGCTGACGGCATTGCCGTAGGTCGAAGTTTCGTTGGACGAGCCCATCGCGAATTCGTCCATGTTCAGCTTGCCCAGCATCACCGTGCCCGCATCGGCTAGTTGCTGCGATACGGTGGATTCGTATTCCGGCCTGAACCCTTCAAGAATCTTCGACGCCGCCTGCGAGGGCACGCCCTTGGTGCAGAACAGGTCCTTGATGCCAATGGGCAGGCCGCACATCGAGGGCGCGTCGCCCGCCTTGATCCGTTCATCGGCGGCTTTTGCACGCTCCAATGCGATTTCGGGCGTCTTGTGGACGAACGCGTTCAGCGCGTCGGCAGCGTCAATGGCCGTCAGGCAGGACTCGGTCAACTCGACCGAGGTCACATCGCCCTTGCGCAGCGCGTCGCGAGCTTCGGCCAGGCCCAGTTTGTTCAGATCGCTCATGTCTTACTCCACCACTTTGGGGACGGCAAAGAACCCTTCGCGCGCGTCAGGGGCGTTGGCCAGAACCTTGTCCTGCTGGTTTCCGTCGGTGACCTGATCCTCGCGCCGTTTCAGGCGCATCGGCTCGACCGAGACCATCGGTTCGACGCCGTCAATATCGACCTCGTTCAATTGTTCGATGAACCCAAGAATGGTGTTGAACTCGGATGCCAGCGCGGGCAGCGCGTCATCCTCGACCTTGATCCGGGCCAGTTTGGCCACCTTGGCGGCGGTGCTTTGGTCAATCGACATGGGAACCTCATATACGCTTAAGAAGGGCGTTTACCCGTCTGCCGCGGTACCCGCAAGACCGGTGCGCGCATGGGCGTTTCAATTCGCCTTTGCCATTATCGAATAGCCGACATGCGAAAAAGTAAACTAATTAGTTCATCTTGTCCTTGAAAAATCAAACTGAACGGTTCATTTCATAATAGTGCAACACGCAAAACCGGAGAAATCCAATGAAAACCTTCGTGACTGCCCTTGTTTTGTCTGCAACCGCGCTGGCCGCCCCGGCCATGGCGCTGAGCTTTGACATGAACCCTCTGACCCGGACCCTCACTTTCCCCGAACCGGCGCCTGAGCCTGCGACCAAGGGCCTGTCCAAGGCGGGCAAGTAACCTTGCCTGACGCGCCGGATCAGCCTCCTCACCCCCTCACCTGATCCGGCGCGTATGCAATTGACTGCTGCACAGGCAGCGACAAGCCGTTAGCATGGTTCCGAAAATCAGCCGAACCGCCCGACGCAGTTCAGGTAAGCCAACGGAGCCAAGTATGAGCACTCGCAAGCAAGTCGTTCTGGACGCAATCGATGCGGCCAACGCGGAGGACCCCAACTTTGAGGACGGCCAGCCCGAAGCGCTGCTATATGGCCAGCGCATGAGCGCCGAGCTTGACCGGCTGTTCCCTGACGCCTCGGACGCACTGCAGATCGCCGCGCGCGGGCAGCATGTCGAGCGCTGGAAGCTGAAGCGGACGGAATACCCCGAAGGCCGCGCGGGCTATCTCGCTTGGCGCAAGGCGCAGGGAGTGTTTCATGCCGGGGTGGTCCGTGGCCTGATGGAACAGGCCGAATACGGTGCGGATCAGATCGAAGCCGCCGAGCAGATGCTGCGCAAACAGGGAATCAAGCGCAACCCGGAGGTTCAGGCGCTTGAGGATGTGATCTGTTCCGTATTCCTGAAATGGTATTTTGCACCCTTCGCGGCCAAGCATTCGGCCGAGAAAATCCAGCGCATCGTCGAAAAAACCGCCGTCAAGATGTCAACCGAAGGGCGCGCCCGGGTTCTGGACGAGTTCGATCTGCCCGATCATCTAGCGGCGGCGTTCCGCGACTAGGCGCGGCGCATCAGGTGCCGCCGATAGACCTCGATCATCCAGCCGAGCATCGTTGCATTCAGGATGTGCCACATGAAGTGCGTACCCATCGGCAGGCGGGTGCAAGTCGGCTCATCCAGCGCCCGGAAGGTGATCGAGGCGATCAGGATCATCGCTCCGATCGCTAGCCCGGCTGCCGTTTCCGGCGTCTTGCGGCGTAGCAAGGCGGCATAGATGAGAATCAGCAAGGGCACCGGCGCGTAAGCGGCTGAGCCCCCCAGCCCGGGCACCCATTGGAACATAGGAATGGTCAAGGCAGCGTAGGGAAAGAACAGAGCGGTCAGTCCAAGCGCGTATAACGGCCGCAGCCCCCAGACATCGCGGTTCACGGCAAAAACATAGATCAGGATGAACAGCAGGATCGGGGCGACATCGGCCAGCGCGGCCCAGACCTGCGCATGGGTGTGAAAGAGAAAGCTGCCAACCCCGATCAGCGCCAGCACCGCCACCAGAGCCATTGCCAGCGGCATCCCCTGCCCGCGCACACGCCGCCACATGATAAACGCCGCGACCAGAAACGCGGCGTTGGTCACTGCGTTTACCGGCTCGGCCCAATAGGCGGGCGACAAGCGCTCGCAATAGCCATCGATTTCCTGAGTCCAGTCCATGGATTTTTACATAGCCGATGCTAGGGTGGCTCCAAGTCTAAAATGGGAGGGGTCTTCATGAATATCATCTGGCTGGGGCATGGTAGCTTTCGCATTGAAACCGCAGGTCAGGTTCTGCTGATCGATCCATGGCTGACCGGCAACCCGGTCCTGCCCGAAGATCAG
Source organism: Ruegeria sp. CJ3 (assembly GCF_056536725.1). Lineage (NCBI taxonomy): Bacteria > Pseudomonadati > Pseudomonadota > Alphaproteobacteria > Rhodobacterales > Roseobacteraceae > Ruegeria > Ruegeria sp. CJ3. Next base: position 353,390 of record NZ_JBQFQE010000002.1, read on the forward strand.
CACGATGCGGCGGTGTCAGGCGCGACGCATATTCTGCTGACCCACACCCATTTCGACCATGTCGCCGATGTGCTGCCGCTGGCCAAACACCTGAATGTGCCCGTCGTCGGGCAGTACGACCTGATGGGATACTGGGCCGAGGCCGAAGGGATCGAGACCGTCGGCTTCAACAAGGGCGGCACGGTTGATCTGAACGGGGTGAAGGTCTCGATGGTCCCGGCCTCTCACAGTTCGACCTTTTCCACGCCGGATGGCTTGCGCGCGAGCGGAACCGAGATCGGTTATATGATCGCCTCCGAAGGTCATATGGTCTATGTCTCCGGCGACACCGATATCATGGCGGATATGGAGTGGATGGGGGACTACTATAAACCCGACATCGGCATCCTGTCGGCGGGCGGCCATTTCACCATGGACATGAAAGGCGCGGCCTACGCGGCCAAACGATACTTCAACTTCAAGACGCTAATCCCCTGCCACTATCAGACTTTCCCGATCCTTGAAGAGACGGCAGATGCGCTGAAAGACGCCCTGCCCGGGGTTGATGTGATCGAGCCTCAGGTCATGCAGGCAATCACGGTCTAATGCCGGCCTCGGACTTCAGCGCTCAGGAATATGCGGACCGGATCAGCAAGACCCGCGCGGCCATGGCGGGGAGCGGGATCGAGACTCTGCTGGTCACCGATCCGTCCAATATGGCTTGGTTGACAGGGTATGACGGGTGGAGCTTTTACGTGCCCCAAATGGTGATCCTGCCAGCCCAAGGCACGCCGCTTTGGTGGGGCCGGACGCAGGACAAAGCGGGTGCGGCGCAGACGACGTGGCTTGATCCCGCAGACCTGCTGGATTGGCCCGAGGAGCATGTGCAGCATCCCGATCACCACCCGGTTGATGCGCTTGTGCTTGCCCTGCGCGAACGGGGCTGGACCTCGGGGCTGGGGGTCGAGATGGACAATTACTATTACTCGGCGACCAGTCACCGCATTCTGGAATGCGCCTTTGGAACCGACACCCTGAGTGATGCAACTGGTCTTGTGAACTGGCAGCGCGCCGTCAAAAGCGACGCCGAGATCGGGATGATGCGCAAAGCGGGCCGGTTGACCGCTCATATGCACGGCGTTCTGCGCGACGCGTTTCGCGAGGGGCTGCCGAAAAACCAACTGGTTGCCGAAGTTCAGGCGGCAGGGATCGTAGGCTTACCCGGCCTCGCCGGCGATTACCCCGCGATCGTACCGATTGCGCCCTCGGGCCAAGAGGCCTCGGCCTCGCATATCACCTGGAATGACCGCCCTCTAACGCGTGGCGAGGCCACCTATTTCGAAATCTCGGGCTGCTATCGCCGCTATCACTGCCCCGCCAGCCGCAGCCTGTTTCTGGGTGAACCACCCGACGATATCCGCCGCGCCGAAACAGCGGTGCTGACCGCCATCAACGACGCGCTGAGTATCGCGCGCCCAGGCATTTCCTGTGAAGAGGTTGCGGCTTGTGTCTATGACAGCTTCGCGCGCGCCGGGTATGTCAAAGCCAACCGGACCGGCTATCCCATCGGGCTCAGCTATCCTCCGGATTGGGGAGAACGCACCATGAGCTTGCGACCCGGCGATACCACCGAATTGCGCGAAAACATGACCTTTCACCTGATGCCCGGCCTATGGACAGCGGATTGGGGGCTGGCCATCACTGAGAGCTTCGTGGTGACGCCGGACGGTGGAAAACCACTGGCGGACATTCCCCGCGATCTTGTGGTGAAACCCGCGTGACCCAACTCATCCGCCCTTCGCCCGAATTGGTCGCAGTGGTGCGGCGCTGGAACGATGCAGTTCATGACAAGGACGGCGCGGCGCTGTTCAATATGCTGTCGACCTCGGAACACTTGCGCTATCAGGGATCAGCCGATGACGAATTCTGGTCTGGCCCGCTATTTCGAAAGGGCTTTCCCGACCACGTGGCCGAAATCCCGGAGTATGACTGGCACGAACACACGCTTGAGGCGTTTGAATGCGGCGCGGTTGGCTGGGCTCATTGCGTTGCCACGTTGCGCTTTGACAATACCGCAAATGCCATGGTGCACAGGTTTACATTTGTTCTGCACCTAGAAGACGGCGTGTGGAAGATGGTGCATGTCCATGTCTCGAATCCGACCCCCAATCTGGAAAAAATGGGCGTCGAGCACGAAGCGCTGGACGCTTTGGTCGCAGCCGCCCGCGATGGGTTTCGGCAGGATCAACGCGAAGGCATGGCGTCGGTCATGTTTACCGATATCGTCAATTCTTCGACCATTGCCGAAAAGCTGGGGGATCGCGTCTGGACCGATACCATCCACAAGCATTTCGAACTGGCGCGAAGTGTGATGGAGGCGCAGGGCGGAACGTTGGTGAAATCACTGGGGGATGGAACCATGTCCAGCTTTCCCTCGGCTCGTGCGGCGTTGATGGCTGCCGCCGAACTGCAGCGGCACAATACGGCAGAACCAAGCGAGCCACCCCTACGGATTCGCATCGGGATACATACCGGGGACGTCATTCAGACCGATGACGATTTCTTTGGAACAGTGGTGAACAAGGCGGCGCGGATTGCAGCAACCGCCGCCCCGGGCGAGGTCTGCCTTTCTGATGCGACCCAGCTTATGGCGGGCGGTCAGGATGATCTGACTTTTGGCGGTCCCAGAATGGTCACGCTGAAAGGCCTGCCCGGCGATCACACGGTGTACAGCCTGACGTGGTAGCGCGCTATCGCCGCCCAGCGAAGAACGCCTTGAGCAATTGCTCGGCCTCCTCCGCCCCGATTCCGTCATAGATTTCGGGCGTATGATGCGCCTGTGGGTGCGAGAACACCCGCGCGCCATGGGCGACCCCACCGGATTTCGGATCGGAGGCCCCGTAGTAGATGCGCCGGATGCGCGCCGCCGCCAGCGCCGCCGCGCACATGGCACAGGGTTCCAACGTTACGTACAGATCGTGATCAGGAAGACGCTCGGACCCGGCCGCGGCGCAGGCCGCACGCAGGGCCAGAATCTCGGCATGAGCGGTGGGGTCGTTCAAGGCGCGGGTGCGGTTGCCATCTGCTGCAACAACGCGCCCGTCCGGCGCGACAATCACCGCACCGACAGGCACCTCGCCCCGGTCTGCTGCCGCTTTCGCCTGCTCCAGCGCCAGTTTCATGTGGGATCTGAACTCCATGCCTCTGACTGCCTCAGAAACCTGCCTTTCGCAAGCCGCCGGGATGCGTTATGGCCGGAGGATGACAAAGCCCCCTCCTCCTGGCGACCGGATCGCCAAAGTGCTGGCCCGCGCCGGCGTCGCCTCGCGCCGCGAGGCCGAGCGCATGATCGAAGCCGGTCGTGTGGCCTTGAACGGCAAACCCATCAGCAGCCCGGCGCTGAATGTGACCGCCAAAGACAAGATCACTGTCGACGGCAAGCCGGTGTCCGAGCCGGAGCCCGCGCGCCTGTGGCTATATCACAAGCCACCCGGTCTGGTGACGACCGCCCGCGACGAAAAGGGCCGCAAGACGATCTTTGATGACCTGCCCGAGGATATGCCGCGGGTGATGAGCGTCGGGCGGCTTGACCTGAACTCGGAAGGGTTGCTGCTGCTGACCAATGATGGCGGCATCAAGCGCAAACTGGAACTGCCCTCGACCGGGTGGCTGCGAAAATACCGCGTGCGGGTCAACGGACGGCCCAAGGACGAGGATTTTGAACCGCTGCGCAAGGGGTTGGTGATCGACGGAGAACGCTTTCAACCCATGACCGTGACGCTGGATCGTCAACAGGGGGCGAATGCCTGGCTGACCATCGGCCTGCGCGAAGGCAAGAACCGCGAAATTCGCCGCGCCATCGAAGATATCGGCTATGTGGTGAACCGCCTGTTGCGTGTGTCTTATGGCCCGTTCCAGTTGGGTGATCTGAAATCCGGTGCGGTCGAGGAAATCCGTCGCCGGGTCATGCGGGATCAACTGGGTCTGGAAGCAGAGGATGGCCAGAAACCACCTGCCAAACGCCCCGCCCGGCCACAGCGCAAAAGACCGGCAATCGGCAAGAAATCTCGCAAGTGATGCGGGTTATTTAACCTTCCCCCTAGCGCCAAGCCCGCGCATCGCCTAACTTTTCTGTGACAGCCACAGTTGGGGGGCACCATGTCCGGGACCGGAGTGCAAAAATTGGCCTATGCGGCCCTGTTGGTGCTGCTGTTCGGTGTCTGTACTGGCCTGCTGGGGGGCTTGTAAGGACATGGCCAAACGGTACGGCGGCAAATTCAGCCCTCAGGGCGACGCTTCCCCGGAAGAGCAGCCCACGCGTGGCCAGTTCGATGGCGCTCGGGTCGAGCCTGCCGGTGCGCGGGCGAACATCCTGTTCCTCCCGGCGATCCCGCTGGTGTTTCTGTCCCTGAATGATGGCGCCATCGGCATGACCATCGGCTTGGTCGCCGCCGGGCTTCTGACCGCAGCAGCGTTCCTGCTGCGCGAAGGATTGCGGGCCGAAGCGGCCTATAACGCGCGCCGCACCGCGCGCAGACCCGCCTTTCCGCGCAAGATATTTTCCAGCGTTCTGACGGGGTTGGGTGCCGCTCTGGCCTCATACCGGACCGAGTTTCTGGACGCCGAGACCGCCGCGCAGGCCAGCCTGCTGGCCCCGATACTGTTTGGCGTCGCGGCAACAGTTTTGCACTCCATCTCGTTCGGCCTTGATCCGATGAAAGACAAAGGGATGGAGGGCGTCGACACCTTCCAGCAAGACCGTGTCGCACGAGTCGTTGAGGATGCCGAGACCCATCTGACCCAGATGACTGACGCGATCAAACGCGCAGGTGATCGTCGGATCGAAGCGCGGGTGGAACGCTTTCAGGACACCGCCCGCGATCTGTTCCGCACGGTCGAGGAAGATCCCCGCGATCTGGCTGGGGCCCGGAAATACCTGACGGTTTATCTGCAGGGCGCGCGCGATGCGACGGTGAAATTTGCAGATGTTTATGCCCGCACCCGCGATGCGCAGGCGTTGAAAGACTACACTGCGCTGCTGGACGATCTGGAACAGAATTTCGCGGCGCGAACGCGAAAAATGCTATTGGATGACCGCAGTGATCTGACGGTTGAAATTGATGTGCTGCGCGACCGGTTGCAGCGCGAAGGCGTCCGGTTGGACTGACCGGCCACTATTTGAGCGAGGATTATCCCCATGTCCGATAACATCAAGAACAAAGCCGTCGAGGCCGAGACGCTGGTGCAGGAAGTCACCGCCGTAGCCCTGCCCGAACCACAGGCCGAAATCGTTCTGCTTGAGGATGCCGACGAACCCGTTGGCGCGGAAATCCGCAAACGGATGAATGAGATCGACATGGACAATACCAACTCGATCGTGTCCTTCGGGTCTTCGGCACAGGCCGAGCTGCAGGAGATCAGTCAGGCTATGCTCGCTGATGTGCGCAACAAGGATGTGGGGCCTGCGGGCGACAGCCTGCGCAATATCGTGACCACGATCCGCGGCTTCTCGGTCAGCGAACTGGACGTCCGGCGCGAGCGCAGCTGGTGGGAAAAGCTGTTGGGTCGCGCTGCACCCTTTGCCAAGTTCACGGCGCAGTATGAGGATGTTCAAAGTCAGATTGACCGGATCACTGACGATCTGCTGGGACATGAGCACACGCTTCTGAAGGACATCAAATCGCTGGACCTTCTGTATGAAAAGACGCTGGAATTTTATGATGAACTGGCGCTCTATATCGCGGCGGGCGAGGAAAAACTGACCGAGTTGGACAGCCAGGACATCCCGGAAAAAGAGGCCGAAGTGCAGGCCGCGCCCGAGGACCAACAGGTGATGAAAGCGCAAGAGTTGCGCGACCTGCGCGCCGCCCGCGATGATCTGGAACGCCGGGTGCATGATCTGAAACTGACCCGTCAGGTGACGATGCAATCTCTGCCCTCGATCCGTCTGGTGCAGGAGAATGACAAGTCGCTGGTGACCAAGATCAACTCGACACTCGTCAACACCGTGCCGCTGTGGGAAACGCAATTGGCGCAAGCCGTCACCATCCAACGCAGCGCCGAAGCAGCGGCGGCGGTACGCGATGCCAATGATCTGACCAATGAGTTGCTGACCTCGAACGCGGCCAATCTGCGCGAGTCGAACAAAGCGATCCGCCAAGAGATGGAGCGTGGTGTGTTCGATATCGAGGCCGTCAAACAGGCCAACGCGGACCTGATCGGCACAATCAACGAAAGCCTGGCGATTGCAGACGAAGGCAAAGCCAAACGCGCCGCAGCCGAGGAAGAGTTGCAGAAGATGGAAACCGAACTGCGCGATACGCTCGCCGCAGCCAAGGCGCGGCAGGACGGGACCGGCGATAACGCCGGGACGGCTGTCCCCGGATAAAGGAAAAGACGGGCGTGCGGCCATCACTCAGAATCAATTGCGCACTGCTTGGCCTCTCGCTGCTGGTGTTGGCCGGTTGCGACGCGGCGTTGACAAGCTCGGTGGTACCGGAACCCCGCCCGGCGCAGCCGGAGGGCCCGGGAAACACCTATGTCGCACCGTCAGCAGCGAGCCTTGATCTGGCGCGGTATTACCAGGGCGTGCAGAATAACCTGCTGACACGCGGGTTGCTGCGCACTGATGGCGGCGGCCCGGATACGCCCTATGACGCCGATGATCTGGCACGCAATTTCGAGGCCATCGCCTTCTATAGCGAATACCCCTCGCAAAACGTCTCGGCCGGTGCGCGCCGGACCAGCCGTCAACTCAGCCGCTGGTCGAACCCGGTACGTATCAAACCCGAATTCGGCCCCTCGGTCGCGCCAGAAGTTCGACAGCTCGACGCGGCCCAGATCGGGTCCTATGCCAATAGGTTGTCGCGGCTGATGGATCATCCGATTTCGACCGTCAGCCGCAACGCTAACTTTCACGTCTTTGTCGCGGGCGAGGATGACACGGCCTATGTGCAGGCGCGGTTGCGGCAGTTGATCCCGGGCATCGGGCAGGCACAGCTTGATCTGTTTGATAAGCTGCCCCGGTCCTTCTATTGCTTCGTCTTTGCCTCGGCCTCAGTCGGGTCGCCCCAGACCTATACGCGGGCGGTCGCGCTGATCCGGTCCGAACATCCCGATCTGGTGCGGCTCAGCTGTATCCACGAGGAAATAGCGCAGGGGCTGGGCCTTCCGAATGACAGCCCACAGGCGAGGCCCTCGATCTTTAACGATGATGACGAGTTTGCCCTGCTCACCAGCCATGACGAAAAGCTGCTGACCATCCTTTATGACCCGCGCCTGCAACCCGGCATGAGCGCGGATGAGGCCCGCCCGGTGGTCCGCATTATTGCACGCGAATTGATGGGGCAGTCGCTCTGACCCCGAGAACAGGAGAAATCCAATGGGAATTTTTGATTTTCTAACCGGCGAATTCATCGACGTCATCCACTGGGTCGACGACACCCGCGACACGATGGTCTGGCGGTTCGAGCGTGAAGGCCACGAGATCAAATACGGCGCCAAGCTGACGGTACGCGAAGGTCAGGCTGCGGTCTTTGTGCATGAAGGGCAACTGGCAGACGTGTTCACCCCGGGTCTTTACATGCTTGAGACCAACAACATGCCGATCCTGACGACGTTGCAGCATTGGGATCACGAGTTCCAGTCGCCGTTCAAGTCTGAGGTCTATTTCGTCAACACGACCCGGTTCAACGACCTGAAGTGGGGCACCAAGAACCCGATCATGCTGCGCGACCCCGAGTTCGGGCCGACCCGTATCCGTGCCTTTGGCACCTATACGGTGCGCGTCAAGGATGCGGCGAAGTTTCTGGTCGAAATCGTTGGCACAGATGGTGAGTTCACGATGGATGAGATCAGCTTTCAGATCCGCAACATCATCGTGCAGGAATTCAGCCGCGTCATCGCCGGGTCGGGCATCCCGGTTCTGGACATGGCCGCCAACACCGCCGATCTGGGCAAACTGATTGCGGCTGAGGTCTCGCCCGTTCTGGATGGCTACGGGTTGGAGATGCCTGAATTCTATATCGAAAATATTTCGCTGCCGCCTGCGGTCGAGGCGGCGCTGGACAAGCGCACCTCGATGGGGCTGGCCGGAGATCTGGGCAAATTCACCCAATACTCAGCTGCCGAGGCCATGACGGCGGCGGCCAACAACCCCGGTCAGGGCGGCGGCATGGGCGCGGGTCTTGGCATGGGGATGGGCATGGCGATGGCACAACAGATGTCGAACATGGCAGCGGGTCAGCCGAGCAGCCCGTGGGGCAGTTCCGCCCCCGCTGCCCCACAACCTTCGACGCAAGCGGCACCGCCCCCTCCTCCGCCGGTTGAGCATGTGTGGCATATCGCGGTTGATGGGCAGACCAGCGGGCCGTTCTCGAAAGCCAAGATGGGGCGCATGGCCGCGGACGGAGAGCTGACGCGCGACACCCATGTCTGGACCGCAGGGCAAGACGGTTGGAAAAAAGCGGGCGACGTGCAGGAACTGGCGCAACTGTTTACGATACTGCCGCCGCCGCCGCCGGGGGCTTGATCTGACCGCCAGGAACCAGAGATCGGGGGCAGGTATGGCCAAAGACGAACACCGCTTCCCCTGCGACCAATGCGGGGCGGATTACCGGTTCAACCCCGGTGACGGAACGCTGACCTGTGATCATTGTGGTCATTCCGAACCCATCGGTGCGGGTCCCTGGGGCGGCGCGAGCCTACGCGAGCTGGATTTCGACGCGGCCATAGCGGAACGTCTGCCGGACAGCGAGATCGAAGAAACCCGCGTTCTCACTTGCCCGAATTGCGCTGCGCAGGTCGAGTTCGACCCGAACACCCATGCCGCCGAATGCCCGTTCTGCGCCACCCCGGTCGTGACGGATACCGGTGTGAGCCGTCATATCAAGCCGCGCGGCGTGCTGCCCTTTGCGCTGGATGAGCGCAGCGCGCATAAGGCGATGGGCGACTGGCTGGGGCGGCTTTGGTTCGCTCCCAACGGGCTTAAGGAATACGCCCGCAAGGGACGCAAGATGCAGGGCATCTATGTGCCCTACTGGACCTTCGACACCGATACCAAGTCCAGCTATCGGGGTGAGCGCGGCGTCGTTTATTATGAAACCCGGACCGTCATGCGAGATGGGAAACGCGTGCAGCAGCGGGTGCCAAAGGTGCGATGGAGCCCAAAATCTGGACGCGTGGCACGGTTCTTTGATGATGTGCTGGTTCTTGCCTCTCGGTCGCTGCCCAAGTCCTACACCGACGCGCTGGAGCCTTGGGATTTGCCCGCGCTGGAACCCTATCAGCCAGAGTACCTGGCCGGGTTCCGGGCCGAAGCTTATACCGTTGAACTCCAGGAAGGATACACCGAGGCACGGGCGCATATGGCTCGCGTAATCGAGCGCGACGTGCGTTTCGACATTGGCGGTGATCGCCAGCGTATCCATGCGGTTGATACGGATGTGCGCGATGTCACGTTCAAACACATTCTTCTGCCGGTCTGGATGGCGGCCTACAAGTATCGTGGCCAGACCTATCGCTTTGTGGTCAACGGGCGCACCGGGCGCGTTCAGGGTGAACGGCCATGGTCCGCGATCAAGATCACCATCGCGGTTGTGCTGGGCCTTCTGGTTGCCGCGGGCGTTGGGTATCTGGTGGCGACCGGCCAGCAATAGCCTTGCGCATCGCGCGCCCTGACGTCATCTTCGCCCCGATCAGACCGGAGGCCCCCGTGACATTCACAGCGTTGAACCAGTTGCTGCACGCGCGCCATTCCTGCCGTGCGTTTCGCCCCGATCCGGTGCCGCGTGATCAGATCGAACATATCGTGGCCAGCGCCAGCCGTGTGCCCAGCTGGTGCAACGCACAGCCGTGGCAGTTAACCATAACCAGCGGGACAGAGACCGATGCGTTCCGCACCGCCCTTCTGCACGAGGCGACCAGCGGCGCGCCCGCACCAGACCTGCCCTTCCCGACCGGCTATTCCGGTGTTTATCAACAGCGCCGCCGCGCCTGCGGATGGGCGCTGTATGACGCGGTGGGGGTCGAGAAAGGCGACCGCGCTGGATCGGCCCGGCAGATGATGGAGAACTTCGCGCTGTTCGGTGCCCCACATTGCGCGATCCTGTCCAGCCCGGCAGAGCTGGGCGCTTACGGCGCCATGGATTGCGGAGGGTTCGTGACAGCGTTCACTCTGGCCGCTCAAGCCTTGGGCGTGGCCACCATCCCGCAGGCCGCAGTCGCGTCGTATGGCCCGTTTTTGCATCGCTATTTCGACATCCCCGATGATCGCCTGATCCTGTGTGCGATTTCGTTCGGCTATCCCGACCCCGACCACCCCGCCAACGCGTTTCGCACCGAACGCGCTGAGGTCAGCCAGATCATCGACTGGCGCGACTAAGCCAGCCAATCAACAAGCGAGAAACCAGACCATGCGCGCTTTGCTTCAACGAATTTCCCGGGCCTCGGTGATCGTCGACGGCTCAGTCATCGGTCAGTCGGGACCGGGATTGATGATCCTCGTCTGCGCGATGCAGGGGGACGGTGATGCTCAGGTCGAGCAACTTGCGAAAAAGGTCGCAAAGCTGCGGATTTTCAAGGACGACGCGGGGAAGATGAACCGTTCTATTCTGGACGTTGGAGGCTCGGCGCTGGTGGTCAGCCAGTTCACTCTGGCGGCGGATACGTCGCGGGGCAACCGACCCGGATTTTCCGCAGCCGCCCCGGCAGCTGAGGGCGAACAGTTGTACGAGGCTTTTGCCCGGAAACTCGCGGCTTTGGGTATTCCAGTGGAAACCGGAGCATTCGGTGCGGATATGGCAGTAGAACTGGTCAACGATGGGCCGGTTACGATTTGGATGGAAAGCTGATGCAGGCGTCTCAACTGGCTTTGGAATTCTGGCGTGCTGGCGTTGCAGCCGTTGACGGCTATCGCGCAACGCTGGAGGCCACGCAAGATATGGACCGCCCCAACCAGATTCTGGCCGTGGGCAAAGCCGCAGGCGCGATGGCACGCGCAGCGGCGGAACGGTTCGGCGATGTGCCCGCTCTGGTCGTGACCAAGGATGGCCATGGCGACGGGCTGCCAGCGCATCTTCGCGTGGTCGAAGCATCGCACCCGGTTCCCGATGCCCGTTCACTGACCGGGGGCCGCGCGCTGCGCGAAGCCGTTGAGGGCATGGCACCGGGCAGCCATGTGCTGCTGCTGGTTTCGGGCGGGGCGTCGTCTTTGGCCGAGGACCTTGTGCCCGGGAAAACTCTGAATGATCTAGCCGCGCTGAACCGTCAGCTACTGGCCGATGGGCTGGATATCGGCGCAATGAACGCGGAACGGCGCAAACTGTCCCGGATCAAGGGTGGAGGGTTGTTGTCGCATTTCTCTGGGGCAAAGGCGACGGTTCTGGCGATCTCGGACGTGCCCGGCGACGATCTGGGCGTGATTGGGTCCGGTATCGGATCGCTTCCGGACGCGCCTGCGTTTGCGGCGCAGACCTCGATCATCGCATCCAACGCCCACGCGCGCGACGCAGCAGCGCTGGCGGCGCAGCGGGCCGGGCTTGAAGTTCTGGCCAATGAAGAGGCGCTGCATGACGACTATCTGACCGTCGCGACCCGCATCGGCGCGCGGCTGCGTCAGATGCCCAACGGCGTGATGGTGTTTGGCGGAGAGCCCACGGTGGTTCTGCCCGCCACCCCCGGCCGCGGCGGGCGCAATCAGGCGCTGGCGCTGGCTCTGGCGCGTGAGATTGCCGAGCACCCCGGATTGACCGTGATCGTCGGTGGCACCGATGGCACCGATGGGCCAACCGATGCCGCCGGGGCCATCGTGACCGGAGCCACATGGAAACCAGAGGCCGAGGATTATCTGCAGCGCGCCGACAGCGGCAGTTTTCTCGACGCAGCGGGCGCGTTGTTGATCACGGGGCCGACAGGAACCAATGTCATGGATCTGGTGATTGCAATCCGGGACTGATCTGACATCTTGGCCGGGTCCCTTTTCGGCCCGGAGATCAGACACATGGCGCAGTCCCCCAACACACTTCGCGAGATTGAGGACGTCGCCGATATGGGCATCACCATGCCCGACGGCTGCCGCCTGTCGGCGCGGGTCTGGCGGCCTGTCGATGCGCTCGACCACCCGGTTCCCGCGATTCTGGAGCACCTGCCCTATCGCAAACGCGACAGCACCGCGACCCGTGACGCGCTGACCCATCCGTGGTTCGCCAAGCGCGGCTATGCCTGCATCCGCGTCGATATGCGTGGGAACGGCGACAGCGACGGGCTGATGGAGGACGAATACACCCAACAAGAGCTGGATGATGCCGTCGAGGTGATCCGCTGGCTGGCCGATCAGCCATGGTGCAATGGCTCGGTTGGGATGATGGGGATCAGCTGGGGTGGGTTCAATTCCCTGCAGGTCGCGGCGATGCAACCTGAGGCCCTGAAAGCGATCATTACGCTGTGTTCGACGGCGGATCGATATGCCGATGATATCCATTACAAAGGCGGCTGCCTGCTGAACGAGAATCTCGGCTGGGGGGCGACGATGTGGTCCTATTCCTCGCGCGCGCCGGACCCTGCGTTGCGGGACAACTGGCGTGATCTCTGGCTGAAGCGGCTAGAGAATGAGCCCTTCCTGCCCTCGGTCTGGCTGCGCCACCAAGCGCGGGATGCCTATTGGCAGCATGGCTCGGTCTGCGAGGATTTCAGCGCCATTCGCGCCGCCACACTGGCAGTCGGCGGCTGGGGGGACTCCTACAAGAACACTGTGCCTTTGCTGGTTGAGGCGCTCGATGCTCCGGCAAAAGGGATCGTTGGCCCTTGGGTGCACAAATACCCGCATTTCGCCGTGCCTGAGCCGCGCATTGGCTTTCTGCAAGAAGCGCTGCGTTGGTGGGATCATTGGCTGAAGGGCGAGGATACCGGGGTTGCGGATGATCCCGACTATCGCGCCTATGTCATGGACGGTGTGCGGCCCGCACGCTGGTATAATGAACGACCGGGGCGATGGATCGCCGAGGCAGACGGGGCAACCTCACACCTGCCCACAACCACACTGCGCCTGACGGACGATGGTCTGAGCGGCGATGGGCCGCTGGATACGCGCATCCGGTCGCCGCACACCTGCGGGATGGAGAGCGGCGAGTATTGCGCAATCTGGCTTGGCCCCGACATGCCCGGTGATCAGCGGGGCGACGATGCTTTGTCGGCCTGTTTCGACAGCCCGCCTTTGGAATCAGGTACCGAGATCGTCGGCGCACCGAAAATCCGACTGCGCCTGAGCGCCGACAAACCACAGGCACAGATCGCGGTTCGGTTGAACCATATCCACCCTGACGGAGCCTCGACCCGGATCACCTATGGCGTGCTGAACCTGACTCATCGAGACAGCCACGCCGAACCAGCTATCCTGACGCCCGGAGAGGTTTATGACATTGAACTCGATCTTGATCACATCGCCTATCGTGTGCCTAAAGGTCATCAGCTGAGAGTGGCCGTTTCAAGCGCCTACTGGCCCCTGATCTGGCCTTCGCCGGAAACCGCCGAACTGCATCTGACCAGAGGAGAGATTATCCTGCCAACCCGCGAACCGGGCCATGGCGACGAATGCGCTTTTGCCCCGCCAGACGCCGAAACGCCGCGCCGGGTCACCACCCTGCGCGAGGCACAGAATACCCGGCGGGTCGAGACCGATATGAACACCGGCCAGACTCACCTGATTATCGAAGATGACTTCGGCAAGCTGCGTGACGAGATGCACGGGCTGGTCACCGGCAGCACCGCGTTCGAGAAATGGTCGATTCACCCTGACGACCCCCTGTCGGCACGCGGCGAATGCCGCTGGACACAGGAAATGCAGCGCGACGATTGCCAATTACGTACCGAGACCAGTTGCGAAATGTGGTCGGATGCCTCGCATTTTTATCTGCGGGCCGATATCAACGCTTATGAAAACGGGACTGCCGTGTTTTCGAAATCCGTCGAGGACACCATCCCGCGCAACCAGATGTGATTTTCCGCACGGCCCGACCGGACATTAAACCTTGCCCGGTGGCCCGAAATGCGCGTAACTTGACTCGTGCGTCAATAAAAAGCCCGCCAACGGGCAGACCATCCAACCAACTGGGAGATATCCGGATGAACGAACAACTCACTCACATGGCCGGTCAGGTCACAGCCGGAAAGCTGACCCGCCGCGAATTCATGGGGAAAGCGGCCGCTCTGGGTGTATCCGCGGCGATGGCCAGCACCATGTTTGCCGATGCAGCCCGCGCGGCTGGGCCCAAGAAGGGCGGCGACCTGAAGTTCGGCCTGCAGGGCGGCGAATCCACCAACTCGCTGGATCCGGCGACCTATGCCAGCTCGGTTCCGTTCCAGAACGGCAAACAGTTCGGCGACACTCTGGTCGAGGTTGCCCCCGACGGCACCATCGAGCCGCGCTTGGCCGAAAGTGTCGAAGGTAGTGCCGATGCGAAGGTCTGGACCTTCAAGCTGCGTCAGGGAGTCGAGTTCCACAACGGTAAGACCATGACCAGCGAGGACGTGCTGAAAACGATGCAGCGCCATTCGAACGAGGATTCGAAGTCCGGGGCGCTTGGCATCATGAAGGGCATCGAGTCGATGAAGGCCGATGGCGACAACTTCCAGGTCACATTGACAGAACCCAATGCCGACCTGCCCTACCTGATGGCCGATTATCACCTGATCGTGCAGCCCGATGGCGGCATGGACAACCCCGGCGCGGGCATCGGGACCGGTCCCTACAAACTGGAGGTGGACGAGCCCGGCGTGCGCCACCTGTTCAGCAAGTTCGAAAACCACTGGAACAGCGATTTCGGGAACTTCGACAGTGTCGAGGTTGTTGTGATCAACGACGCGACGGCCCGGACGGCTGCACTGCAATCCGGTCAGGTTCACGCGATCAACCGGGTTGAACCGAAAGTGGCTGACCTGCTGGGCCGTTCGCCCAATCTGACAGTGCATTCCACCGCCGGTCGCGGGCACTACGTGTTCATCATGCATTGCGACACCGCACCGTTTGACAACAATGAACTGCGCACCGCGCTGAAATACGCCATCAACCGCGAAGAACTGGTGGACAAGGTGTTGCGGGGCTATGGCTCGATCGGGAACGACATGCCGGTCAACGCGGCCTATCCGTTGTTTGATGAGACCATCGAACAGCGCGAATTCAGCATCGAAAAGGCCGCCGAGCACTACAAGAAGTCCGGCCATGATGGTTCGCCCATCGTGCTGCGTGTGGCCGATGGCGCCTTCCCGGGTGCGGTCGACGCAGCGGCACTGTTCCAGCAGACGGCAGCTCAGGCGGGCATCCCGCTTGAAATCAAGCGTGAGCCCAATGATGGCTACTGGTCCGAGGTCTGGAATGTGCAGCCCTTCTGCGCGTCCTACTGGGGTGGTCGTCCGGTCCAGGATCAGATGTACGCTACCGCCTATCTGTCGACGGCAGACTGGAACGACACGCGCTTTAAGGTGCAGGCCTTCGACGATATGCTGTTTGCGGCGCGCGCCGAACTGGACTCGGAAAAGCGCAAGGGCATCTACAGCCAGATGGGCCGCATGGTCCGCGACGAAGGCGGCCTGATCTGTCCGATGTTCAACGATTTCGTCGCTGGTATCAGCAATCAGCTGGACGGTTGGGAAACCGACCCGACGCAAGAGATGATGAACGGTCAGGTCTCGCGCAAGATGTGGTTCGTGTAATACGGGCCACGGATAATGCATCCTATCATCAAACTGGTTTCCCAGCGCCTCGCGCTGGGACTCCTTTTGCTGTTTGGCGCTTCGGCCCTGATCTTTGGCATGACCGAAGCCCTTCCCGGAGACGCCGCGCAAGCCGTCCTGGGGCAGTCCGCAACCCCCGAAGCCCTTGCCAACCTGCGCGAAGAGATGGGCCTGAACCGCCCTGCCCTGACCCGCTATTTCGAATGGCTGGGCGGTATCGTTCAGGGTGATCTGGGACAATCCCTGACCAACAAGCTCGACATCGCCGAATCCATCAGCGGCCGTCTGAGCAACACGCTTTTCCTGGCCTTCTGGGCGGCCATCGTGTCGGTCCCGCTGGCCATTTTCCTCGGTCTGCTGGCGGTGCGCTATCGCAACCGCTGGCCCGACAAGCTGATCTCAGCGGTGACGCTGACGACCATTTCGATCCCCGAGTTTCTGATCGGTTACGTGCTGGTCTACTTCATCGCTGTCAAACTGGGCCTGTTCTCACCGCTGGCGATGATCAACGACAGCATGTCGCTGGGGCAAAAGCTGAACTCGATTGCCCTGCCCGTTCTTGTGCTGACCATGGTGGTTCTGGCCCATATGATGCGCATGACGCGGGCCGCGATCCTGAACGTGATGCAGTCGGCCTATGTCGAGACGGCGGAACTGAAGGGCCTGAACAACTTCAAGATCATCTACCGCCATGCACTGCCCAATGCGGTCGCGCCCATCGTCAACGTGGTGATGCTGAACCTGGCCTATCTGGTTGTCGGCGTTGTCGTGGTCGAGGTTGTCTTCGTCTATCCCGGCATGGGGCAGTACCTTGTGGATCACGTCACTAAACGTGACGTTCCGGTGGTTCTGGCCTGCGGCGTGATCTTTGCCGCGATCTATATCGGGCTCAACATGGTCGCTGACATCGTTGCCATTCTGGCCAACCCGAGGCTGAGGCATCCGAAATGAAGAATATCCCAATCTCTGCAATGATCGGGCTGGGCTTTACCGGCTTGTATTTCTTCATCGCGATCTTCGCGCCTCTGCTGGCCCCTTACGGCATGGCCGAGGTGGTCGGCGACGTGTGGGAGCCGTCAAGCTCGCAGTTCTGGCTGGGCACCGACAACATTGGCCGCGATCTTCTCAGCCGCATGATCTATGGCGGGCGCACAACGATCTTCATCGCAACAGCGGCAACGATCCTCAGCTTTGTCACCGGCTCGATCCTGGGCTTTCTGGCCGCCGTGCTGGGCGGCTGGGCCGATCAGGTCATGTCGAGGACAGTGGATCTGATCATGTCGATCCCGACGCTGATCAGTGCCTTGGTGGTTCTGGCCATGGTGCCGGTGACTATCCCGGTTCTGATCATCGTCATGGGCCTGCTGGATTCGACCCGTGTCTATCGTCTGGCCCGCGCGGTCGCGGTGGACATCGCCGTGATGGACTATGTCGAGGCCGCCAAGCTGCGCGGTGAAGGCCAGTCGTGGATCATATTCCGCGAGATTCTGCCCAACGCCCTGTCGCCGCTGGTCGCGGAACTGGGGCTACGCTTCATCTTTGCGGTTCTCTTCGTCTCGACCCTGTCGTTCCTGGGCCTTGGCGTTCAGCCGCCGCTGGCGGACTGGGGCGGCATCGTCAAGGAAAACAAGGACGGCATCGTCTATGGCATCGGCGCGGCACTTTATCCCGCTGTCGCCATCGCCACGCTGGCGATCTCGGTCAACCTTGTGGCGGACTGGGTTTTGAACCGCACCACATCGCTGAAAGGAGGCCGGGGATGAGTGATACCCTTCTCAAGGTCCGCGACCTCAAGATCGGCGCGACCGTCTATCCGCCGGGTGAGAAACCCCATGACATCGAAATCGTGCACGGGGTCAGCTTTGACCTCGAACGCGGCAAGGTGTTGGGGCTGATCGGCGAATCCGGGGCCGGGAAATCGACCATCGGTCTGGCGTCCATGGCCTATGGCCGGGGTGGTGTTGAAATCACCGGGGGCGAGGTCTGGGTCAATGGGCGTGATATTCTGAAAACGTCCCAAGGCGATATCCGCAAACTGCGCGGGGGTGAGGTCACTTATGTGTCTCAGTCCGCCGCGGCGTCCTTCAACCCGGCCAAGAAGATCATGGATCAGGTGGTCGAGGCCGCGGTCGAACAGAAGAAGTTCAGCCGCAAAGAGGCCGAGGCCCGCGCCCGTGAGCTGTTCGCCAAGCTGGGTCTGCCCGACCCGGACAATATCGGTGAGCGATACCCGCATCAGGTCTCGGGCGGGCAGTTGCAACGCTGCATGACGGCGCTTGCCTTGTGCCCTGAACCCGATCTGGTGGTGTTTGATGAACCCACCACGGCGCTGGACGTGACCACGCAGATCGACGTTCTGATGGCCATCAAAGAGGCCATCGCTGATACCGGCGTTGCCGCGCTCTACATCACGCACGACCTGGCGGTCGTGGCGCAGGTGAGCGACGACATCATGGTGCTGCGCATGGGCGATATGGTCGAATACGGGACCACCGATCAGATCATCAACAACCCGCAAGAGGACTATACCAAGGCGCTGGTCTCCGTCCGATCCATCGAGCATGAAGAGAAGCAGCCCACGCCCGAACCGGTGCTGCAGGTCGACGGCATCACCGCACGCTACAAAGGACTGAATTTCGACGTGCTGCACAACGTCAATGTCGAGCTTCATCCGGGACAGACACTGGCGGTTGTGGGCGAATCCGGCTCGGGCAAATCCACATTGGCGCGGGTGATCACTGGGCTGCTGCCGCCCCGCGATGGTGAGATCACATTTGCCGGGCGCAAGCTCAGCCCCGATCTGAAGGGCCGCACCCGCGAGGACCTGCGCGAGTTGCAGATGATCTATCAGATGGCCGATGTGGCGATGAACCCGCGTCAGACCGTCGGCACCATCATCGGCCGTCCGCTAGAGTTCTACTTCAACATGCGCGGCGCGGAAAAGCGCAAGCGGATCATCGAACTGCTGGATGAGATCGAGCTGGGCGAGAAGTTCATGGATCGCTATCCGGCGGAACTGTCCGGTGGTCAGAAACAGCGTGTCTGTATCGCCCGGTCGCTGGCGGCCAAGCCCAAGATGATCATCTGTGATGAGGTCACCTCGGCGCTGGACCCGCTGGTGGCGGATGGCATCCTCAAGCTGCTGCTGGATCTGCAGAAGATCGAGGATGTGGCCTATCTGTTCATCACCCACGATCTGGCCACGGTGCGCGCCATCAGCGACAGCATCGCGGTGATGTATCAAGGCCGCGTGGCGCGGTACGGGTCGAAATCGCAGGTGCTGAGCCCGCCATTTGATGACTATACCGACCTGCTGCTCAGCTCGGTCCCCGAGATGCATCTGGGTTGGCTGGAAGAGGTCGTCGCCCATCGCAAGATGGAAAGCGCCGGGAACTGATCCCCGCGCGGGACGGTTTCATGAAACTTCGAAATCCCGGCACATCGGTGTCGGGATTTTGCCATTCGGGACGCGAACAGGCAGCCGTTGGGCGGCGAATCTCATAGGGTCCCGGGAAGTACGAATTCAGAGAGGCCGTGCCATGGACCGCAAACTTCTTCTCATTGTCCTCGACGGCGTCCCATGGCGCAATTTCCGCCGTCTGTTCGGTAATCTCGAAGGCTGGGTCGACAGTGGTGAGGCGCAAGTCTGGAAGTTGCGCGCGGTTCTACCGTCGACCTCGGCCAGTTGCTACGCCTCGATCCACACCGGGGTCTCCCCGCAGGAACATGGTTGCACCGGCAACGGCAATGTCTTCCGCCTGAGCCATAAGGACGTGTTCAGTCAGGTGCGCGAGGCTGGCGGCGTGACCGGGGCCGTCACCCACAGCTATTGGTCGCAATTCTTTAACCGTCACCCCTTCGACTATGTGCGCGACGTGGAATATGACGAGCCCGAGAGCAAGACTATCAACCACGGCCGCTTCCACTCGATGACCGGGTACAACGTGGCGAACCAGATGACGCCTTGCGACGTAGACCTATTCGCCTCGCTCACCAACCTGTGCCTGCGCTTTGGACTGGACTACGGCATCCTGCACAGCTGCACGCTGGACAGCATGGGGCATCGGTTCTTTCATGATTGCCAAGAGATGGACCACGCCTGTTTCGTGATGGACGAGATGCTGGCCCCCTTTATCCCCCGCTGGCGGCAATTGGGGTACGAAGTGATCGTCACCGCCGACCACGGTCAGGACGAACGCGGCCACCACGGCGGGCGTGGCGCGCTGCAGCAGGAAACGGCGCTGTATTACTTCGGGGACGCGGAGGGCCCTGAGGCGGATGCGGTGATCGATCAGTTGCAACTGGCACCGACGATCCTGACACGGATGGGGGCACCTGTGGCGGGGACGATGAAGGCGGAACCGTTCTTGCGCTGAGGGAACATTCAGTTCAGTTGCATTGCAGAGAAGGCGTCCTGATCAAACAGTTTCTTGCGCGTCAATGAGGCCTATTGAAACCGCGCCGCTTAACAGGTCCGGAGCAATGAGGTGACCCAGAGACCTCAGTTCCTTCGACGGGGAAATCAAGTCAGGAACCTGAACGGTCGTGGCACCTGAAGCGACGGCTGCACGTGTTCCCGTGTCACTGTCTTCGAAAGCAACACAGTCTGAGGCGAGATATCCAAGTTGCATTGCCGCCTTTTGATAGACTTCGGGGTCCGGCTTAAGCCGCGTGACCATATCCCCACCGATCACAAAGTCGAAATATGCAAACAGCCCGGCCGATATTAGGTGCGCACCAGCTGTCTCGACATCCGTCGAAGTTGCAACAGCCAAAGGATGCCCCTTGCCGGAAAGCAATTCTAAGAGCGCAAGAGCGCCATCTTTGACAGGAATCTCATACGCAAGCGCAGCATCAATTCTCCGGTCCCATTCTCTGTTGAACGTATCAAACCCAACCTTGCCGCCAAGGCTGCCGCGAATAATGCGATCCGGTTCGTCCCCCCGCAGTCCAACACATCGCAGAAATGTCTCAGGACTTTCAGACAATGAGAAAGCCCGCCTCGTCGCAACAAAGCAATCAAGACAGACTCTCTCAGTATCCAACAGAAGACCGTCCATATCAAAAATCACTGCAGGCAAAGTCATCAATGGACCATCCATCATACAAGGGAACTTAGAATTTCTGGTCACTTCGTAAACAATCTACTTTCCAAGGCCTTAGAGCGATCTCGACAAACCGTTGGCGACCCAGAAGTAACTCTTGCTTGGACACTCACACTATTCGTATGACCAAATCCCCTGCCCCAGTGCTTCGATCGCGACGGATATCCGCTCAAAGCTGTCTGCGGCGCGGCTGACGGTTGTCCGGGCGCGCAGATAGCCGTGGATCAGGCCGGGTTCGTTGATCCAGTGTGCCTGCCCTCCGGCGGCGGTGATCTGGTTGCAATAGACGGGACCGTCATCGCGCAGCGGATCGCAATCGGCAGTAATAACCACCGTTGGGGGCAGGCCCGAAAAATCGCTGTCCTGCAAGGGTGCAAAGCTGGGGTCGTTGCCAGGCGCATCGCCTCCCCCTCGGAGGGTTTGGTAAAACAGCACATCATCGCGCGTCAGCATCGGGGCGTTGGCGTGTTCGAGATACGAGCCCTGCCCCGTGTCTCCGCCCAGCCCCGGATAGATCAAAACCTGCCCGAGCACATCGCTCAGGCGCCTGCGGCCATGATGCGCAACGGCTGCGGCAAGGTTGCCGCCTGCGCTGTCTCCGGCCAGTACCAATGGGTCGCCGAATTCCTGCACAGCCCAGTTCACGGCTGCCCAGCTGTCCTGAAACTGCGCCGGGTGAGTGTGTTCCGGGCACAACCGATAGTCCACCGAAACGACGCGGTATCCTGTTTGCGCACAGATCTCGGCGCAGACATCGTCATGGCTGTCCAGACCACCGACGACGAACCCTCCGCCGTGGAAATAGATGACGCTGCGGGTTGGATCGCCTGCGGAATAGATGCGGACGGGTACGCCATCTGCGTCGCTGTCCTGCGCATCAACCCCCGGTGGCCGGGGTTGGCGGAAATCCTGACACATCACGTCATAGACGCGGCGTTGATCTTCGATGGACATCCCGACCGCGTCGTCGGGATAGCTTTCGGCGGTGCGACGTATGAACGCCCAGGTTTCTTCGTCGATCAGGCGTTCATAGTCCATTGTTCCTCCCGAGGATTATTCAGACCACTCCCACGGCCGGGTGAATGACCCCAGCACCTTGGCCACATCGTCCTCGGAAGACCCGTTCGCGTCAAGCTGAGCAACAAGGCCGCGTTTCTTGTCGTCAATGACCGAAACGACGCGGGCCGCGACGCCAGCGGTTTCCAACGCGCCGTTGTAGATGCGGGTGATCGCCTGTTTGCGCAGGTCCGGCTTGAACACCTTGCCCACCGCAGTTTTAGGCAATTCATCCAGAATGGTCATGTGCTTGGGTTGAGCCGCACGTTCATGCACGTGGACCTTGCAATACTCCATCAACTCTTTTTCGGTGGCCGAAGCGCCCTCAATCAATTCGACGAAAGCACAGGGCACTTCGCCGGAATGCGCGTCGGGCTGGCCGATGGCACCGGCAAAGGCGACGGCTTCGTGACCCAGCAACGCCTCTTCAATCTCGGCAGGGTCGATATTGTGGCCGCCGCGTATGATCAGGTCCTTGGCGCGACCTGTGATCCACAGATAGCCATCCTCGTCAAACCGGCCCAGATCGCCAGTGCGCAAGTATTTGTCGAAGTGATAGAGGTTCGTGTTCTTGTCAGCCTCGGTATAGGTGTTGCCTGGGTAGACACCGGGGTTCGAGATGCAGATCTCGCCGATCTCGTCAGCGCCGCATTCCTTGGGTCCGTCCGGTCCGTCCTGCAGGATTTTGACATCCGTATAGGGGAAGGGAATACCGATCGAACCGATCTTTTTCTCACCATCCACCGGGTTGCAGGAGACCAGACAGGTGGCCTCGGTCAAGCCATACCCTTCGACGATCGTTACACCCGTGGCCTCTTCGAAGCGACGGAACAGTTCGACCGGCAGCGGGGCCGAGCCCGAGAAAGCGGTTTTCACGCTTGAGATATCGGCATCCACCGGGCGCTGCATCTTGGCTGATATCGCGGTGGGCACCGTGATGATGAATGACACCTTCCATCGCTCAATCAGTTTCCAGAAATTGTCGAACACCCCATCGCCGCGATACCCCGCTGGCGTCGGGAAGATCACATGCGCACCCGAGGACACAGCCGCCATCACGATCACATGCACCGCAAAGACGTGGAACATCGGCAACGGGCACATGATCACATCGTTTTCGTCAAACAACAGCGTCTGACCCAGCCATCCGTTATAGATCAGGCCCGAGTATTTGTGTTGCGCCACTTTCGGCATACCGGTCGTGCCGCCGGTGTGGAAGTAACACGCGACGCGGTCTTCGGTACTGTCCTCGAAATTCAGTGTTTTCGGCTGCTTATTCAACTCGACATTGAAGCTCTTGTAGTCCGCATGGGCCAGTTTTTCCTTGTCGCCCATCTTGGGTCGCAGGAACGGGACCAGCCAGGATTTGGGCGGCGTCAAATAGCGGTTCAGGTCAATCTCGAGGATGGTGTTGACCCTAGGCGCGTGGCGCACGGCCTCTTCGACCTTCTGGGCCACGTCCGTCTTGGGGAAGGACTTCAGCGTGACCACGACCTTCGCCTTCGTCTCACGCAGGATCGCCGCGATCTGCTCGGGCTCAAGCAGCGGGTTGATCGGATTCACGATACCTGCAACCGCACCGCCCATCATGGTGACCAGCGTCTCGTTACAATTGGGCAGCACATAAGCCACCACATCCTTTTCGCCCACACCCAACGAGCGGAACAGGTTCGCAGCCTGATTAACCTGCCCCAAAAGCTCGGACCATGTCAGCGTCTCGGCCTTGTCGGTCGGACCGGACAGCAACTGAAAGCTGATCGCCTTGTGGTTCGGGAACTTACCCGCCGTCCGAGACAACAACTGATGGAACGTGGTGGGCACGTCCCGGTCTTCCCACGCCATCTCCTGCTCGATGCGTGCCCTGTCTTCGAATCCCACAAAGGCCATGTGGCTCCTCCCCTGATCTCTCCCGTGTTTTGCACGGGCTTGTTTGTCACCTCCAAGATGGAAGCAAAACACAGCACGCGCAAGCAAGGGCTTAGCGATCAGGTCAGGTAAAATGTAGAATGACGCTACGGCGAAACGAGATGTGCCGGAGCGTCACTTTATTCTGCTGCCACCCCATCGGTGAATTGCAGACGTGCCAACCGCGCATAGAGCCCGTCCTGTGCCACCAGATCATCATGGGTGCCCTGCGCCACGATGCGCCCAGCCTCAAGCACGATAATCCGGTCGGCTTTCTTCACGGTCGCCAAACGATGGGCTACGATCAGGGTTGTTCGCCCGGCCCGCATGGTGTCGACGGCGCCTTGAACCGCACGCTCACTTTCCGCATCCAAAGCCGAGGTCGCCTCGTCCAGCAGCAGTACCGGCGCGTCGCGCAGGATGGCCCGCGCGATGGCGATGCGTTGTTTCTGTCCGCCAGACAACATCACCCCGCGTTCGCCAACAAAGCTGTCATAACCTTCAGGCAGGGCCGCAATGAAGTCGTGCGCTGCAGCCGCGCGTGCGGCGGCTTCGACCTCGGCATCCGAGGCGTCAAGGCGGCCAAAACGGATATTCTCGCGCGCCGAGACGGCAAAGATCACCGGGTCCTGCGGGACCAGCGCCATGTGTTGGCGAAAATCAGCGCGGTTCAGACTGCGCAGGTCCAACCCGTCAAGGCTGACCTGCCCCGCGTCGGGGTCATAGAACCGTTGGATCAACTGGATCACGGTTGTCTTGCCCGCGCCGGACGGGCCGACAAAAGCCACGGTTTCCCCCGGTTTGATCTGCAGCGAGAACTGATCCAGCGCCACGATGTCGGGGCGCGCGGGATAGTGGAACGTCACATCGTCAAAGCGCAGCTCGCCGCGCAGGGGCGCAGGCAGGGCTTTGGCTTGTGACGGATCGTTGACCGTGTCCTGTGCGTTCAGCAGTTCCACCAGACGCTCGGTGGCCCCCGCTGCACGCTGCAATTCGCTCCAGATTTCCGACAAGGCGGCGACCGAACCCGCCATGATGATCGAATAGATCACGAACTGGATCAGAACGCCTTCGGTCATGATCCCGTTGCGCACATCATTCGCGCCCATCCACAGGACACCAACAATGCCCGAGAAAACCAGAAAGATCACAATTACGGTCAGCACAGCCCGAGTATGGATGCGGCGCAGAGAAACTTCGTACGAAGTTTCTGTCATCGCGGCGAACTGGGTTCGGCTGGCCTGTTCATGGGTAAAAGCCTGCACGGTCTGAACCGCGCCCAGCGCCTCGCCCGCATTGCCCGATGAGGCGGCGATCCAGTCCTGATTTTCCCGGCTGATCACCCGCAACCTGCGCCCCAACACCAGAATCGGAACGATAACCACCGGGATCAGCAACAACACCAGCCCGGTCAGCTTGGCCGAGGTCAGCAGCATAAGCACCAACCCGCCCACGAACATCAGAAGATTGCGCAAGGCGATCGACACCGATGAGCCCAGCACCGACTGGATCAGGGTGGTATCGGTGGTGATGCGGCTCAGGACTTCTCCGGTCATGATGCGTTCGTAAAACTCGGGGCTCATCCCGATCACGCGGTCAAACACGGCCTTGCGGATGTCGGCCACCACACGCTCACCCAGCCGGGTCACCAACGCATAGCGGATGCCCGTGCCGATGGCGAGGATACCGGCGATGCCGAGGGCTGCCAGAAAGTACCAATCCAGCAGTTCTCCGTCTTCGATGCGGAAATTGTCGACCACGCGACGCACGGCCAGCGGCAGCGTCAGCGTCATGCTGGCCGTCAGGATCAGCGCCAGCGTCGCGCCGATCATCAGCAGCCGGTAGGGCTTCATAAACGGCCAAAGCGATCTCAGGACGCCGATTTTCTTGGATGCGGCCCGTTCTTCATTGGCGCCGGGCGCCGGTGTGTTCGCTGGACTGGCGGAGCGTGTTCTTGCCATGTCTGGCCCTTGTGTCGTGGTCGTCGCCCGGATCAGGCATCAATCCACGCTTCTTGGCGGCACAGGCCCCTGGGGTCAAGCTTTGGGCGCAAATCGGGCCATAATCCGGGCCTTTTGACGCAATCATCTTGTGGAGAAGGACTGGAGCGGGCGGCGGGAATCGAACCCGCGTCATTAGCTTGGAAGGCTAAGGTCTTACCACTACACAACGCCCGCTCAGCACTAGGGCTGACTATTCCATGCGCCAGCAGGCGTCAAGAAGCGAAATCACCCGTTTGCTGGGTTTTGCCGGCGCGGGCTTTCCCGCCTCCGACAGCGATCACGAAAAGGTGTTATGGTGCAGTAATCCGCGCGCCAGTAGCGCATCGGCGGATGTATTGTGGGGGATTTGAGATGACTGACTTTAACCTCGGCACATATCGCCGTGCCATTACCACGTCTTCAACAGACGCTCAGCAGCAATTCGATCAGGGGCTGATCTGGCTGTTCGGCTACAATCACGAAGCGGCTGCCGCTTGTTTCGAAAAAGCTATCGAACATGACCCGGGCTGCGGCATGGCGCATTGGGGTGTCGCCTATGCCATTGGCCCCAACTACAACAAACCATGGGAATTTTTCGAACCTGACGAGAGGGTGGCAACGCTTGAGCGGGCCCATAAAGCCATCGCCGACGCCATGGCCCTGCGCAGCACGGTCACACCGGTCGAGGCTGCAATGATCGAGGCGATCTCGCACCGTTTCCCCACCGATCCCGCGATCGAGGATTACGGTCCGTGGAACGACGCCTTTTCGGATTCGATGCGCAAGGTTTATGCCGATCATTCCGGCGATCTGGACGTTGCTGCGGTCTTTGCCGAAGCCATGATGAACCGCACACCCTGGCAGCTCTGGGACCTCAAGGGGGGCGTCCCGGCAGAAGGGGCCTCGACAACCGACGCGCAGGCGGTGCTCGAAACGGCGTTCGACACCCTGCCCGGCGCGTGGGATCATCCCGGCCTGCTGCATATGTACATCCACCTGATGGAGATGTCGCCGACCCCCGAAAAGGCGTTGCGGCATGGCGACCGGCTGGTCGATCTGGTGCCCGAAAGTGGACATCTGGTGCATATGGCCACGCACATTGATGTGCTGTGCGGCGACTATCAGAACGTCGTCTGGCGCAATCACCGCGCGGCCCAGGTCGACAAGAAATACGAGGCGATGGCGGGGGGTGAGAACTTCTATACCGTCTACCGCGTCCACAACGTGCATTTCGAGGCTTACGGTGCCATGTTCCTCGGCCAGCCGGACAAGGCACTGGCTGCGTCCGAGGAGCTGATGCGGATGCTGCCCGACAACGTGGTCCGGTTCTTTCCCGACCTGTTCGAATCCTTCTATGGCAAGAAAATCCACGTCATGGTCCGGTTCGGCATGTGGCAGCAGATACTGGACGAACCGATGCCAAAGGACGCGGAACTTTATAGCTATACCGCCGCCGCCATCCATCAGGCACGCGCCGTGGCGATGGCCAATCTGGGCCGCGAAGCCGACGCCAGGGCCGAGCGTGAACGGGCGGTTCAGGCCCGCAAGGCCGTGCCCGAAAGCCGTCTGGTGTTCAACAACACTGCCGACGATGTTCTGCTGATTGGTGAGGCGATGATGGATGGTGAGATCGCGTTCAAATCCGGCGACCAAGAAGGCGGTCTGGCGCATCTGCGCCGCTCGGTCGAACTGGATGACAATCTGGTCTATGACGAGCCCTGGGGCTGGATGCAGCCCACCCGGCACGCCCTCGGCGCGCTGCTGATGGAGGCCGGACAGTTCACCGAGGCCGAGGCGGTCTATCGCGCCGATCTGGGGTTGGACGACACGCTGGCCCGCGCCTGTCAGCACCCGGGCAATATCTGGAGCCTGCACGGCCTGCATGAATGCCTTGTCCGCCGCGGTGAAGATACCGAGGCCCGCCACATCAAGCTGCAACTGGATCAGGCCGCCGCGCGGGCGACGGTGCCGATTCACGCCTCATGCTATTGCCGCAGCAAGGCGCAGGCTGCCTGACACCGCATGGGTCAAGCGATAAGCCGCTTGGCCCATGATCCGATCCCGCCGGCTGTTATTCTCCTGTCATATTTCCGCCCTAGATGGTCCGAAAGTTTCACTTCAGACAGCGCGGAGCTATCCATGACCGACATCGACCCCACCACATTGTCCGCAGACGATTGGGACGAACTGAACTTCCCCCGCCCCAAAGAAAACGACTTTGACCGCGTGGTCGAAAGCGCCATCTCACGCCGAGGGTTTCTGGCCGGTGTTGTGGCCTTTGGTTCGGGTGCTGCGGCCATGGGCGCGGGCCTGATGGGCTCGACCTCGGCGCAGGCACAGGCAGCGTCGCGCTTTGCCTTCACCCCGATCCCTGCCCAGACCGATGGCACCGTGCATGTGCCGGAAGGCTATGAGTGGAAGATGCTGATGCGCTGGGGCGATCCGCTGTTTTCCGAGGCTGATGGCTATGATCTGACCGATGGCGGCACGGTCGAGAATTCGGACAAGGTCTTTGGTGAGAACACCGACGGGATGGAGACGTTCTCGTTCCAGGGTCGCGAGTTGATTGCGATCAACCATGAATATCCGAACCGAAAGATCAACCTGCCTGCCACGCAGGAAGGTGTACCCGCAAACGCCGGAGACGTCCTGAAATTCCAGAACATTCAGGGCGTCACAGTGATGGAGATCGCGGAAGGCCCCGAAGGCTGGTCCGTGGTGAAAGACAGCCCCTTCAACCGCCGCATCCACCACAACACCCCGATGAAAATCGTCGGCCCCGCCGCCGGTCATGATCTGCTGAAGACCGAGGCCGACCCGACCGGCACCGCCTCGCTGGGTACGATGAACAACTGCGGTTCGGGCAAGACACCGTGGGGTACCTATCTGACCTGCGAAGAGAACTTTAACGGCTACTTTGGCTCGTCGGACGAAAACGCCAGCTATGACCCCAAGGTCGCAGACGGCATGAAACGCTATGGCATCAAAGCCGAAAGCTGGAACGGGTATGAGTTGTTCGATCCGCGCTTTGACACCTCGAAAAACCCCAACGAGCCGCACCGTGCGGGCTGGATCGTTGAGATTGACCCGACCAAGCCGGACAGCACGCCCGTCAAGCACACCGGTCTGGGCCGTTTCAAACACGAGAATGCCGAAGTCGCTCTGGCTGCCGATGGTCGCGTCGTTGTCTATATGGGCGACGATGAACGTGGCGAATACCTCTACAAGTTCGTCTCGAACGCGGCCTATGCCCCCGGTGTCGACACCGAGGCGCTGCTGAACGACGGCACGCTCTATGTTGCGAAGTTTAACGACGACATGAGCGGCGAGTGGCTGCCCCTGACGCCGGAAACCACGGGTATGGAGGCCGCTGAGATCCTGATTTTCACCCGCATGGCTGCATCGGCGGCGAGTGGCACCACCATGGATCGCCCGGAATGGGTGGCCTCAAGCCCTGTCGCGGTCGAGGCCTATTGCTGCCTGACCAACAACAAGAACCGTGGTGTAAAGCCGAATGCGGGTGGCGACGATACCTCGGCCAACGGCCCCAACCCGCGCGATGCTAACAAATACGGCCAGATCGTGCGCTGGCGTCCGGCACAGGATGATCACGCTGCCACCGGTTTCGACTGGGATCTCTATGTCATGGCGGGCAACCCGACCGTGCATTCGGACGACAAGGCCGGATCGGCCAACGTGAATGAGGGCAACCTGTTCAACTCGCCCGACGGTATGGCCATCGATTCAACCGGTCTGGTCTGGATCCAGACAGACGGCAATGACGACAACGAGGAAGACTTCGCAGGAAACGGCAACAACCAGATGCTGGTTGGCGACCCCGTGACCGGCGAGATCGTGCGCTTCATGACCGGCCCGAACGGGTGCGAGGTCACTGGTCTGGCATGGTCGACCGACCTGCGCACGATGTTTGTCGGCATCCAGCATCCGGGCAGCAACTGGCCCGATGGCGGCACACCACGTTCGTCTGTGATTGCGATCAAGCGCACCGATAACGGGCTGGTTGGCTAAGCACTTTGCATCTTAGGACGCCCCTGAACGCTGGTTCGGGGGCGTCTTTCGTTCCGGGTCAGATGTCTTCTCCCGGCGGATCAAGCAGACCACCCGGCGCAAGCAGCGCGCGTTCGGACAGCCACGGGTTCAGCTCAAGTGCATAGGTCAACGCCTCCCGCGCCTCCTCCAACCGCTTCAGCCCCAGCAACGACAACGCCCGCCCGCTGAGCGCGGCCACATGGTTCGGCGATAGCGCAATCGCCCGGTCTAGATCGACAAGGGCCGCGCCGTAATCCTGCTGCAGATAATAGGCAAACGCCCGCTGGTTATATCCTTCGGCAAAGTCGGGGCAGTAGGCGACCAGAGCGTCAAACTCGGCCAGCGCACCGGCCAGATCCCACGCCTCGCGCAGCGCCATGCCGCGATCCAGCAGGGTTTGCGACCGCGCATCCGGCGCATCAGTCCACAACTGCCACATCTGACCGGAAATACCCCGCGCCTCACCCTCGGTCGCCGCCCCCTGAGCCTGCGCGATCAGGGCGTCGATGCCCGAGATGTGATCCGGGGCCGCCGGACACTCGGCCGCGGCCTGTGCGGCAGCAACCATAAGAACAAGAACGGATGCAAGTTTCATCCCCTCTAACCTGATCCCCGAAATGTTCAGGTCAACTGCTTTCTAGCGGCCCCAGCAACCCGGCCTCTTTCACCGCCTCCATCGCCACGAAGGTCGACGTACTGGCCACATGCGGCAGGGATGAGATTTTCTCGGCCAGCACAGCGCGGTATTCCGACATAGAACGCGTACGGATTTTCAGCAGATAGTCGAAATTCGACGCGATCATATGCGCTTGTTCGATCTCGGCGATGCGGCGCACGGCAGCATTGAACTCGGCCAACGCCTTTTCGCGGGTATCGGTCAGGCGCACCTCGACAAAGGCTACATGGTCCAGCCCCAGACGGATCGGATCCAGCATGGCGCGATAGCCGGTGATGACCCCGTCAGCCTCAAGCCGCTTGAGCCGCGCTTGCGTGGGCGATTTCGACAGCCCAATCCGGCGCGCCAAATCAGCCACCGAAATCCGGCCATCTTCGGCCAGCGCCATCAGGATCGCCTGATCGAAACGATCCAAGCCAGATAAGTCCTTTTGCACTCCATACCTCCCAAAAATCAGTTCATACGACCAGAAAAGCCGAAATTTCAGGCCGTTCTCCTGCTGAGCGATAGATATATTAGGCAAAACCTCCGGAGTACATATGTCACACAGTCTGCGCACCAAAATCGACACTCAAACCTATGTCGACCCAGCCACCGTTCTGGACGCCCTGATCGCTCAGGCCGATCTTGCGCCAGCCGACCGCACGGCCATCTGCGCGGCCGCGGCCCAGTTGGTGCGTGACATCCGCTCCAGCACCTCGCCCGGCATGATGGAGGTGTTTCTGGCTGAATATGGCCTGTCCACCGACGAAGGCGTTGCGCTGATGTGTCTGGCCGAAGCGCTGTTGCGGGTGCCCGATGCCGATACCATTGATGCGCTGATCGAGGACAAGATCGCGCCCTCGGACTGGGGCAAGCATCTGGGGCAGTCATCGTCGTCGCTGGTGAACGCCTCAACCTGGGCGCTGATGCTGACGGGGCGGGTTCTGGACGAAGACAAAGCCTCGCCCGTCGGCGCGCTGCGCGGTGCGATCAAGCGTCTGGGTGAGCCGGTGATCCGCACCGCGGTCAGCCGCGCGATGAAGGAAATGGGTCGTCAATTCGTGCTGGGCGAAACCATCCAGTCAGCCATGAAGCGCGCCAAGGGGATGGAGGATAAGGGCTACACCTATTCCTACGACATGCTGGGCGAGGCCGCCCGGACCGAGGCCGACGCCGCCCGCTATCACCTGTCCTATTCCCGCGCCATTGCCGCTATTGCCGAAGCGTGCATCCATAAGGACATCCGCGAAAACCCTGGCATCTCGGTCAAGCTGTCAGCGCTGCATCCGCGTTATGAACTGGCGCAAGAACAGCGGGTGATGGACGAACTGGTCCCTCGTCTGCGCGCGCTGGCTTTGCTGGCTAAGGCGGCGGGCATGGGCCTGAACGTCGACGCGGAAGAGGCCGACCGCCTGTCCCTGTCGCTGCAGGTCATCGAAGAGGTCATGGCCGAGCCTGCGCTGGCAGGTTGGGACGGGTTCGGCGTCGTCGTACAAGCCTACGGCCCGCGCGCCGGGCTGGTTTTGGACACGCTCTATGAGATGGCTGAACGTCATGACCGCAAGCTGATGGTGCGGCTGGTAAAGGGCGCGTATTGGGATACCGAGATCAAGCGCGCTCAGGTCGAAGGCGTCGATGGGTTTCCGGTCTTCACCCAGAAAGCTGCAACGGATGTGTCTTACATCGCCAATGCCCGCAAACTGCTGGGCATGACCGACCGCATCTATCCGCAATTCGCCACCCATAACGCCCATACGGTCAGCGCCATCCTGCATATGGCCGATGACCAGCCCTTCGAATTCCAACGCCTGCACGGGATGGGCGAGACCCTGCATCAGATTGTGCGCGATCAGCAGACCTCACGCTGCCGCATCTACGCGCCTGTCGGGGCGCATCGGGACCTGCTGGCCTATCTGGTGCGGCGTCTGCTGGAAAACGGGGCGAACTCGTCCTTCGTGAACCAGATCGTGGATGAGGACGTCGCCCCCGAAACCGTCGCCGCCGACCCGTTCGTGTTGGTGCAGACACCCGCCGCGCCGCTGCCAACCGGGCCCGAGCTGTTTGCGCCTGAACGCCCGAACTCGAAAGGGTTCGATCTGCACCACACTCCTACGCTGGACCGGATCGACGTCGCGCGCGATGCGTTCCGCGCCCATCACTGGTACGCGCGGCCCTTGTTGTCCGATGACGCCCAACCCTTGGCTGATGTCCCGGTAATCAACCCCGCGCAACCGCAGGACCGCCCCGGCTCGGTCGCCGCAGCCAGCCCCGAGGATGTGGAACTGGCACTGGCCAGCGCCTGCCCGTGGCAAGCCCCGGCTGCGTCCCGCACCGCCGCGCTCAATAAGGCCGCTGATCTGTATGAGGCGCATTTCGGTGAACTGTTCGCCCTGCTCGCCCGCGAGGCCGGAAAGTCCCTGCCCGATGCGGTGGCCGAACTGCGCGAAGCGGTGGATTTCTTGCGTTATTATGCGGCCAACATTCCGGCCGCCAAACCCGCCGGGATCTTCACCTGTATCAGCCCGTGGAACTTCCCGCTGGCGATCTTCACAGGGCAGATTTCGGCGGCACTTGCCACCGGTAACGCCGTGCTGGCCGCCCCGGCCCCACAAACGCCGCTGATCGCGTACCGCGCTGTCCAGTTGCTGCACGAGGCGGGCGTTCCGCGCGATACGCTGCAACTGTTGCCCGGCGGTCCGACTGTGGGCGCGGCGCTGACATCGGACGGGCGCGTCTCGGGCGTGGCCTTTACCGGCTCGACGGCCACAGCTTTGAAAATCCGCTCGGCCATGGCCCAGCACATGCGCCCCGGTACACCGCTGATTGCTGAGACCGGTGGCCTGAACGCCATGATCGTCGACAGCACCGCCCTGCCGGAACAAGCCGTACAGTCGATCATCGAAAGCGCATTCCAGTCCGCAGGTCAACGCTGCTCGGCCCTGCGCTGCCTCTATCTGCAGGAGGACATCGCCGAGGACGTTCTAACCATGCTGCAAGGCGCAATGGACGCCCTGAACGTCGGTGAGCCGTGGCTGATCTCAACCGATTGCGGCCCGGTCATCGACGAGCAAGCCCGACAAGGCATCGCGGATCACGTCGCCAAAGCCCGCGCCGAGGGTCGGGTTCTGAAAGAAATGCCCACACCACCCGAGGGCACGTTCATCGCGCCCACCCTGATCGAAATCCCGGGCATCTCGGCGCTGGAACGCGAAATCTTCGGCCCGGTGCTGCATGTCGCGCGTTTCAAGGCGCAGGAGATCGACAAGGTCATCGCAGATATCAACGCCACCGGCTATGGCCTGACCTTCGGCCTGCACACCCGCATCGACGACCGGGTCCAGCATGTGACCGAGGCCATTCACGCGGGCAACATCTATGTCAACCGCAACCAAATCGGCGCGATCGTGGGCTCTCAGCCCTTCGGTGGTGAGGGTCTGTCGGGCACAGGCCCCAAGGCAGGTGGACCGAACTACATGGCTCGGTTCTGTGCGCCGGATCGGCAGACAAGTTCGACGAACTGGGAAACGGGCGCAGAACCCGGCGCCCCTGAGGGCCAGCCCGCCCCGCCGCGCACCCAGACTCTGCCCGGCCCCACCGGGGAATCGAACCGCCTTACGGAATACGCCCGCGCGCCGCTGTTGTGCATGGGCCCGGGCGCAGAGACCGCGCAAGCGCAGGCCGATGCGGTCAAGGCTCTGGGCGGGACGGCGATCCGGATGACCGGGGCGCTGGATTTGCACCGGCTGGAAAACCTGACCGGATTTGCGGGCGTTCTGTGGTGGGGGGACGACGACATCGCCCGCCAGATCGAACAGCATCTGGCACGGCGCGATGGCCCGATCATCCCGCTGATCCCCGGCAAACCCGACCGCGCGCGGGTTCTGGGCGAACGTCATGTCTGCGTCGACACCACCGCCGCCGGAGGCAACGCCGCCCTTTTGGGAGGTGCGGCATAACCGGACCTTGACGCTGGGCAGTGAAAAGCCCAGCGTCGCGCCATGTTTCCGATCCGTGACCATAACCCCTCGGGGCGTACTCCGTTCGTTGTTTACGCCCTGCTGGCCGCCAACATCCTGATCTTCCTCAGCTATGTGGGGATCATGGAGGATGCACGGCTGCTCAGCCGGTTCTATTTCGACTATGCCGTCATTCCCGCGCGTATCTCGGACGGCTTTGCGCTTGAAACGCTCGTCACCTCGATGTTCCTGCACGGGGGGTGGATGCATCTGGCCGGAAACATGCTGTTTCTGTGGATATTCGGCGACAACCTCGAAGACGAGATGGGGCACCTGCCGTTCCTGCTGTTCTACCTGCTGGCCGGTGTCGGTGCGGGATTGATCCATGTGGTCTCGGCCCCAGGTTCTGTGGTTCCCACGATCGGAGCATCAGGCGCGATTGCCGGGGTGATGGGCGGCTATCTGCTGCTGTTCCCCAAGGCGCGCGTGGATATCCTGCTGATCCTGATCGTCTATTTCCGCGTCTTCACCATCCCTGCTTTTGTCATGCTGGGCGTTTGGCTGGGTCTTCAGTTCATGGGCAGCCTGTCCAGCGACCCCGATCAGGGCGGCGTCGCCTATTGGGCTCATACCGGAGGGTTCTTTGTCGGGCTGATCCTGTGCATTCCGCTATGGTTGAAGCGCGGCGGGACCGAGTTCTGGAATCGCACGCACGGCCATCCGCCGCATCCCGAGCACAAATACAAACTGTCCCCGTCGCGCATCCCGAAAGTGCCCCGACGCTGACGCGCCGGAGAGAGGACCGCGCACGGACCCGGGCGTATCAGCCCCGGATCACCTTGGCGAAGTTTTCAAAGATGGGTTCGTTGGCGCAGATCAGTTCGCCATCCTCTAGCACGCTGCCCTCGGGGTTCAGCGCCTGAACAAAGCCACCGGCCTCTTTGACGATGATGATCCCGGCGGCGACGTCCCAAGCGTTCAGGCGACGTTCCCAAAAACCTTCGTAACGACCGGCGGCCACGTATGCCATATCCAGCGCCGCAGCCCCCCAACGGCGCACGCCGGCGCAGGTCGGCATCAGCCGCGCAAGATCCTGCAGGGTAGCAGGCAGGTCTGACCGACCGCCAAAGGGCAGCCCGGTTGAAAAGATCGACTCGATCATGCGGTGGCGGCCAGACACGCGGATGCGGGTGTCATTCATCCACGCCCCTTCGCCCTTTTCGGCAAAGAACATCTCGTCCTTGGCGGGGTCATAGATCACGCCCGCGACGATCTTGCCCTTGTGCTCCAGCGCGATGGAGATCGCCCAATGCGGCAGACCGTGCAAGAAGTTGGTGGTGCCATCCAGCGGGTCCACGATCCAGCGGCGGGTCGGGTCCTCACCATCCTGGCCGCCGCCTTCCTCGCCCAGCCAGCCATAGGTCGGACGCGCGCCAAGCAATTCTTCTTTCAGGATGTTTTCGGCGGCGATATCGGCCTTGGACACAAAATCGCCCGCGCCCTTCATCGACACCTGCAGATTCTCGACTTCACGGAAGTCCT
The DNA here is from genome assembly GCF_056536725.1 of Ruegeria sp. CJ3. NCBI lineage: Bacteria > Pseudomonadati > Pseudomonadota > Alphaproteobacteria > Rhodobacterales > Roseobacteraceae > Ruegeria > Ruegeria sp. CJ3. Next base: position 389,349 of record NZ_JBQFQE010000002.1, read on the forward strand.
TGACCAGAGACCGCCCCGCTTTGCGCGCGGCCTTGATCATGATGTTGAGATTTGCGCTGCCAACCATTGTTTCTGGGCTCCTGTCCGGTCAAGCTGCGCGTATACTGCTGCAATTCAGCATTGCCAAGAGCAATGATTCACAAGACCCCCCGCTACTGGGCCTGCAGCTTGCGTGCCTCGGTCCGGGCCAGCTTTACCAGCTCCTGCACAAAGGGTTTTTCAAGATCTTCGCGGCGCACCGCCGCATAAAGCCTGCGGGTGATCCCCTCTTTGGTCAGGGGGCGGGTGACATAGTCCGAGTTGTATTTCACTTCGCGCACCACCCAGTCAGGCAGCACCGAGATGCCGCGGTTCGAGGCCACCAGCAGCAGGATCACCGCGGTCAGCTCGACCTGCCGGATCGTGGCCGGCTCGACCCGGGCGGGGATCAACAACTGGCTGAACACGTCCAGACGAGTGCGTTCCACCGGATAAGTGATCAGGGTCTGGCCGCGGAAATCCTCGGCCTCGACATAAGGTTTTTCTGCCAAAGGGTGGGACGAGGCCGCGACGAAAACGGCATTGTAGTCGAACAACTCCACAAACTCGACGCCCGGCAGGTCCTCGGGGTCGGATGAGATCACCAGGTCAACTTCTTCCTTCTGCAGGGCGGGCAGCGCGTCGAATGCCAGACCAGGGCGGATATCCACATCCACATCCGGCCATGACTTGCGGAACCCCTCGAGCACCGGAAACAGCCATTCGAAACAGGCATGACATTCAATCGCGATGTGCATCCGTCCCGTGCGGCCATCGCGCAGCGACGAGAACTCGCTCTGCATCGCCTCGACCTGCGGCAGGATCTGATCCGCCAACCGCAACAGGCGCTGACCGGCTGCAGACAGCTTCATAGGCTTGGATCGCCGCAGGAACAGCTCGACCCCGGCCTGATCCTCTAACCCCTTGATCTGATGGCTCAGCGCGGATTGCGTGATGTTCAGCTGGTCCGCGGCGCGGGCCAGCCCGCCGCATTCGTGGATAGCCTTGATCGTGCGCAGATGACGGAATTCGATATGCATATCTCATGCAACTCATGTTGTTCTTGAATAATATGAGTTTGTCTCACAATGCATCTGGTGGCACAAGTGCAGAAACGACAGATACAGAGGCCCCGATGACCCAGCCTGAAATTTCATTCGAATTTTTTCCGCCCCAATCGCTAGAGGCCTCGTTCCGTCTTTGGGACACCGTGCAGACGCTGGCCCCGCTAGAGCCCCGTTTTGTATCGGTCACCTATGGCGCGGGCGGCACAACGCGCGAGTTGACGCGGGACGCGGTTGCGACGCTGCATAAGTCATCGGGCCTGCCGGTTGCTGCTCATCTGACCTGCGTCGACGCCACGCGGGATGAGACACTGGCCATCGCCGATGCCTTCGCCGCCGCCGGGGTACGCGATATTGTGGCCCTGCGGGGGGACCCGCCGAAAGGCCAGGATCAATTTGTGCCGCACCCCGACGGGTTTGCAAACTCTGTCGAGTTGATTTCTGCACTGGCCGAGACCGGGAAATTCAATATCCGCGTCGGTGCCTACCCGGATATCCACCCCGAGGCGCAATGCGCGCGCACCGATGTGGACTGGTTGAAGGCCAAGCTGGATGCCGGCGCAGACGAGGCGCTGACGCAGTTCTTTTTTGAAGCTGAGACCTTTTTCCGCTTCCGCGATGCCTGTGAAAAGGCGGGCATCGACAAGCCGATCGTGCCTGGCATCCTGCCCATCGAGAACTGGAAAGGTGCGCGCCGCTTTGCCCAGCGCTGCGGCACGCGTATTCCAACCTGGATCGAAAACGCCTTTGACAAGGCCCTTCGCGATGACCGCGAAGACTTGCTGGCCACCGCGCTGTGCACCGAGCTCTGTTCCGATTTGATCGACGGGGGCGTGGACAAGCTGCATTTCTACACGCTCAACCGTCCCGAGCTTACCCGCGACGTGTGTTTTGCTCTGGGCATTACACCCCGGACCGATCTGCAGAACGTGGCCTGAGTACCGGCCCGACGACGCGGGACGACAAAACAACTTTTGCAATCGGCGGCGATGTGATCATCGTCGCCGTATCTGTTTGAGGACAATCGCGACAGCCACCCAAAAACTGTTGCACAGCCCAGCACTAATACACGGTAAAATTTGACAAAAAAGTGACCGACGGCAAACTGGGATCAGTGTAGTTCTAACGAGTATTTTGAGTATGCAGCCAGTGAGCAAAATTCAGGCTCGGGCCCATGCCTTGCGGGTGCTTGGCCTATCGCAAAATGCGGGTGCCGACGAGATCCGCGCCGCGTGGCGAAACATAGCCTTTCACGACCATCCCGATCACACCGACGGAGATCACTCGGGCTTTGCGCGGGCCAAGGCCGCATATGACCTTCTGCGCAAAGAGGGGCTGACACGCAAAGGCCCGGCACAGCCGCGCCGGCCCCGTCTTCGGAAACGGGTTATCGATCTGGCCGCGGCCGACATCGAAGCGTGCCGCGAACTGCTGAACCCCGAACGAGCCTTAAGCGATCTGTCGGATGCCGATGGTAACGGGGCAGGCAGACCGTCCGCAGAATCCGACCATGTGCCCGAAGCGATCGGGTGTTTCGGACGTGATCTGACCTATTTCGTCGCCACCTCGGTCTGCGAAGGGCCCAACCGTGTGGCCCTGCCGACATCGGTCCTGACCAGTGGCCGCAAATCCGATACCGAAATTCTCTCGTTCCAGTCCAAAAGTGCGGGCTCGGGCGAGATCATCGTGCCCGACCCAATCCGAGAACGGAAATTCCCCGGGGCAAGAAGCGTCAGAATACGCTTTGAGGCGGATCAGACCATGCGCGATACGTTCGAACTGGCGGGGTAAGGGGCCGCCTCAGAAAAACCCGGCCAGATTGGCCGGGTTGTCCATTTCCACCGGGTCAGTTCGCGATCGGACCTTCCGATGTGAACTTGGGGATGACGCTGGTCGAGGCCGCGTCGGGTTCGATCCCCGGCCAATTCCCTTCGGCAAGGTTGATGTTGCCGGGGATATCCTCTTCGAAGAAGCCGACAACAACATCAGTGATGTTCAGATACAGCTTGTCATCCACGATCCGCCAGAGGTTCGGGTTGGCCGGAACCTTGCCACCGCGCGACACACCATAAGCACAATGGCCATCGTATTGCGGAGCGTAATAGGCAGGGTTCTCCAGGAATTTGTCGCGGTTTTCTTCCGACGCGAACGCCCATGTCGCGCCGTTATAGTCGGCAGTGATGTCGGCGCGTCCGCGCACCGCGTCGGGCTGTGACTGGCCGACAGGGGCCTGATCCAGACTGCGATAGGCAACAACGTCATATCCCGACACGGCAAAGCCGGTGCCGTCCACATATTGATCGCCGGCGAAGGCGGGCATCGCAAAGGCCATCGTCGCGGCAAGGGTCAGCGCAAAGCGTTTCATGTGATTGGTCCTCATGTCCTTACAGTTTCCGGGAACCCGGGCTTGTTGGGTCTGCTCAGACAATAGGCGATTCTGCCCCGGCGCGAAGGCCCGCTCGCGCCGCTGTGACATCGCCGGGCGATTCGTGAGCCGAACCGCGCCGAATGTTACAAAGATCGCCCCGCCTCCGGGGTTGGACTTTGAGTTCTGCAATATTAGCTGTGGGGACAACGGCCCTTAGGCCGGTTCTGAAGGAAAGGCATGAGATGAGCGAACAATCCACCTATACCCCTCCGAAGGTCTGGACATGGGACAGCGAAAGCGGCGGGCGCTTTGCCAATATCAACCGCCCCATCGCCGGAGCCACACATGACAAGGACCTGCCGGTCGGCAAGCACCCGATGCAGCTGTATTCGCTGGCCACGCCCAACGGCGTCAAGGTCACCGTGATGCTCGAGGAGTTGCTGGCGTTGGGCCATGAGGGGGCCGAGTATAACGCCTGGCTGATCAACATCGGTGAAGGCGATCAGTTCAGCTCGGGCTTTGTCGGGGCCAATCCGAACTCGAAAATCCCGGCACTTTGGGATCGGTCGGGCGACACCCCGATCCGCGTGTTCGAAAGCGCTTCGATCCTGTTCCATCTGGCCGAGAAGTTCGGCGCGTTCCTGCCCGCAAGCGGACCTGAACGCACCGAGGCGATGAACTGGCTGTTCTGGCAGATGGGCAGCGCGCCCTATCTGGGCGGCGGCTTTGGCCATTTCTATGCCTATGCCCCCGAGAAGTGGCAATACCCGATTGACCGCTTCGCCATGGAGGCCAAGCGTCAGCTGCATGTGCTGGATCTGGAATTAGCAGAGAAGCGCTATATCGCCGGTCCCGACTATACCATCGCCGATATGGCGATCTGGCCTTGGTACGGGCAGCTGGTTCTGGGCCGTCTCTATGACGCGGCGGAGTTTCTGGACGTCGAAAGTTATGAAAACGTCATGCGTTGGGCCAAAGAGATCGACGCCCGCCCGGCGGTTCAGCGCGGCCGCATGGTCAACCGCGCCTTTGGCGAGCCGCACACGCAGTTGCACGAACGTCACGACGCTGGCGATTTCGAGACTCGCACGCAGGATAAGCTGGCTCCGGCGGATTAACCGCTTCGGCGACTATTTCAGAATGGGGGGCCGTTCGGGATCAGAACCCGGAGCGGCCCTTTCCATTTGCGGGGCCTGCGGTTGCGGCAGATCGAACCGCAGCCCGACCTTCGCCAGCGCAGCGGCGGCAGGGTCATCCGGCGCGAAGAACCCCACATCCAGCGCCCCGGCTTCGATGCCCGAGAAGGTCAGAGCCTCGGATACCGCACGGGCCAGCGCGGGTTGCGCACCTTCGACCGCAGCGACAAAACCCAGCAGATGGCCCTGACCGCCATCCTGCGTTCTGGTCCCCACCAGAAACGCCGCAGCGGCTAGCCCGGCAGCTGTTGCCAGTTTGGTATCCAATGCAGTCAACAAGATATCGGGCAGGCCCGCAGGCTGCGTGAACTCCGCCAACCGTTGCTGCACTTCTTCGGGGCTGTGCTGCAGCGTATCGGCCAGCCAAGCCAGTGCCTCAGACGGGATCAACATCGAGGATGGCGCGGCCTCAAGGTTCAGCCCCAGCCCGATCCCCTGCCCCGACAGCATCGTCGACAGAACCCGACCCGAGAGCGCCACATAAGGCACCGGACGGCCTGCAAACCGCGCCAGCCGTTCCTCGAGGTCAAAGGCCAGCACAAAACGCCCGTCTGCCACGTCGAATAACTCGGGTGTGATATTCTCGTCGCGCGCCTCCTCGGCCAGCATCAGGAACAGTTCGCTATCGGCAAGCCGTTCGAAGAACCGCAACCGCGCGGCATCGTCCTGCGGAGAGGCCTCCATCGCGGCATGGGCGGCGTCCAGCGCCGTGGTTTCAGCCATTCATCACCTCTTGCACCCGGGCGCGCAGGACCGGCAGCAGGTCGGCCTCGAACCACGGGTTCTTCTTCAGCCAAGCCGTATTGCGCCACGACGGATGAGGCAAGGCAAAGACCCGCGGCGCATGGTCCCGCCAGCGGCTGACGGTCTCGGTCACGGGCGTCTTGGCCCCAAGGTGATACTTGTGCGCATGACCTCCCACCAGCACAGTCAGCGGTACGTCCCCAAGCTCGGCCATCACCTTGTCATGCCAGGTCTTTCCGCAGATCGGCGGCGGCGGCAAATCCGCCTTGCGGGCGTTGTAGCCGGGAAAGCAGAACGCCATCGGAACAATCGACACGCGGTCCCGATCATAAAAGGCGGCCTCGTCCACCCCAAGCCAATCACGCAGACGATCCCCTGAGGGGTCGGTGAAGGGCCTGCCGGATTCGTGCACCCGCGCGCCGGGGGCCTGCCCTGCGATTAGAATGCGGGCTCCGGGGCGGAACCATGCCACCGGGCGCGGCTGGTGCGCGGTTTCGGTCTGGGCAAACTTGTCTGCACAAATACGGCAGGCGCGGATATCGTCGATCAGTGAAGTCATGCGGCCATCAGGCGCTGCAAATTACACTGGGTCAAGGCGGCGGGACCCCACGCCCCTGCCGATATCAAGTGCGCGCTGCAACACTTCGTCGTCATGACCCCGGATGCGCATTGATCATTTGTTTCATATTTCGACATAATGTGGCCAACATGGATCGGTAGCACCCACGCTTTCAAACCGACAAAACTTCGAGCGATCTACAGGCCGCGCATGCTGGAATTTGACAATGTCAGCAAGTCCTTCTGGACCGGAACCCGCCGCAAGGTGATTCTGGATCGAGTATCGTTCCGGGTCGAACTTGGCACCTCGTTGGGCGTATTGGCCCCCAATGGCACCGGCAAGACCACCCTGATCAACATGATGGCGGGGCTGGAAAAACCTGACGAAGGTGTGATCCGGCGTGACTGCCGGGTGTCGTTCCCTATGGGCTTCACCGGCGGAGTGGCCAAGCGGCTTTCAGCCTTGGAGAACGCGCGGTACATCGCAAAGATCTACGGCATGGACCCCGATTATGTCGAAGCCTACTGTAGCTGGCTGTGTAATCTGGGTGAATATTTCAACCAGCCGCTGGGCACCTATTCCGCCGGGATGCGGGCGCGGTTCACCTTCGCGCTGATGCTTGCGCTGGATTTCGATATGTATCTGATTGACGAAGGGATGCCCTCGACAACGGATGTGGAATTCAACAAGAAGGCCGGGGATATTCTGCAGGAACGCCTGCGCACCACGACGCTGGTGATTGTCTCGCACAACCCTGCGGTGCTTGAGAAATTCGCGCGGCAGGCGGCGGTGCTGCTGGACGGCCAGCTTTATATGTTTGAAACCTTGGAAGAGGCGAAGCAGCTTTATGACTACCAAACCCAAGGCTAGGAAATATAACCCTGACCGCTCTCCCAGCGGCGAGGGCACGGCAGAGGCGCGCGCCGATGCTATGGCCCGTATCCGCGCGGCAACGCAGACGCCCGAGGCGGCGAATGATCCGCAGCCGGGAACCGAGTTGGAGGCCATCAAGCAAGAGGGGCTGACCGGCCGCCAGCTGCGCGTGGCGCGACGCTTGGCGCAGAAGAACGGCTTGGCGGCAACCTCGGACTATGACGCGGTGCGTCTGCTGCGTCTCAAGGGGATCGATCCGTTTCAGCGGGCCAATCTGCTGGACCTGGCCGCGGTCGAACCCGCGGGACAAGGCGCGCAGGACAATATCAAGATCCAACTGCCCCAGACCGCCAAAGAGTCGCAAAAGAACCTGCCCGGACCCGAACTCAGCCCGGCTCAGCGGCGTGAATTTGAAATCGGCAAGATTCAGAAGGACATCGCGCGCAGGCGTCGCCGCAAGCTGATGGGGCTGTTTGCGCGGCTGGCCGCCTTTGTGCTGCTGCCCACATTGATCGTGGGCTTCTATTTCTACCGTATCGCAACCCCGATGTACGCCAGCGATTCCGAATTCCTGATCCTGCAGGCCGATGGCGGACCGGGCAGTATCGGCGGGCTGCTGGCGGGCACTCAATTCGCCACGACGCAGGATTCGATCTCGGTCCAGTCGTTTCTGGAATCGAAAGAGGCACTACTTCTGCTGGATCGCGACGCGGGCTTTACCGATGTGTACAAACAGGACTGGATCGACCCGATCCAGCGTCTGGCCCCGGACGCAACGCTGGAAGATGCCTACAAGACCTTCAAGCGCATGATCACGATCGGATATGACCCAACCGAGGGCGTGATCAGGATGGAGGTCGCCGCCCCTGACCCGGCGACTTCGACCTTGTTTTCCGAGCGACTGATTTCCTACTCCGAGGACAGGGTGAACTCTCTGTCCGAGAAAAAACGCGAAGACCAGATGCGCGACGCAGTTGAGAGCTTTGAGGCTGCACAAGACGCCCGCAGGCAAGCACAAGAGGACTTGATCGAACTGCAATTGCAAGGTGCGATTCTGGACCCCGAAAGCGTAATCGCCAGCCTGCGCGGACGCATTGATCAGGTCGAGGTCGAGTTGCAGGACAAGGAACTGCAACTGGCAGCGTTATTGGACAACTTGCGCCCCAATCAGGCCAAGGTGGACGGCACCCGTGCAGATATCGCGCGTCTGGAAGCGGTGCTGGAAGAGCTGAATGCCGAGATGCTGGATGTTTCCGCAGGCGAAAACTCGCTGGCGCGGTTGAGCGTGCGCATTCAGATGGCACAGGCCGATCTGGTGGCCCGGGACATGATGCTGCAAACCGCTATGCAGCAAATGGAAGCGACCCGGACCGAGGCCAACCGCAAGGTGCGCTATCTGACCGTCTCGGTGAACCCGGTTCCCAGTCAGGAACCCAGCTACCCGCGCAAGTTCGAAAATACGATTTTGGCTTTCCTGTTATTTGCTGGTATCTACCTGATGATCTCGCTTACCGCGTCGGTCCTTCGTGAACAGGTATCCTCGTAAAGACCCATGAAACATATAAAAATCGCCGACCTGACGGTTGGCAACGATCTTCCGCTGACCATCATCGCTGGCCCCTGCCAACTTGAAACTGCCGATCACGCCCAGATGATCGCAGGCACCATGAAAGAGGCCTGCGACGCCGCTGGCGCGCAGTACGTATTCAAGGCGTCCTATGACAAGGCCAACCGCACCTCGCTATCGGGCAAGCGCGGCATGGGTATTGATGCCGGGCTGCAGGTTCTCGGCGATATTCGCAAGACGATGGGCATCCCGGTTCTGACCGACGTTCATACCGAAGCTCAGTGCGCGATTGCGGCCGAGGCCGTCGACATTCTGCAAATCCCGGCGTTTCTGTGCCGCCAGACAGATATGCTGCTGGCGGCGGGCAATACCGGCAAAGCCGTGAACGTGAAGAAGGGGCAGTTTCTGGCCCCGTGGGAGATGCCCAACATTGTCACCAAGATCGAAAGCACCGGCAATCAGAACATCCTACTGACCGAGCGCGGGACTTCGTTTGGCTACAACACTCTGGTTGCAGATATGCGTTCGCTGCCGCAGATGGCGAAGACGGGTTATCCCGTCGTCATGGATGCGACCCACTCGGTGCAGCAGCCCGGCGGTCAGGGCGGGTCCTCTGGCGGCCAGCGGGAGTTTGCGCCGGTCATGGCGCGGGCGGCGGTCTCGCTGGGTGTTGGCGCTCTTTTCATCGAGACGCATCAGGATCCCGACAGCGCGCCCTCGGATGGGCCGAACATGATCCCGCTGGATCAGATGAGCCATCTGATTGACACATTGATGCGCTTTGATGCCCTTGCCAAAGAAAACCCCATCCAGATTTAACGATTGAGATTTGTAATGACCAAACCCCTTGCCGAGGTGACCCCGAACACCTGGAGCTTTCTGCGCGACCCGATGATCAAACCCACCGGCTTCCGCGAATACGACGCGCGCTGGAAATACCCGGATGAGATCAACCTGCCGGGCATGACCGCCCTTGGTCTGGGTCTGGGCACCCAGATGCACAAACGCGAGATCGAACCGGTGATCGCGGTGGGCAATGACTATCGCGACTATTCGCTGTCGATCAAAAACGCGCTGATCGTGGGGCTGATGCAGGCCGGTATTCAGGTCAAGGATATCGGCCCGGCGCTCAGCCCAATGGCTTATTTTGCGCAGTTCCATCTGGATGTGCCCGCAGTCGCGATGGTCACCGCCAGCCACAACCCGAACGGCTGGACTGGCGTCAAGATGGGCTTTGACCGCCCGCTGACCCACGGCCCGGATGAGATGTCGGAACTGCGTGACATCGTCCTGAACGGTGAAGGGGTCGCGCGCCCGGGTGGGTCCTATGAATTCGTCGACGGCGTAAAAGAAGCCTATATCGAAGATCTGGTCGGTGACTTCAAAATGTCTCGCCCGCTGAAGGTTGTCTGCGCCACCGGCAACGGCACCGCCGCCGCCTTTGCACCAGAGATCTTTGAACGTATCGGCGTTGAGGTTGTGCCCAGCCACACGCAGCTGGACTATACCTTCCCCAACTACAACCCCAACCCCGAAGCCATGGAAATGCTGCACGACATGGCCGACACGGTCAAAGCCAGCGGCGCCGATCTGGCGTTGGGGTTCGACGGTGACGGTGATCGCTGCGGCGTCGTGGATGATGAAGGCGAGGAGATTTTTGCCGATAAGGTTGGCGTCATCATGGCGCGCGATCTGGCCAAACTGTATCCAAACGCGACCTTTGTCGCGGATGTGAAATCCACCGGCCTTTTTGCCAGCGACCCCGAGTTGAAGGCACGTGGGGTCAAGGCCGATTACTGGAAGACCGGCCACAGCCATATGAAGCGCCGGGTCAAGGAAATTGGCGCGCTGGCTGGGTTCGAGAAATCCGGTCACTACTTCTTGGCCGAACCGGTCGGACGCGGATATGACTGCGGTATGCGTGTGGCGGTGGAAATCTGCAAGCTGATGGATCGCAACCCGGATCAAAGCATGTCGGACCTGCGCAAGGCGCTGCCCAAGACCTGGTCGACCCCCACCATGTCGCCCTATGCCGCCGATACCGAGAAGTACGATATTCTGCAACGGTTGGTCGACAAGCTGGTCGCAAAGGCCGACGCGGGAGAAACCCTCGCGGGCCGCGCGATCAAAGAGGTCGTCACAGTCAACGGCGCGCGGGTCATTCTGGACAATGGCAGCTGGGGGCTGGTGCGCGCGTCGTCCAACACCCCGAACCTTGTTGTGGTCTGCGAAAGCAGCGAGAGCGAAGCCGAGATGCGCGCGATCTTTGCCGATATCGACGCTGTGATCCGCACCGAACCCGGCGTTGGCGACTACGATCAGACGATCTGATGATGCGGGGGCGTGATACGCCCCCGCATCAATCCCCGCCGAACAGCTTCAGAAGGCCTTTCTTGGCCTCGTCCTCAAGCTTCTTCTTCAACGCATCCTCGACCTGTTCCGTGTCGGTGATGGTCGTATCCAGCTCGTCACCGACCTTTTTCAGAACTTTGCCTTTGGCGTCATCTTCAAGGTCCTTGAGCTTACCCTCTGCCGCCGCCTCGATGACCTTGGTGAGGTCAGGTTTGATCGACGGGTTGCTCCATGGCCCCACGATCCGCACCGGGACCGAGATGCCCTGACCGGAATTGGCCCGCAGGGCGACGGGGGTGAAAAGATAGTCGATGTCCCGCGCGCCCAGTCCGACACGGCCTGCACCATCGGCTCGGAAATTGTCCAACTGCATCAGCAGATTGTTATTTGTCAGATCGCCGTTTTGCATCGTGAAACTGGCCGTCAGGCTGTTGAACACGGTCGTCCCGCCCGAGCCCTTACCCCGGCCCATCAACCGGTCAAGATCGAGCCCCGAGATCACGCCCTTGCCCACCGCGATACTGCCCTTCCCGCTGAGCGAGCGCATGATCTGATCCTCGGTCTGCCCGACGCCCAGAAACTCCAGCGTGCCCGAGCCCGTGCCGGATAGGCGCGTGATATCACCCAAGGTGGTCAGTGCCTCTTTGATGTCGATATTGTCGGCCTTGATATTGCCGCCAACCGACAGACCATTGCGATTATTGGCCACGACCTGCCCGTTCAACTGCCCGGAAAACAGCGAGGCCGGCTGCATCCTGAGCACCGCGCGCGACCGGTCGAGTTCAAGCGTCAGGTCGCTCTGACCAAACTGCATCCCCGGCACCGAAATCGAGTCGGCCTGCAGCCGGATGGTCCCATTGGCCAGCGCCAGAAACGACGCATCGATCGGCTGTTTTGACCATTTGTTCGACCCCGAACCACTGCCCGACGCGCCCTCGCCTGCGACCTTCGACAGATCAAGGCCCCCGGCCTTGAGGCGCGCGGTGATCTGCGGTGGATCTGCGATCTGGATATCCGCCTCTCCGTCTAGCCGATTACTGTCGAGCACGGTGGTCATATCGCGCAGCGAAATCCGACCATCGCTGGTATAGGTCATCTGCCCCGAAACCGAGGCCACCTGCCCCAGCCCCTCGGGCACCTGCACACCGCCCTGCCCGAAGGCTGTCAGCATCTTGTGGGTGTCGCGTGCTGTGACCGTAGTCTTGCCATCCATTTCTCCGGCCAAATTCACCCGACCCGAGAACTGAACATCTCCGCCCGGCGCGGTCAGGCTCAGGTCCAGCGGTGTCGCTACCCCGCTCGAAAAGGCAGGCAAATCGGGGATTGTCAGGTCAACCTCAACCGCACCGCCGGGCACGGGCATACTGGCCTGCATCTGCATCGGATCGGTGATATCCGGCCAGCGGGCGGACAGGTCGACATTGGCGAAATCCATGCTGACCGCGCCGTTTTCAAGGTAAATCAGCCGAGCTCCGGTCAGTTCCAGCCGTTCCAGCGTGATCGGGCGACTCTCGACCGCTTGCGCCGATACACCGGAGACGTCCGAGTTTCCGGGCTGGTGCAGCTCCCAATTCCCGCGCCCGTCGGTGCGTTCAAGTCGAAGAACAGGGCTTTCGGCCAGCACCCGTTTGATGCGGATGTCGCCGGACATCAAGGCAGCGGCATCAATCCCCACGGCCAGACTTTGTGCGCTGACCATCGGCTCGGACCCGGCCCAGGGGGCGTTGCCGAAGGTGACGGGACCCGTCTCCATGCCCAGAACCGGCCAGAACGACAACCGCACATCGCCCGACAGGGTCAGGTCACGGCCTGTCTGCGCCTTGACCTGTTCCGCCAGAATGGTCGCCAGCTTGTCACCCGGCATCAGCAGCAACGCGCCAATTACCAACCCGAAGGCCGCAACCAGAAGAAAAACAATACGAATGAGCCACTTCATCGGTCTGCCTTTCCGGCTTATCTGCTCTACTGCAAGTCAGCCCTGTGCGGGCGGCATTTGCAAGGGGAAGCTTTCCCCTCTATATGCCCGGCCATGAGTACGAACCCGCCAAACCTCCGCCCTGATCTGGCCCCTTCGGTGCAGATCACCGAAACGGCCCGCCGCGGCCAGCCCACCCTTGGGATGGTGTCTTTGGGATGCCCCAAGGCGCTGGTCGACAGCGAGCGGATTCTGACCCGGCTGCGCGCCGAAGGATACGGTATTTCGCCGGATTATGCCGGGGCCGATGCCGTGATTGTGAACACCTGCGGGTTTCTCGACAGCGCCAAAGCTGAATCGCTCGAAGCCATTGGCGAGGCGCTGGTCGAAAACGGCAAGGTCATCGTGACGGGATGTCTAGGGGCCGAGCCTGACTATATCCGTGAACATCATCCGCGCATTCTGGCGGTCACGGGGCCGCACCAGTACGAACAGGTGCTGGATGCCGTCCATGCCGCTGTGCCGCCCGACCCGAACCCATATGTCGATCTGCTGCCCGCCTCGGGCGTCAAGCTGACTCCGCGCCACTACAGCTATCTCAAGATTTCCGAGGGCTGTAACCACAAGTGCAAGTTCTGCATCATCCCCGATATGCGCGGCAAGCTGGCCAGCCGTCCGGCTCATGCGGTGCTGCGCGAGGCAGAGAAACTGGTGGATAATGGCGTGCGCGAATTGCTGGTGATCTCGCAGGACACCTCAGCCTATGGGCTGGATCGCAAATACGATGTGAACCCGTGGAAAGACCGCGAGGTGCGCAGCCACATCACCGATCTGGCGCGCGAACTGGGCCAGTTCGATGCCTGGGTGCGGCTGCACTATGTCTACCCCTACCCTCATGTGCGCGAGTTGATCCCGCTGATGGCGGATACGGGCTGCAATGTGCTGCCTTATCTCGATATCCCGTTCCAGCACGCCCATCCGGATGTGCTGAAACGCATGGCGCGCCCGGCGGCTGGGGCCAAAACGCTGGATGAGATCGCGGCATGGCGGGCCACCTGCCCCGATATCACCCTGCGCTCGACCTTCATCGTCGGCTATCCCGGCGAGACCGAGGCCGAATTCCAGACCTTGCTGGACTGGATGGATGAGGCGCAACTGGATCGCGTCGGCTGTTTTCAATACGAAAACGTCGATGGCGCCCGGTCAAACGACCTGCCCGATCACGTCCCAGCCGAGATCAAGCAAGAGCGTTGGGATCGTTTCATGGAAAAGGCGCAGGCCATTTCCGAGGCGAAGCTGGCCGCCAAGGTCGGCCAGACACTGGACGTGATCGTCGATGAGGTCGATGACGAGGCCGCAACCTGCCGCACCAAATCCGATGCGCCCGAGATCGACGGAAACCTGTTCATTGACGAGGGGTTCGAGGGTCTGAAGCCCGGCGACATCGTTCAGGTCGAGGTGGATGAGGCCGGGGAATACGACCTGTGGGGGCGTCTGCTGCCCAAGACCTGAGCGCTCAGAGCAACCCGACCAGCGCAAACACCCACGCAACACCCGCAGCGATAGCTGTCAGCGCAACCGCAGCACTGGCAGCATCCTTGGCTTGCCCGGCCAAAGGGTTCTGTTCGGTAGAGGTATGATCAACCGCACGTTCGATGGCGGTATTGAACAGCTCCGCAACCAGAACCAAGACGCCCATGATCAGGATCAGAGCCCGATCCGTCGGGCCCAATGGCAACAGAAAGGCAAGTAAGACCGAGATCAGATTGGCCCACCCCCAGCTGCGAAAAGAATATTCATCGCGCCACGTGGCGCGCAGGCCCTGCCAACTCCAGCGGGTGCGGTCGCACAGGCGGTTGAAGAAATTGCGCATATGTCTTTCCGGTCGAAACTCTGCCCCTCAGGTTCAGTGACGGCGACAGAAAGGCAAGAAAAAACCGCCCCCAAGGGCGGCACCCATGCGGCAGAAATGCAGACGGCCCCAACCGGGACCGTCTGCGAATGGCTTATTGGGTCACCGGATTACAGACAGTCTGACCCGCTTCGGTGGTGGCCAGCTCATAACCCGCCGCACAGCTGGGCGTGCCGAACTTGTCATAATCGGGCTGGATGTAGACCGGGGTCGGTTCTTCCTGCTGCGAGCACGCAGTCAGAACAACAGCTGTGGCGCAGATGGCAGCAAATTTCAGTTTCATGTCCGTCAATCCTCTATTACTTTTCTGATATTGCCCAATTTTTCGGGGCCAGTATCAGAATAAGACCAAGAGTTTCATCTGGCAACCGTGTCGATCACGTTGCCGTGATTAAAGGCGAAACAACGCTGGCGGCACGACCCTGCGGATGCGGGCTACCCTTTTGTCTGGCCTGCCCTAAACTCAAGACCTGACATCAGCCAATGACGGAGAAGCCAAATGTCAGACGCGCCAATCATCGCGCAGAACGCCCCCTTTCCGGTCGAAGTCACCGAGGGCAAGACCTATTTCTGGTGCGCCTGCGGCAAATCCCAGCGCCAGCCCTTCTGCGATGGGTCTCACAAGGACACCGGATTCGAACCCGTGAAATACACCGCCGAGGCCAGCAAGAAAGTGTTTTTCTGCGGCTGCAAGCACAGTGCAAACCCGCCGCTGTGCGACGGATCGCACAGCAAGCTCTGACCGGTGTTACACCAGTTCGTTGAACGCCTGCGCATTAGCGCAGAAATCGGGCGCGGCGGTGGCGCTTGCCTGTTGTGAGGCCAACCAGATCAGGCATCGTTCATTGCAACCCGATGCGCGGCAGCGCGTGACCATCTGGGCATAATCATGCTCTGTCAGCTTGCCCTCGGCCATTGCCTCGGTCAGCGAAACGCCCATGCAGCGCGCCACAGATCGCGTCAGCCAAAAGTGCTTCTCGATCTCGCCAAGCGGTATCTGTGCCATCTGTTCACCTTACGTGTTTCCGGCTTTCAGCGCGGCGAACCGGGCCCGGTTGGGGCAGGTGCACGGCGCCTGTTCAGCGGTTTCATTCTCATTCAGCCAATCGGGACAGGCCCGGGCCCATTCACATCCACGGCAGAGGGCGACCATTTCGGCCCATTCCTCTTGTGTCAGCCGTCCTTCGCGATGCGCTGACACGATGTCGGTTCCGGTCACCCGGCCCATCCGCAGGACCAGACGAAGATGAGTCATGATCTGTCCCAATCGCGGCATGACGGCACCTTTCCCGTTACGGCATCAGCCTGTTCAACAATTCCTGGTTGCGGCAATATTCCGGCGCGCGGACCGCGTCTGGTTTTCCGGCCAGAAACGCCTCGCAATGCCCCGGATTTGCACATTCCGTACAGCGAAGGACTGCATCCGATATCTCGTCCAACCGCACCGCCCCGCTGATGGAAGCCTCCTGCAGATCAACACCCAGCGCTGTGGCCATCTCGTCGACAAGGCCTGCGTGATGTCGCAGCTTTTTGCGGTGGGACATACGGTTTCCTTTCCCCTGCACACGTGCCGGGAACCTAACCGATTTGGCCAACGCCCCCCTTGACTCAGGTCAATGCCCGGCCCGCGAGGTGATCAAGATAGGCCCGCGTCGCATCCTGCACCCGGCGGAAGCGATCACCGCCCAGTTTCTTGCCGCCATACCAGCGGGTTACGATGATGACGTGATCGGACAGTTCGGCGCGTTCCATCATCCGCAGGATCACCATCGCCGCGCCGGCCTCGCCATCGTCGGCCTTCAGCGCACCGGTCGGCAAGACGGCGGCCCATGTATTATGGGTCGCCTTCGCGTAAGCCTTGTCAGATTTCAGCGCGGCCAGAACCGCATCCACCTCGGCCCGGCTGGTGGCGCGCGCGCCTGTCACGGCATATTTCGAGCCGCGATCGCTCAGCACCACGCCCAGTTGAGTCAATTCGGTCATTATTGCGGACCCAACTGTCGGGCGGTCTGCAGAACCGCCTCGACCCGTTTGGCGTTGGGCGGGTGTGTAGCCAGAAAGCGATCCCCGGGATCCGGGATGCGCTGAAAGAAATTCATGCCGGTCAGCGGATTATACCCTGCCGAATAGGTGATAACCGTGCCCAGCCGGTCCGCTTCCAGCTCGAACTCTCGGGAATAGGTCTGCGCGCCGACCTTGGCGCCCAGTTCCTGCGCCCGCTCGACCCCGGCCGCATCCTGCCCCTGATTGCGGGCCAGTTCGCCAAAGATGCGGGCGCTGTCCTTGGCGTTCTGGGCCTGCCGGGCGATGTGGCCCAGAATGTGATGCGCCGCCTCATGCCCCATGACAAAGGCCAGCTCGTCCGCGTTCTGCGCCGAGCGGATCATCGGTTGGGTGAAAATGATCAATGGACGGCCATCCTCGTCCACGGTCTGAAACGCATTTGCCGGGGCGCGGGGGTCGAGATCGACCAGAATGACAAAATCGCAATTGGCCGAACGCGCCCGGCGGCGACATTCCCGGCCCGCCGCCTCGCCAACAGCGCGGCTGACTTGTTCAAAGCTGCGGGCGGTGGCCTTCTGGTCGGATGACGATGGCTGCCACCTCTCAGCCGGAACAGCCACAAGCGAGGGGGACTCGCACGCCGCCAGCAACAATACCAGCATCAAGGCAAGACGGCGCATTCGGGTTCCTTTCAGTCACTTTGACCGCAGGCAACCATAGCGCGGCTTGTCGGGGTGGGCCACATTGGATTCCGTCGCTGCCGGGTTGCATTACGGTCTCGTGATCGGCAGTCTGCGGATATGTTTTCTATTGAGCACGAATTCGACTCGACGGTCATTACGCTGGTGGATGAAGGCCCCAAGCCTTTACAGGAAGATATTGTGATCAACAGCTTCGCCGAATGCGTCACGATCGAGCAATTGGACCCCCGCACCGATCAGATCCAGAAAATCACCCTGTCACCCGAACAGGTGCGCGATCTGGCAGCAGCGCTGGACCTGCCCGAAGGCGTCTATCAGATACGCGAGACCGACGGCCCAAGGGAATAATCCCTCCGAGGCACCTGGACACCTGATCCCAGACGGTATTTCCGATTGAATTTGTCACCCTTTCGGGGGCAGTTTGCCCTTGAAAGAGGACGGCAGGTCTCCGACATACAGACCGCCCATGTGAAGGAAATTAACATATGTCTCTCAAGAACCAAGCCG
Source organism: Ruegeria sp. CJ3 (assembly GCF_056536725.1). NCBI lineage: Bacteria > Pseudomonadati > Pseudomonadota > Alphaproteobacteria > Rhodobacterales > Roseobacteraceae > Ruegeria > Ruegeria sp. CJ3. The sequence goes on from NZ_JBQFQE010000002.1 coordinate 407,129, forward strand.
CGCTGGATTTCCTGCACGCGCGCCGCTCGCGACCGGCCAAGACTTTGGTGGCTCCTGCCCCGACCCGCGACGAGTTGTTTCCGCTGCTCACCGCCGCCGCACGCAGCCCGGATCATGCCAAGCTGGAGCCCTGGCGGTTTGTCGTGATCGAAAAGGGCGCCATGCCGCGCCTGGCAGAATTGACCGAGAGCCGTGGTCAGGCGCTCGGCAAACCCCCGGAAGAGATTGCCAAGGCCCGCAGTCAGTTCGACATGGGGCATCTGGCTGTGGCAGTCATCGAAGTGCAGAAACCTTCGGACAAGGTGCCAGCGATCGAGCAGACCTATTCGGCCGGGGCTGCCTGCCTGGGCCTGCTGAACGCAGCTCTGGCTGCGGGTTGGGGGGCCAATTGGCTGTCCGGCTGGCAGGCCCATGATCGCGCGTTCTGCCGGGATGCCTTGGGTCTGGCGGACAACGAACGCATCGTGGGCTTTGTCCACATTGCAACCGAGAGCAAAGCCCCGCCCGAGCGCCCCCGCCCCGATGTCGCCGCCCTGACACAATGGGTTTCCGAATGATCATCATCCAGTCCTTCCTACAGGCGCTGGGCCAGATCGGAGATCCCCGGTTCCGCAAAGTGCTGCTGCTGGGTGTTGGCCTAACCTTTGCGCTGCTGGTGGCGGCCTATGCGGGGTTTCTATGGCTGATCAACGTGTTGGTCGGCGAGCAAGCCACCCTGCCGATTCTCGGTGAGGTGACATGGCTGAACGACCTGCTCAGTGTATCATCGTTCCTGCTGATGATGGTACTGTCGGTGTTTCTGATGGTGCCTGTCGCTTCGGCCATTACCTCAATGTTTCTGGACGAAGTGGCTCAAGCCGTTGAGGACAAACACTATGCTGGTTTGCCGCCAGCGCAACGTATTCCGTTCGGTGACGCGTTGCGGGACACGCTCAGCTTTCTTGGCGTGCTGATTGTGGCCAACCTTCTGGCGCTGATCCTCTATGCGTTCTTCACACCGTTTGCGCTGTTTATTTTCTGGGGCATGAACGGCTTTCTGCTGGGGCGAGAGTATTTCACCCTCGCCGCTATGCGCCGGTTGGGGCGCGAGGGCGCGCGAAAGCTGCGGGCAAAACACAGCATGACCATCTGGGCTGCGGGTACCCTGATGGCCATTCCTTTATCGGTGCCGCTGGTGAACCTTCTGATCCCGATCCTCGGGGCTGCGACGTTCACTCACATCTACCACGGGCTATCGGGGCCGCGGGCCTAGGCGCTAGTTGCGCGGTTCCAACTGGTTCAGCCAATCGAAATCGCGCACCGAGATCACGCCTGAGATGATGATCCCTGCGATGATCGCCCACAGGATCACCGTGATACCAGTGGTGATCCAGAGCTTTTTCTTCATGTGATGCACTTCCGGCGCACCCGCATGGGTGCCCGGAACGATATCGCCCAGATCACCCTGCGTCTTGATCCGCACCGGCAGCACGACCAGCAGGGTCAAGAACCAAATGACTGCAAACAGAACCAGCGCGGCCGTGATCGTCATCTGCGTCAGACCTGTTCCAGTTCAACAAGGCAACCGTTGAAGTCTTTGGGGTGCAGGAACAAAACCGGCTTGCCGTGGGCGCCGATCTTGGGCTCTCCGGTTCCCAGCACGCGCGCTCCGGTCTCTTTCAGATGGTCGCGCGCGGCTATGACATCCTCGACCTCATAGCAGACATGGTGAATGCCACCGGCGGGGTTCTTTTCAAGAAACCCGTTGATCGGGCTGTTTTCGCCCAAGGGATACAGCAGTTCGATCTTGGTATTGGGCAGTTCGATGAACACAACGGTGACCCCGTGATCTGGCTCATCCTGCGGCGCGCCGACCTTGGCACCCAATGCGTTGCGATACTGGGCCGAGGCGGCCTCGAGATCAGGCACCGCGATGGCAACATGGTTGAGACGACCGATCATGAAGCTCTCCTTCCGTTCTGCGTTGCAGCGGTTATGCGGGCTGTCCGGTGAAAGGGCAAGTGCGCCAAAACGCGCGTTAACCCTGTATTAGCCGGAAGTTCCTAGCGTGAGGCATCTGCTAATCAGGAGTTCTGCCATGGACGATTCGGGACCATTCACCGCTCCGGCGCTGGCCACCAAGATGCGGCCGCTGCTGGGTCAGACGATCCTTGTGGTCGAAGACAGCCGCTATGCCTGCGATGCAATTCGATTGATGTGCCTGCACAGCGGCGCCCGTATCCGGCGGGCGGATTGTCTGCAATCGGCGCGGCGGCATTTGCAAATCTACCGCCCCTCGGTCCTGATCGTCGATATGGGGCTGCCGGATGGATCGGGGGCCGATCTGATCGCCGAACTCACCCATGTGGTGCCGCGTATCAGCGTTATACTGGGGTTGTCGGGTGACGATAACGCAAAATCGACCGCGATGCGCGCGGGGGCCGACGGGTTTATGGCCAAACCGCTCAGCTCGGTCGGGTATTTCCAGAAAACCATCCTTGAACTTCTGCCCGAAGACCGGCGCCCCGGCGGGCTCGAGGCCGTGCGGGACGAGGTCGTCTATCCCGATCCGCTGGCTTATCAGGATGACATGGCCCATATCGCCGACCTGCTGACGGGTCCGACCGATCAGCGCACATTCGACTATGTCGCGCAGTTTCTGCAAAGCGTAGCGCGGGATGCACAGGACACGGTACTGGCCGACGCAGCGCGGCAACTTACACAATCGCGGATGCAGGGCGCGCCAGTGACGGCACAGGCGGCACGGGTCGCCGGGCTGGTACAGGAGCGGCTGGAACGGCAGGAGGCGATCTGAAATGCTGACGGCCTATTTCGTGACAGCAAGCCTTCTGTGCATCTGGGTTTATCGTCAGACCCGCCTGACGGCGAAAGGCATCCGCAGCAATCGCCGGGACATCGCAAACCCGCTGGAGTGATTACTACGGCCGCCCCAAAACGAAAATCGCCCGCACAGGGCGGGCGAGTTCGATCAATCTTGCGGGATAATACGCAGGCCCAGCTCCATCAACTGATCCGAGGTCGGATCAGAGGGCGCGTCCATCATGAGGTCTTCGGCGCGCTGGTTCATCGGGAACATCATGACCTCGCGGATGTTGGCTTCATCGGCCAGCAGCATCACGATCCGGTCGATACCAGCCGCACAGCCCCCGTGCGGCGGGGCACCGTAGTGGAAGGCGTTGAACAGGGCACCAAAGCGGGATTTCACCTCGTCTTCGCCGTAGCCAGCCAGCTCGAAGGCTTTCAACATAATCTCGGGCTTGTGGTTCCGGATCGCGCCCGAGACCAGCTCGTAGCCGTTGCAAGCCAGATCATACTGATAGCCGCGCACGTCCAGAGGGTTACCGTTCAGCGCTTCCATCCCACCCTGCGGCATCGAGAACGGGTTGTGTTCGAAATCGATCGCGCCGGTTTCTTCATCTTGCTCGTAGATCGGGAAATCGACAATCCAGGCAAAGGCAAAGCGGTCTTTCTCGGTCAGGCCAAGCTCATCGCCGATCACGTCGCGCGCCTTTCCGGCAACCTTCTCAAAGGCCTTGGGCTTGCCGCCCAGGAAGAACGCCGCATCACCCACATCCAGCCCCAGTTGCTGACGGATCGCCTCGGTGCGCTCAGGCCCGATGTTCTTGGCCAAAGGCCCTGCGGCCTCTCTCCCTTCGCCCTGATCGCGCCAGAAGATGTAACCCATACCGGGCAGACCCTCTTTCTGGGCAAACGCGTTCATGCGGTCGCAGAACTTGCGGCTGCCCCCCGTTGGCGCGGGAATGGCACGGATTTCGGTGCCGTCCTGCTCCAACAGCTTCGCGAAAATCGCGAAGCCACTATCGCGGAAGTGGTCAGAGACCACTTGCATTTTGATAGGATTGCGCAGGTCGGGCTTGTCGGTGCCGTACCAAAGGGCCGCGTCCTTGTAGGAAATCTGCGGCCATTCCTGATCGACCTTCCGGCCCCCGCCGAATTCCTCGAACACGCCGGTCAGAACGGGCTGGATCGTGTCGAACACGTCCTGCTGCTCAACAAACGACATCTCAAGGTCGAGTTGGTAGAAGTCGGTCGGCGAGCGGTCAGCGCGCGGGTCTTCGTCGCGGAAGCACGGCGCGATCTGAAAATACTTATCGAAGCCCGACATCATGATCAGCTGCTTGAACTGCTGCGGAGCTTGCGGCAGCGCATAGAACTTGCCCGGATGCAGACGCGAGGGCACAAGGAAGTCCCGCGCGCCCTCGGGCGACGAGGCGGTAATGATCGGCGTTTGATACTCGCGGAACCCCTGATCCCACATGCGTTTGCGCATGGATGCCACAACGTCGGAGCGCAGGGTCATGTTCTGCTGCATCGCCTCGCGGCGCAGGTCCAGATAGCGATAGCGCAGGCGGGTTTCCTCGGGGTATTCCTGATCTCCGAAGACCATCAGCGGCAGTTCGTCGGCGGCGCCCAGCACTTCCAGTTCGCGCACATAAACCTCAATCTCGCCGGTCGGCAGTTTCGGGTTCACCAAATCCGCATCGCGCGCTTTGACCGTTCCGTCGATGCGGATACACCATTCAGAGCGCACCTTTTCCAGCTCGGCAAAGGCGGCGCTGTCGCCGTCGCACAGAACCTGCGTCACGCCGAAATGGTCGCGCAGGTCGATGAACAGCACGCCGCCGTGATCTCGGACCCGATGCACCCAACCGGACAGGCGGACGGTTTCACCGACATTGGCGGCGGTCAGAGCGGCGCAGGTGTGGCTGCGATAGGCGTGCATGAAAATATCCCTTCGGGCGCAGAATTCGTCGCGCCGATACACCCTGTCAGGCTTGGAAAGTCAAGGCAGGTCGGGCGGTCAGAACGGTCTTTGCACGTTGCCGGAATAGAAATAGACCCCCAGACCGGCGGCAAAGATGATATTGCCCGCAATCGCATGCAACAGAACCGCGTACAGGAACGACCCGCGCTGGCGATAGGCCCATGCAAACAGCAACCCTCCGGCGAATGTCATCGCAGCGACGATCCAGCTCCAGTACATCAGATGCGCCAGCGAAAACAGCGTTGCATTCCAGAGATATGCAGGCCGCCCGTCGGGCAGGATCGCGTGGTAGCGGCGGAAGAACAGCGTGCGAAACAGCAGCTCTTGCGGTAGGGCCGAGGCCAGCGGGTAGCCGATCCAGATGAACACCAGTAACTCGGGCCGGTGTTTCAGCAGCCCAAAGGCCGCATCGGGTCGCGCGATCAGCACAAGCGCCGAACAGAAGGCCGCCATCGCAATCGTGAACAGCAAGACCTCGGCCCAGGACCAATTGCGCCAACCATAGCGCAGCTCGGCCCAGGAAAAGCCCGGCGTATTATGCAACAGGATGATGCCCAGCCCGGTGAACGCGAAGAGCGAGGGGAACATCCAGTCGGGCGGGAACAGCACCGCGATCAGAATCGGGACGGCGATGTAGAACAGCCCGAATTCCAACCTCAGCCGCTGGGCCTGTGTCGGGCGTGAGGCCCAGTCGCTTTGTCTACTCACGGTGTTACAAGCTCCGCCCGGATCAGTCCCCGCAGTGAATTGCCGACATGCATCGTTTGCGCGTTTTGCAGATCGGTCAAAGTCAGCACGGTTTCGGTCGCGACCTTATGATCCAGCATTTCCTGCCTCAGGACCCCGGGCAGAACCCCGCTGGACAATGTTGGCGTCAGGCGACGGCCATCGGGCATATCAAGAAACAGGTTGGTGATCGTGCCCTCGCACATCTCATCCCGTTCATTCAGGAACAGAAACTCGTCGACACCTTTGGGCAAAGCCGCCCGCGCTGTATCATAGACCACGCGGCGAGTGGTTTTGTGGCGCAACCAGATATCCGTCGACGATAAGCGCTGCTCCGCCACGCTTACCCGCCAGTGCGACGGGTTTTCAGCAAGTGCTCCGGTGGTCAGCGCAAAACTCCCGCCTGCGTCCAGCGTCAGGCGACAGCGCAGCGGGACATCGCCCGACGCGCCGCGCAATGCCCTCAGCGCCGCAGCCCGGTCGAAGGCAATCCCGAAGGTCTGGGCAGAACGCGCCATACGCGCCAGGTGCTGATCCAGCCGAACGAATCCCTGCCCTGGTCGAAAGGCAAGCGTTTCGATCAGGCGGAAATCAGGGTCAGCTGGTGGGCGAAGCGGGCCTTCCATAGCGCCTCCTCATATTCCGATGGGGCGGTGCTGTCCCAGACGAGGCCGCCGCCCACGTTCAGGGTCGCCTTGCCGTCTTCGACCATGAGGGTGCGGATGGCCACGTTGAATTCGGACCGCCCGTCTGGCGCGGCCCAACCGATGGTGCCGCAATAGACATCGCGGGGCCAAGGTTCGAGCTCCGACAGAATCTCCATCGCGCGAATCTTGGGCGCACCGGTGATCGAGCCGCAGGGAAACAGCGCCGTCAGGATATCCGACAGGCCCACCCCAAGGTGCAGCTGCGCCTGCACCAGAGAGACCATCTGATGAACGGTGGCATAGGTTTCCACCTTGAACAGCTCGGGCACCTTGACGGACCCGGCCAGCGCCACGCGGCTGATATCGTTGCGCAGCAGGTCGACGATCATCAGGTTCTCGGCCCGGTTCTTTTCGTCCGAGGTCAGAAACGCGCGGCGACGTTCATCTTCGACCGGGTCTTCGCTGCGCGGCTGGGTGCCCTTCATCGGGCGGGTTTCGATCCGGCCCTCGGCATCGGTGCGGAAGAATAGTTCGGGCGAGCGGCTCAACAGGTCGGGTAGCCCGTCTTGCTCGACCAGCGCACCGTGGCCCACGGGCTGACCCGCAGCCAGCGCGGCATAAAGCGCGACACTGTCACCGCTGACTTCGAGGTCTATGGGGAAGGTCAGATTCGCCTGATAAATATCGCCCGCGCCGATAGCGTCATGCACCGTGCGAAAGGCGCGCGTATAACGCGCCTCGTCCCAGCGGGGTTGAAACGCGCTCACGCCGCCGGTGTCGGCAGACAGGCCAACGCGATCAGGCTCTCCAAACACGCCAAAGCACAGCAGCGGCAACCGACGCCCCGCGGGTAGGCGCTCCGCCAAACGCGGCTCCAGCACATAGCCCAGTTCATAGCTTGCATATCCGGCCAGCCATGCCCCATCCGCACGCGCTTGATCCAGCGCCGCCAGAGCCTGGGGCACCTCCTCCGCCTGATCCGCGCGGATGATCCGGGAGGGACGGTCAAACCGGGTACCACGCCCGGCTGGTCCTTGATCGAAACGAATACGCAAGTGCATCCTCATCTGCCGTGCTGCGCGATATAGAGGATACGCCAGCAGGGGAAAGGGGGGAAAGCGGCAATTTCACCCTTGTTTCCGATACCTCTTGCACCTTTTCGCGCGGTCCCTATAACGCAGGACAATTTGGGCGCTGGGGCGGTGCCCTGACTCGCGGACAATCGAAGGAACAAGGCCATGCCGAGAAGAACCGACATCCAGTCGATCATGATCATCGGGGCGGGGCCCATTGTTATTGGTCAGGCGTGTGAGTTCGACTACTCGGGCGCTCAGGCCTGTAAGGCGCTACGCGAGGAAGGCTACCGGGTCATTCTGGTGAACTCGAACCCCGCAACGATCATGACCGATCCCGGTCTGGCGGACGCCACTTATATCGAGCCGATCACGCCCGAGGTGGTTGCCAAGATCATCGAGAAAGAACGCCCGGACGCCCTGCTGCCCACCATGGGCGGGCAGACCGGGCTGAACACTTCGCTGGCGCTGGAAGAGATGGGCGTGTTGGACAAGTTCGGGGTCGAGATGATCGGTGCCAAGCGCGACGCCATCGAGATGGCCGAGGATCGCGCCCTGTTCCGCGAGGCGATGGACCGGCTGGGTATTGAAAACCCGAAGGCCGAGATTGTGACAGCCCCCAAGGACGACACCGGTAAGAAAGACCTCGACGCCGGGGTGGCGCTGGCTCTGGACACGCTTGAAACCGTGGGCCTGCCAGCCATCATCCGTCCGGCCTTTACGCTGGGTGGTACTGGCGGGGGCGTGGCGTATAACCGCGAAGACTACATTCATATTTGCCGCTCGGGCATGGATGCCTCGCCCGTTGGTCAGATCCTGATCGACGAAAGCCTGCTGGGCTGGAAAGAATACGAGATGGAGGTGGTGCGCGACACCGCCGACAACGCCATCATCGTCTGTTCTATCGAGAACGTGGACCCAATGGGCGTGCACACGGGTGACTCGATCACCGTGGCGCCTGCCCTGACGCTGACCGACAAAGAATACCAGATCATGCGCAATCACTCGATTGCCGTGCTGCGCGAGATCGGGGTCGAGACCGGCGGCTCGAACGTGCAATGGGCGATCAACCCCGTCGATGGCCGTATGGTCGTGATTGAAATGAACCCGCGCGTGTCGCGCTCGTCCGCGCTGGCGTCCAAGGCGACCGGTTTCCCGATTGCCAAGATCGCCGCGAAACTGGCCGTGGGCTATACTCTGGATGAGCTGGACAACGACATCACCAAGGTCACGCCCGCCTCGTTCGAGCCGACCATCGACTATGTCGTGACAAAAATTCCGAAATTCGCCTTCGAGAAATTCCCGGGCTCGGAACCCTACCTGACCACGGCGATGAAGTCGGTGGGTGAGGCGATGTCCATCGGCCGCACGATCCACGAATCGATGCAAAAGGCGTTGGCCTCGATGGAATCGGGTCTGACCGGGTTTGATGAAATCGAAATCCCCGGCCTGAATGTAGGCCTCTGGGACGAGGCCGACGACAACGCCGCTGTCATCAAGGCGATCAGCCAGCAGACGCCGGACCGGCTCCGCACCATCGCGCAGGCGATGCGTCACGGTCTGACCGACGACGAAATCTTTGGCGTTACCAAGTTCGACCCGTGGTTCCTTGCGCGCATCCGCGAGATCATCGAGGCCGAGCGTCAGGTGCGCAAAGATGGCCTGCCGGTCACCGAAGACGGCATCCGCAAGCTGAAAATGCTGGGCTTCACTGACGCGCGTCTCGGCAACCTGACCGGTCGCGACGAAGCCAACGTCCGCCGCGCCCGCCGCAATCTGGGCGTCAATGCAGTCTTCAAACGCATCGACACCTGCGCCGCCGAATTTGAGGCACAGACGCCATATATGTACTCGACCTACGAGGCCCCGATGATGGGCGAGGTCGAATGCGAGGCGCGGCCGAGCGACCGCAAGAAGGTCGTCATCCTCGGCGGTGGCCCGAACCGGATCGGTCAGGGCATCGAGTTCGATTATTGCTGCTGTCACGCCTGTTTCGCGCTGACCGATGCGGGGTATGAGACCATCATGGTCAACTGCAACCCCGAGACCGTCAGCACCGACTACGACACCTCGGACCGTCTGTATTTTGAACCGCTGACCTTTGAGCACGTCATGGAAATCCTGACCACCGAGCAGGAAAACGGTACCCTGCACGGCGTCATCGTTCAGTTCGGCGGCCAGACCCCGCTGAAACTGGCCCACGCGCTTGAGAATGAGGGCATCCCGATCCTCGGCACCACGCCCGACGCGATTGATCTGGCCGAAGACCGCGAACGGTTCCAGGCGCTGGTCAATGAGTTGGGCCTGAAACAGCCCAAGAACGGCATCGCCTCAACCGACGAACAGGCGCTTGAGATCGCCGAAGAAATCGGCTTTCCGCTGGTCATCCGCCCCTCTTACGTGCTGGGCGGACGTGCGATGGAAATCGTCCGCGATATGGATCAGCTGAAACGCTATATCGCCGAGGCGGTGGTGGTTTCGGGTGATAGCCCCGTGCTGCTCGACAGCTATTTGTCCGGCGCAGTCGAACTGGATGTCGACGCGCTCAGCGACGGAACGGATGTGCATGTCGCAGGTATCATGCAGCACATCGAAGAGGCGGGCGTACACTCGGGCGACTCGGCCTGTTCGCTGCCACCCTATTCGCTCAGCCCCGAGATCCTGGCGCAAATCGAGGATCAGGCGCATAAACTGGCCCGCGCGCTGAATGTGGTCGGTCTGATGAACGTGCAATTCGCGGTCAAGGATGACGAGATCTATCTGATCGAGGTGAACCCCCGCGCCAGCCGCACCGTGCCTTTCGTAGCCAAGGCCACCGACAGTGCCATCGCCTCAATCGCCGCGCGGGTGATGGCGGGCGAACCACTGTCGAACTTCCCGCAGCGTCCCGCTTACAACAAAGAACAAGACCACAAGGTCGTCGACCAGATGACACTCGCCGACCCGAACATGCCGTGGTTCTCGGTAAAAGAGGCGGTGCTGCCCTTCGCCCGCTTCCCCGGCGTCGATACGATCCTCGGCCCCGAGATGCGCTCGACCGGTGAGGTGATGGGCTGGGATCATGACTTCCCGCGCGCCTTCCTCAAGGCACAGATGGGGGCGGGCATGGTGCTGCCCGCGGCCGGTCGTGCCTTTGTGTCGATCAAGGATGCCGACAAGGGGCCTGCGATGCTCGAGGCCGCACAGACGCTGTCGGCGCAGGGCTTTTCGCTGGTTGCAACACGTGGCACCCAAAGCTGGCTGGCGGCGCAAGGTGTAGCCTGTGACGTGGTCAACAAGGTCTACGAAGGCCGCCCGGATGTTGTCGACATGCTGAAGGACGGCCAGGTGCAATTGGTGATGAACACCACCGAGGGCGCACAGGCGGTCGAGGACAGCAAGGCCATTCGGTCCATCGCGCTGTACGACAAGATCCCCTATTTCACCACGGCCGCTGGGTCCCACGCAGCAGCGCTCGCCATCAAGGCGCAGGCCGAGGGAGAGGTTGAGGTTCAGTCGCTACAGGGCTGATCTGAAAGCAAACGAGACAAGCCCCGGTCGCTGACCGGGGCTTTTTTTGTGTCGTCGACGAAGCCCCTTCTGGCGTCGGGAAAACCGGCAGACTTCGCACTCAGGGCAAGCGTCGACCGGCATGGGGCTCAACCTATAAAAACGTCACGCCCACAGGGTTGCATTCCCTTAGGTCAAGACACCTTGATCAAAACCCACCGGGACTGCATTTTGTGCAGATCATGAAATCAGGACCCGCCATGTATACTCCTGCCATCACCGGAACCGGTGTCTATACACCCGAAAATGTCATCACCAACGCCGAGTTGGTCGAGGCCTTCAACGCCTATGCCGACCGGGTTAACGCCGAGAATGCCGATGCGATTGCGGCAGGGCAGATGGAGGCGTTGGAGCATTCCTCGGAAGAGTTCATTGTCAAGGCGTCAGGGATCGAAAACCGGTACGTCATGGACAAGGCCGGCGTGCTGGACCCTGAAATAATGCATCCGTCGCTACGGCAGCGCAGCGATGACGAACCGGGGATCATGACCGAAATGGCGGTGGATGCGTGCCGCAAAGCGCTGGCGCAGGCCGGGCGGTCGGCGGATGAGGTCGATCTGGTGATCTGCGCCGCTTCTAACCATGAACGCGCCTATCCGGCGATTGCGATCGAAATACAGGATGCGCTGGGGATCGATGGGTTCGGGTTCGACATGAACGTCGCCTGTTCCTCGGCCACGTTCGGCATTCAGGCGGCGGCTGATATGATCCGGTCAGGCTCGGTCCGAGCGGCGCTGGTGGTCAACCCCGAGATCTGTTCGGGACATCTGGAATGGCGCGACCGCGATTGCCACTTCATCTTCGGCGATGTGGCGACCGCAACGCTGGTGGAACGTCTGGACGATGCCAAGGGCCCACATTTCGAGATCATCTCGACCCGCTGCGCCACCGCGTTTTCCAACAACATCCGAAACAATAACGGTTTTCTGCGCCGGTCACGCCCCGATGGAGTCGTCGATCGCCGCGACATGCAGTTCATGCAGAACGGGCGCAAGGTCTTCAAGGAAGTCCTGCCCATGGTCAGCAAGCATATCAGCGACCACATGGATGCCGAAGGCGTGGCCAGTAACGATCTGAAACGCCTGTGGCTGCATCAGGCCAATAAGACCATGAACGATTTTATTGGCAAGAAGGTTCTGGGTCGCGAACCCGAGCCGGGCGAACAGCCCAACATCCTGCAGGACTATGCCAACACCTCGTCGGCGGGGTCGATTATCGCCTTCTCGAAACACTCAGATGACCTGAGCGACGGCGATGTCGGGCTGATCTGCTCGTTCGGGGCGGGCTACTCGGTTGGCTCGGTGATCGTCAAACGGCACGGATGACCGCTTTCTCAAGACTTCTTCAGACAGCCTAAACCGCTTCTTCATCTCAGGGACCCACATCGGGATCGGATGCCCAGCGCATTCGAGTGATGTAGCCGAGGGAGCACCCTGTTATGCAGCGAAATACACGTGTTGGAATGGCCGCGCTGGTTGCCGCGCCGTTTCTTGGGTTCATGGCGACCGAGGCCGCAGCGGCCGAGCCGCAGGTCTGCACCGTCAACACCGCGAGGGCGGCTGCAAACGAAGGCGACTACGGTACGCTTTGCGGCTGCTCGCAAGTGACGCCCGGGTTCGTTTCCTATCTGCAGAAGCGGACGGATTTCGACTCCATCGTGCAAAACACCGCGACGCAATGTGTGGGGCTGGCGGAGCTTCTGACCGATCTGCCGACCGCTTCGATCTCGGACAGCAGCCGTGGTGAAGATCGCAACAGCGATCTGCCCTCGGGATCGTCGGGATCAAGCAGCGGTGGAGGCTCCGGCAGCGACGGAAGCAGCCCCCCGAGTGACGGAGGCGATCCCGGCAACGGCTCTGATCCCGGTGATGGCGGCGATCCAGGCGACAACAACGATCCGGGCAATGGCGGCGGCGGCGGCAAGCCCGGAGACGGCGGCGGCAAGCCCGGCGGTGGAGGTAAACCCGGCCATGGCGGCGACAAGCCCGGCAAAGGTGGCGATAAACCGGGCAAAGGTGGTGGCAAAGGCGGCCACGGCGGGGATAAGCCGGGCAAAGGCGGCGGCAAAGGTCACGGCGGTGCCAAGGGTAACAACGGCGGTGGCAATGGTGCCGAGGGGGCCAGCCCCGGACGCGGCAAAAACGCCAATGACGACGAAAGCTGACCGGGGTCAATACCCCCGCAGGACAAAACGGAAAGGCGACCCGCGGGTCGCCTTCTTTGTCTCAAAACCTCTGGTGCCTGATCAGGTCGCCGCGGTGCAGACCGGTTTGCCGCGTCAGCTGACGCTTTCTTCTTCCAGATGCAGCTTCATTTCGATCAGGACCTGCTGCAACATGCTGGTTTCCTTCAGCAGGCGCTTGGCCTCGTTCACAGTGATGATGCCATCCTCGATGGCTGACTGATATTCGGTCATCAGCATCGCAAACCGTTGACTCAGCGCGATGACATCCGCATTCACCCCACCGGTGCGCGGGCTGTCCGAATTGCGGCCATCATAGGACAGCGAGATATTCTTCAGCTCGGCCAGCGCAGCGGTAACGTGCGGGTAGGTTGCGGCATTTTCCAGACGCGCGACGGCATCGACCGGCATGAACCGATCGGCGTGTTCGGCATTGTCGGAATAGTACCGCCCCAGCGTCGCCTTGGACTTTCCGGTGATCTCGCACGCCGCCTCGATTCCGACATCTTTAACCAATGCCTCGGTATGCTTCTTCAGATAGGCCCCGATATCCGCCATTTTGCTACCCTTGTTACCTGCGCTCCTGCCTCCCTGCCTGTCCGTGCCGGGGGAAAGGGAAGGGAAAGTTCCCATATCCGAGTCATAATTGAAATGCCATTAATTGACTATCCCTCAGAATTGCGGGGATTTTGTGAGTGAGTGGCGGCCGTTCGTGCCGGTAATGAGTGAAGGCAGGGCATCATTTCAGCCCTGTGGTGTATAGGCCCCATGTAGGCCGACGACGCCGCTGTTGAGGGCGCGGGGCTCTCCATCCCCAAGAGCATCTGCTCGGCCCCGGCAGCCGCAATGGCGGCGTCGCTTTCATTTGCGCATTGATGCTCTTGCCCATGTCGTTTGCGGGATTTAGACCGACGCCATGGCAAAGCTGTATTTCAACTATTCCACCATGAACGCGGGCAAATCGACCGTATTGCTGCAGGCTTCGCACAATTATCGCGAGCGCGGCATGAACACCTATCTGATGACGGCGCATATCGACGGGCGCGCCGGTGCGGGGCGGATCGCCTCGCGCATCGGGATTTCAGAGCAGGCCGACACGTTCCGACCCGATGACGACGTTTTTGCCATGATAGAGGCGCGCCGCGCCGAGGGGTCGATTGCCTGCGTCTTTGTGGACGAGGCGCAGTTTCTGTCTGAAGATCAGGTCTGGCAACTGGCCCGGGCGGTGGACGACCTGAAAGTGCCGGTGCTTGCCTACGGGTTGCGCGTGGATTTTCAGGGCAAACTGTTCCCCGGCTCCGCCGCCTTGCTGGCACTGGCAGATGAAATGCGCGAGGTCCGCACCATCTGCGAATGCGGACGCAAAGCGACGATGGTGATTCGTCAGGACGAAAACGGCAACACCATTACCGAAGGCGCACAGGTACAGATCGGCGGGAACGAGACCTACGTCTCGCTTTGCCGCAAGCACTGGCGCGAGGCGGTCGGGGCCTAGACCGGGTTGGGCAGAGGCCGCCCAGCCGCAAAGGCTGCTACATTGTCCAGCGCCATATGCCCCATATCGGTGCGCACTTCTTCTGTCGCAGTGCCCAGATGAGGCAGCAGAGTGACGTTCTGCATATCACGCAGGGCCTGCGGCACCGTGGGTTCGAATTCGTAGACGTCGAGCCCGGCACCTCCGATCTGACCGGCCTGCAGGGCCGCGATCAGGGCGGCCTCATCCACGACCTCGCCGCGCGCGATATTGATCAGGATGGCCGAGGGGGCCATGGCCTCAAGCACCTGCGCATTGATCAGGTGCCGGGTCTCGGCCCCTCCCGGAACGGCAACGACAACAAAGTCCACCGCTGCAGCCATAGTCTTCAGGTCCGGAATATACTCTGACGCAAAATCCAATTGCTTGGGGCTGCGGGATTGATAGGCGACGCTCATGCCAAATCCGAAGTGACAGCGCCTTGCAATCGCCTGACCGATGCGTCCCATGCCGACAATGCCAACACGCTTGCCCGAGACATGATGGCCCAGCATCTGCGTCGGGTGCCAGCCTTGCCATTGGCCTGCACGCACCAGCCGCTCGCCCTCGCCCGCGCGGCGGGCGGTGGACAGCAGCAGGGTCATGGCGATGTCGGCCGTGGCATCCGTCACCGCGCCGGGCGTGTTGGTGACGGCAACGCCAGCAGCATGGGCGGCGGCGGCGTCGATATGATTGTAACCGACGCCGAAATTGGCCAGCAGCTTGCAGCGCGGTTCAGGCACCTGCGCAAATATCTGCGCTGAGAACAGGTCTCCCAGCGTGGGCACGACCACATCAAATTCGGTCAACGCGCGCAGCATTTCATCCTGCGTCAGCGGCAGGGTTTCATCGCGAATCTCTACATCGAATTCGGCGCGGGCGCGGGCTTCGACAGCGGTGGTCATCGGTCGGGCGATCAGCAATTTCATCAATGCATCCTTCCGCCGATTGGAACTTCGCCGTCGGGACCGATCAGAACGATCTCTCCGTTTTCATCGGGCAGGCCCAGCACCAGAACCTCGGACATGAACTTGCCGATCTGTCGCGGAGGGAAATTGACCACCGCCATCACCTGTTTGCCCACCAGCGACGCGGGATCGTAATGCGCCGTGATCTGGGCCGAGGTCTTACGCTCGCCAATCTCTTCGCCAAAATCGATCCACATCTTGATCGCAGGTTTGCGGGCCTCAGGGTAAGGCTCTGCGCGGATCACCTCGCCCACGCGAATGTCGACCTTGAGGAATTCGTCAAATGTAATCTCACTCACGAGACAACTCCTTGGAGCGGTTGGTGGCGGCCTGAACGGCGCGGTGCAGCAGGTTGGGAAAGCCCTGTTCTTCGTGCATCAGCACCTCAAGCGCGGCCTGCGTGGTGCCGTTGGGCGAAGTTACGTTGACCCGCAACTGCGAAGGGTCTTCATCCGCGGCCATCGCCAGAGCCCCGGCCCCGGCCACGGTGGATTTGGCCAGCTTCATCGCCAGATCATGCGGCAGACCATGCGCCTCACCGGCCTGTGCCAACGTTTCGATCAGGTGGAACACGTAGGCCGGGCCTGAACCGCTGACGCCGGTGACCGCATCCATCTGCGCCTCATCATCCAGACGCACCGTTTCACCTATTGCCGACAGCAGGTCCTCAGCCAGCACTATATCCGCGTCCGAGGCCTTGGCATTCCCGACAAGCGCCGTGATCCCCTGCCGTACCGCCGCAGGCGTGTTCGGCATGGCGCGGATGATCGGAGTATCCGCTCCCAACACGTTTTCAAAAGTAGCCAGAGAAGTGCCTGCGGCGACTGAGATAAACAGGCTGCCACCGCCACCCAGCGCCTGAATGGCAGGCAGGGCTTCGCCCATCATCTGGGGTTTTACGGCGACAAGAACCACCGCCGGAGATTCGGGCAGCGCAGTGTTGATGTTGACGCCCTGTGCCTTCAGCCAGTCCGAGGGATTGGGATCAATGACCCAGACCGAAGCTGCGGGCAGCCCATGATCCAGCCAACCCGCCAGCATCGCCGAGCCCATCTTGCCGCATCCCAGCAGTACAAGGCCCTGTTCCGCAACCCGCGAGATATTCATGATGCCCCTCCCCTATGGTTCGGGGCAAAGGTTTACGCGCGGCCGTAGGCCTCTGCAATGGCGACTTGCATCGCCTCTTCGGGGGTACGGTTGCCCCATGTGACCAGTTGGATTGCAGGGTAATAGCGCTCGGCGCTCAGCACGGCGGCGTTGATCATTGTATCAATCTGCTCGGGGCTGGCCGTCTGACCACCCGACAGAACCAGGCCATAGCGGTAGACCATCAGTTTCTGATTGGCCCAGTAGGTGAACGCCCCGGCCCAGCACTGATCGTTCATTTTGTTCAGAAGCTCATAAAGCTGGGTTTCACGCTCTGCTGGGGGTTCCATTTCAAACGAACACACCATGCGCAGGGTCTCGTCATAGTTGGACCAGGCCAATGTAATCGAATAGGTGCGCCACTGACCTTCCACGGCCATGGCAATCTGATCATCCCCGATCCGGTCAAAATCCCAGTCGTGATGTTCCGCAAGATGTTCAACAATGTCGATCGGATGAAGGTCTTCTTCGAGATACTGCTCGGAAAGGGCCATAATGCCACCTCACTAATCTCTAGCATTTGGGGCTGGCAGCGCCCCAGCGCTAGTTGCCTGCTCTACAAGCCGGGCTTCCCCAGTCTGTCTATACTAAATATGGTGCGATGTGGGTGGGTGTCTGACAACCCCCATTTTTGGGGATAACAGCAATAAGTTGTGGACAGTTGGCAACGCAGACCAAAATATTGTCGTCGATTGCAGCTTTGCCTTGATTAATTCTTACAGGGCGGCAAAATTCACCTCGCCGCGCAAGCCGGGTGTGGAATGCGCGGTTCATATCCCGAACCAAAATCGAAAATTTCAGGCGTTACTTGTCCAGCTTCGCCTCAAGCGCCGCGATACGCTGTTCCAGCGCTGCATTCTCTTCGCGCGCTTTCTGAGCCATGGCGCGGACGGCATCGAATTCTTCGCGGGTGACGAAATCACGGTCAGCCAGCCAGCGATCCATCATCGATTTCATCGCATTCTCGGCCTCTTCCCGCGCCCCTTGCGCCACGCCCATGGCGTTGGTCATCAGTTGAGACATATCGTCCAGAATCTTGTTGCGGGTTTGCATGGGCTTTCTCCGATTTCGCGATTGCCCTCTATATGGGTAAAGAATGGCCCGGGCTCAAGGTTGACTTGCCCTGCTAACCCCGGGCAATGAGACGCACATGCAGGCTGTTCTGAATTTCCCCGATCTGTCGCCCGAATTGTTCTCGATCTCGCTGTTCGGGATGGAATTCGCACTGCGGTGGTACGCGCTGGCGTATATCGTCGGCATCCTGATCGCGTGGCGCATGGCGCTGATGGCGCTGCGGCGGCCTGCGTTGTGGTCCGGCCAGACGCCACCCATGAAGCCTGAACAGCTTGA
The DNA here is from genome assembly GCF_056536725.1 of Ruegeria sp. CJ3. NCBI lineage: Bacteria > Pseudomonadati > Pseudomonadota > Alphaproteobacteria > Rhodobacterales > Roseobacteraceae > Ruegeria > Ruegeria sp. CJ3. The sequence goes on from NZ_JBQFQE010000002.1 coordinate 425,069, forward strand.
GGATCTGGTCACCTGGATCATCCTTGGCGTGATTTTGGGCGGGCGTCTTGGATTTGTTCTGTTCTATCAACCGGCCTACTACCTGTCGCATCCGATTGAGATTCTGATGGTCTGGCAGGGCGGCATGGCGTTTCACGGCGGGCTGCTGGGCGTGGTGATCGCAACCTACCTCTATGGCAGGCGGCACCAGATTCCCATTCTGTCGCTGGCCGATCTGGTGGCCCACACGGTGCCGCCCGGCCTGCTGCTGGGGCGGTTGGCCAACTTCACCAATGCCGAGTTGTGGGGACGTCCCAGCGACCTGCCGTGGGCCGTGATCTTCCCCGGCGCGGCGGCTCAGGATTGCCCCGGGGTGATCGGGCTGTGCGCCCGCCACCCCTCGCAGCTTTACGAAGCCCTACTTGAGGGGCTGCTGCTGGGCGCGCTGCTGATCTGGCTGGCCCACCGGCGCGGAGCCTTCAAAAAGCCCGGCCTGATCATGGGCGTCTTTCTGGCGGGCTATGGCGCATCGCGGTTCTTGGTCGAGTTCTTCCGCCAGCCCGACGCGCAGTTCATCTCCCCCGGAAACCCGCTGGGGCTGGCGTGGCAGATTGGAGGCTATGGCCTAACCATGGGGCAGTTGCTGTCCCTGCCGATGATCGCGCTTGGGCTGTGGTTCGCTCTGAGAGCCCGGCGCGCCACATGAGCCTGAAGGACCATCTGCTGGCACGTATCCAGAATGATGGCCCCATGACCATCGCCGACTACATGGCCGAGTGCCTGCTGCATCCGGTCCATGGTTATTACACAACGCGCGACCCGCTGGGCCCGCAGGGTGATTTTATCACCGCCCCGGAAATCAGCCAAATGTTCGGGGAACTCATCGGCCTGTCGCTTGCACAGATTTGGCTGGATCAAGGTCAGCCCGCGCCTTTCGCGTTGGTTGAGCTCGGCCCCGGACGGGGTACGCTGATGGCCGATATCTTGCGCGCCACACGACAGATTCCGGGCTTTCACGATGCGGCGCGGGTCACGTTGCTTGAGGCCTCCCCTACCTTACGCGACATTCAGGCGGACACGCTGAACGTCTATGCACCACACTGGATCACCCACATCGGCGACTTGCCCGACCTGCCGCTATTTCTGGTCGCCAACGAGTTCTTCGACGCCCTGCCTATCCGCCAGTTCCTGCGCGATGAAACGGGATGGCGCGAGCGGTTGGTGGGCCACGAGGACACAGCACTGACCTTTGGCCTTGGCCCCCGGGCACCACAATCGGCGCTGGAAGACCGCCTGTCTGACACTAGTGACGGCGATCTGGTCGAGCTCTGCGCCGCCGCCATTCCCATTGTCAGCCGGATTGGGGCGCAAATCACCCGAAACAGCGGGGCCGCTTTGATCATCGACTATGGCGACTGGGTATCGCTGGGGGACACGCTGCAAGCGGTGCAGGCGCATAAGGCCGTTGCCCCGCTGGACACGCCGGGTCAGGCCGACCTGACCGCGCATGTGGATTTCGAACCGCTGGCCAACGCGGCTCGCGCCGCCGGATGCGCATATTCGCGGCTGACACCGCAGGGCGTGTTTCTGGAACGATTGGGTATCACCGCGCGGGCACAATCCCTTGCCTCGGCGCTGAGCGGGCCTCAGCTTGAGACGCTGATCTCGGCACATCGACGGTTGACGCATCCCGATGAAATGGGAAACCTGTTCAAAGTACTGGGCCTCTATCCGCCACACGCCGCGCCACCACCGGGACTGGAACCATGACGCTGGAAATTCTGACCTCCGACATTCTGTCCCCGGTTCGCCACGGGTTCTTCAGCCGCCGGGGTGGTGCGTCTTCGGGCATCTTCGCAGGGCTCAACTGCGGCCCCGGGTCTTCGGATCTGGCCGAGGCGGTTGCCCTGAACCGTAAACGCGTTGCCAGCGCGATGGAGGTCACTCCCGAGGCGCTGGTCGGAGTGCATCAGGTGCATTCGCCAACCGTGATCACCGTCGACGCGCCGCTTTCAGGCGACAAACCCAAGGCTGATGCCCTAGTTACGGCCACCCCCGGACTGGCCCTGACGATTCTGACCGCCGACTGCCAGCCGGTTCTGTTTGCCGACCCTGACGCAAATGTGATCGGCGCGGCCCATGCCGGTTGGCGTGGCGCACTGGACGGTGTGCTCGAAGCGACGCTGGACGCGATGGAGGCGCTGGGGGCGCAGCGCAAGAACGTTTCCGCCGTCATCGGCCCTACCATTTCGCAACGCGCCTACGAGGTTGGCCCCGAGTTTCTAGACGATTTCCTCGCCGCCTCACCGGACAATGCGCGTTTTTTTGCAAATGGACAGGGCGATCGGATGCTTTTCGACCTGCCCGCCTTTGGCCTGCACAAGTTGCGTGAGGCGGGTGTCGGTCAGACGGAATGGACCCGTCATTGTACGTATTCCGACCCTGACAGATTCTATTCATACCGGCGCACCACGCACGCCAATGAGGCCGATTATGGTCGCCTGATTTCGGCGATCCGACTGTAACAGCGGACCGAAATAAGGCAATTCTGCCCCGTTTTCGCCACAATTTTTGTGTTTACCTGAGTCAGAATCGTAGCAATTTTTCGCTGGTACTCAGTTGGTTACCCATTTTCCTGGCACCATGAGGCTGGCTAAGCCAACAAAGAGGTGTCTCAAACCTTCATTTGTCCTCAATTCATCCCGGATCAGCCTTACGGGTGCCGCAAATCCGCGTCAGGCTGGGATTATAAACGGAAACCGGGGCATCAGGCCCTGTTGAAGCAGGACAAAGAAATGAAAACGAAATCACGCTTTCTCAATGCCGTCTTTGCAGCGGTCAGAGATCAGGAACCTGAAATGCCCTGGAAGCGGGTTTCAAGCCATTCTGTCAGAGTCGCGCGCCGTCTGGCCGCCCGTCGCTAACAGATAACCCCCACGAGACCAGCTGCCGGTCTCGCAGGGCAAGACGCATACCGGACGAGGCTCCGGTCCGGTGTGCGCGGTCGCAGATGGGTTTGCGGCCATGGTTCGGAGTGTGTCTGCAGCAGGCAATTGCCGCCTGCGTTTAACGAGTTTGTCTTGGGGGGTCATGAACTTGGCCGAAATACTGTTGTTTTCTCTCGCGGCGTGGGGCCTGTTCGGTGCCCGCCCAGCGTTTGCCCATATTGTTAAAGACAAAGAACAAGGTCGTCCGACGGGACTGCACGGGGGTTCAACCCGTTCGGGCGAATTTTAGAGGGGACGGAATACAAATGGCTATTCCAAATTCACTGGCCCGCGCGGCCAGAAACGCGGTCGGAACGTCCGCACTGCTGCGCGATGCGCCGCGTCCGACGACAGCACCCAAAGCGCAGCTGCGACGCTATGAAGTCAGCACGTTGCTGGAAAACGGAGATGTTGCGCAAACGCGTCACATCGCCCCGGCCCTGCCAATGTTCGAGGACGCCTTCTGCGCCTTCACACGCGGCTCATTGGTCGAAACACCGCAAGGTCCGATGGCAATCGAAGACCTGCTGCCGGGCGATGAGGTTCTGACCCAGGATGGCACATCTGAAACCGTGCTGTGGAAAGGATCGGTCACGTTGATCCCCGGGCGCGAGGATTCGCGGGGGCGGACCCGCCCCTTGACCCGGATCATGGCCGATACGTTCGGAATGCAGAAACCCATGTCGGGCGTCATCGCAGGCCCTGCGGCCCGGCTGCTTGGGGCACCCGCGCATCTCCGGCACCTGAATGACGGTCAACCGATCCTGACGCCGGTGCATGAATTCCAGGATGGGATGGGTGTTATCGAAACATTGCCGCCTACGCCGGTGGAATTGTTTCACATCTGTGTCGCCCGCCATTCGGTCATCCGCGTGGATGGGCTGCAGTTCGAGACCTATCATCCGGGCGTAAACGCGGTGCGGATGATCAGTCACTCTTTGCGTTCGGTCTATCTGAATCTATTCTCACATATCGAATCGCTGAATGATTTCGGGCCGTTGCTTCTGCCGCGTTCCGGAGATGGTGAGGTAGACGCGATTACGGCATAAACCGTTAACGATTACTGCAAATGTGGGGGCATCATGCAGATATTACTTAGTTGGGTCTTCTCGCTGGCTGTGGCAGCCCTGTTGCCACCGTGTCCTGCGGGCCAGAACACGTCCAGGCTCAGGCGGTCCGGTTCATCCGGTCTTCCAGCACGTCAAATGGCACGCCTGGCTCGTCTTTTGCGCCTCGGATAACCAATGAGGTCTTGACGCTGGCCACGTTCGGCGTGGTCAGCAGATCGCCGGTCAAAAACTGCTGAAAGCTGCTCAGGTCTGGGGCGACGCATTTCAGGATGAAATCCACCTCGCCGTTCAGCATGTGGCATTCACGAACCAGCGGCCAGTCCTTGCATCGGGATTCGAACGCGCTGAGCTCGGATTCGGCCTGGCTTTCCAGCCCGACCATGGCGAAAACCTGAACCTCAAAGCCCAGTTCGCGGGAATTGACCTCGGCATGATAGCCGCGGATATAGCCCGATTCTTCCAGCGTGCGCACCCGCCGCAGGCAGGGCGGGGCCGAGATTCCAACACGCTTGGCAAGTTCCACATTGGTCATACGACCGTCGGCCTGTAGCTCCGCCAGAATTTTGCGGTCGATTTCGTCCAGCCGGGTTGTGACCATCGAATGCTCCTGAGTTTTCAGTTCTTATACCAGCAGCACCGGCAGGCGCAATAATATTTCACACCTGCGCAATATTCGTCATTTTGGATGTACATTAGGCCGCGCGCCCCCACCGGGAAACGCAAATCCGGCTTACGGCATGAAGGGGCTTTAAGCGCCGCCCTGCGGTCGCTATATCGATCCGCACTGGACGCTTGTCCGGACGAGCAGATTGAGTTGGGGGTACCATGGCCGAAACACGACACACCAAGGTTCTGATCATCGGATCGGGACCGGCCGGATATACTGCGGGCGTCTATGCCAGCCGCGCCATGCTGGAGCCGATTCTGGTACAAGGGATCGAACCCGGCGGACAACTGACCACCACCACTGAGGTTGAAAACTGGCCCGGTGACACCGAGGTGCAGGGCCCCGATCTGATGGTGCGGATGCAGGACCATGCCAAGGCAATGGGCTGCGAGGTGATCGGCGACATCATTAGCGATCTGGACCTCAGCCAGCGCCCCTTCACCGCAAAAGGCGACAGCGGCACCGTCTACACGGCGGACGCGGTGATTCTGGCCACGGGCGCGCGCGCCAAATGGCTGGGCCTGCCGTCCGAAGAGAAATTCAAAGGCTTCGGCGTCTCGGCTTGCGCCACCTGCGACGGGTTCTTCTATCGCGGGCAGGAGATCGTGGTCATTGGCGGCGGCAATACGGCGGTCGAAGAGGCCCTGTTCCTGACCAATTTCGCCAGCAAGGTCACGCTGATCCACCGCCGCGACGAATTGCGGGCCGAGAAGATCCTGCAGGACCGGTTGCTCAAAAACGAAAAGATCGAACCGCTGTGGTTCCACGAACTGGATGAGGTCGTCGGTACCGATGCCCCGCTGGGCGTGGAAGGCGTGCGGGTCAAGAACGTCAAAACAGGCGAGATCACCGAGATCCCTTGTAAGGGCGTCTTTGTAGCCATCGGTCACGCGCCTGCAAACGAACTGGTCAAGGACACGCTGGAAACCCATATGGGCGGTTATGTGGTGACCAAGCCGGGCACCACCGAGACCTCGGTTCCAGGTGTTTTCGCGGCCGGGGACCTGACCGACCACGTCTACCGTCAGGCCGTCACCAGCGCCGGGATGGGCTGCATGGCCGCGCTGGATGCGGAACGGTTCCTGGCGGAGAACGAGTGACATGATCACGGAATTCTCCGGCTCGGTCTGGAGAATTCTGTTTCGCTCTCGCGCAGACGCACCGCTGGCCCCTGCCCGCGCGCCCGAGGGCCGATTCCATCATTCCGGCCAGTTCGCACTTTATGCCTCGCTGAGTGCCGAAGGGGCCGGGATCGCCATTCGACGCTATGTTCAGGCCAGCGACCCGGCGCGGATTATTCGGCGGTTCCAGGTCTCTGGTGCTCGGATGATGGATCTTCGCGGACGTCCCGAGGTGTCGGTGGTCTGGCAGGACGCGTGGGATCTTGGGCATCCCTCTCCAACATGGCGATATTCCGACCGGGCCCGCGCGCAAGGCGCGGACGGGTTGCTCTACAGCTCACGGTCCCGCCCCGACCTCAGCCATCTGGTACTGTTTGACGGGCGGCCCGGCCTGATCGCTCCCGCAGGCCCAGCCTGTGACTGGCTCCCTGAAAGGTGACGCGCGCCGCCTTGACCGCAAGGCAGCGCCCAGTCAGGATCGCCCAAGGCAAGGCGAAGAACGGGTGAGCTTTTGGATAACGCTCTTTGGCGCGGCGGGTGGATAAGCCGGCTCAGGATCGCAAGCGGTCTGGTGCTGTTCGTCTTTGCGTTTTTTCATTTCATCAATATCGGCCTGGGCCTGTTTGATACTCATCTGCTGCACGCGATGCAGGATGGGCGCAAAGCCGTTTCGCGGCATGATTTCATCAGTCTGGCCCTCTATGTCTCGCTGCTGGTCCATGCCGGGCTGGCACTGGTTTCGATCGCGCAGCGCCGCACCTTGCGGATGCCGCTCAGTGTGGCGTTGCAGGTGGTCCTGGGGCTGCTGATACCGCTGCAACTGATCGCGCACCTGATTCAGACCCGATATGCCCACGAAGTTTACGGGGTGAATGACGAGATGGGCTATATCATCCTTCTGATGTGGCCCAGCACCGCCATCTGGATGCAGAGCCTGCTGCTGTTGCTTGTCTGGGTGCATGGTTGCATCGGTCTGCATATGTGGCTGCGGATGACGCGATGGTGGCGCAGCGCAGCGCCCTATCTGATCGGTCTTGCGGTGTTTGTCCCCGGCTTCGCGCTGGCGGGTGTCCTGACCGAGGGGCGGCGCATCTGGGCTGATTTCGCCGATCCCGACCTGCGCGCGCAGTATATCGAGTACTACAACTGGCCCTCGCCCGAGGCGTTCCAGTCCATGTTCACCGTCAAGGACAATACGCTGATGGTGTTCTGGGCGGCTCTGGGGTTGACCGCCGTGATCTATCTGGGGCGCAAGCTGTGGCGGCGGCGACACTCGGTCCGCATCCGGTATGTAAACGGCCCCGAGGTGGTTTCGGAAAAGGGGATGACCCTGCTTGAGATGTCGCACGCCAACGGTATCCCACACACCGCCTTGTGCGGCGGTAAAGGCCGCTGCACCACCTGCCGGGTGATCGTCGCAGAGGGTGCCGACACCCTGCCCCCACCGACTGATATCGAGGCGCGCAGCCTCAGGGCTGTTGGTGCCCCCGAGGGAACAAGGTTGGCCTGCCAGATGCGCCCCACCGATCCGATGACGGTTTTTCGCGTCTTCCGCCCAGACGGTGCGCGCAACCGGGCCCATGCCAGTCAGGGGCAGGAACGGCAGTTGGCGGTCCTGTTTCTGGATATGCGCGGCTTTACAGCCCGAACCGCCGGGCAGTTGCCTTACGACATCGTCTTCTTACTGAACCGCTTTTTTGATGCAATCGTGCCCGCAATCACCGCACAGGGCGGTATTGTCGACAAATATATGGGCGACGGCCTGCTGGCGATGTTTGAAACCGCTGATGCCGCAAGCTCGGCCCGCGCAGGGCTGAATGCGGCGGCCGATGTGGGCCGCGCGCTGGAGCGTTTCAATCAGCAGCTTGAGGCCGAAGGCAGCCCGCCGATCCGCATTGGCATGGGGCTGCATCTGGGTGATCTGGTTCTGGGCGAGATCGGCGCGGCGAAACACGCCCCCCGTACGATCATTGGTGACGCCGTGAACGTCGCCAGCCGGCTGGAGGGCGAAACCAAGGCGCTGCGCGTCGAACTTCTGGTATCCGACGATGTCCTGCAGGCAGCGGGGCTGCAGTGTGACCCCGCTAAACTGTGCGATTTCCGGTTGCGCGGCGTCACCGCGCCCATCCCGGCCCTGCCGGTCGAGCGCGCCTCGGAGGTTGAACACCAGATCACACAGCAGGAACAGATCGCCTGAAAACGGGACCCTCGGCCGCCTCGATCAGGATTTTCGCCGCGATTGGATCGAGAAACTAGAACAGTTTTCCAATCGCAGGAAAAACCGCACATATCGTTCTTTGTTTCCGCCCACCTCTGGACTTCGCCTGCGGACCGGGGCAAATGCCCATGTAAACACCCCTGAAACACAAGCAAAACACAACCGCTCCAAGAGTTTTCCGATGACGATGCTAGCCAATCTGGCCCCGATCCCCGAACTATATGTCTCATACGAGTCCGCCCAGAAACTGAAGGTCGAGGCCGCCGACCTGACCAGTTGGGACCTCAGCCCGCGTCAGATCTGCGATCTGGACCTGCTGATGAACGGCGGTTTCAACCCGCTCAAAGGGTTCCTGTCTCAGGCCGACTACGACAACGTAGTCGACAACATGCGCTTGGCCGACGGTACGCTGTGGCCGATGCCGATCACGCTGGATGTCAGTGAGGATTTTGCCGAGACGATCGAACTGGGTCAGGACATCGCTCTGCGCGACCAAGAGGGCGTGATCCTTGGCACCATGACCGTGACCGACCGCTGGACCCCCGACAAGGCGCGCGAGGCCGAAAAGGTCTTTGGCGCCGACGATCAGGCCCATCCGGCGGTGAACTATCTGCACAACGTTGCAGGCAAGGTTTATTTGGGCGGCCCTGTGGTCGGCATCCAGCAACCCGTTCACTATGACTTCCGCGGGCGCCGCGACACGCCGAACGAGTTGCGCGCGTACTTCCGCAAGCTGGGTTGGCGTCGCATCGTCGCCTTCCAGACTCGCAACCCGCTGCACCGCGCGCATCAGGAGCTGACCTTCCGCGCTGCCAAGGAATCCCAGGCCAACCTGCTAATCCACCCGGTTGTCGGCATGACCAAACCCGGTGACGTGGACCATTTCACCCGCGTGCGCTGCTATGAGGCAGTGCTTGACAAATACCCCGCCTCGACCACCTCGATGTCGCTGCTGAACCTGGCGATGCGCATGGCGGGCCCGCGTGAGGCGGTCTGGCACGGGTTGATCCGCGCAAATCACGGCTGCACCCACTTCATCGTGGGTCGCGATCATGCCGGCCCGGGCAAAAACTCGGCCGGGGAAGATTTCTATGGCCCCTACGACGCGCAGGACCTGTTCCGCCAGTTCCAGGACGAGATCGGCGTTGAGATGGTTGATTTCAAACATATGGTCTATGTGCAGGAACGTGCGCAGTATGAACCGAATGACGAAATTCTCGACAAAGAGAACGTGACGATCCTGAACATCTCGGGCACCGAACTGCGACGCCGCCTGTCGGAAGGTCTGGAAATTCCCGAATGGTTCAGCTTCCCCGAAGTTGTGGCCGAGTTGCGCAAGACTAAACCACCGCGCAGCCAGCAGGGCTTTACTGTTTTCTTCACGGGTTTCTCGGGCAGCGGCAAATCCACCATCGCCAACGCGCTGATGGTCAAGCTTATGGAGATGGGCGGTCGTCCCGTAACGCTGCTGGATGGCGATATCGTGCGGAAAAACCTGTCCTCGGAACTGGGCTTTTCGAAAGAGCATCGCGATCTGAACATCCGCCGCATTGGTTACGTCGCTTCCGAGATCACCAAGAATGGCGGCATCGCCATCTGCGCGCCCATCGCGCCCTATGGCACAACCCGCCGCGCCGTTCGGGAAGAGATCGAACAGTTCGGGGCCTTCTGCGAAGTCCACGTCGCCACCAGCATCGAAGAATGCGAACGCCGTGACCGCAAAGGGCTGTACAAGCTGGCGCGCGAAGGCAAGATCAAGGAATTTACCGGAATCTCAGACCCCTATGATGTGCCGGAAAACCCCGAACTGCGGGTCGAGACCGAGAATGTCGAGGTCGACAACTGCGCCCATCAGGTGCTGCTGAAACTGGAAAGCATGGGCCTGATCGCGGCATCCTGATCGCCAAATACGCAAAAACAGCAAAGGCCCGCGGAGTTCCGTGGGCCTTTTCATTTCACATATCCGGGGCGTTCAGTCTGGCAGACAGACCTCTCCGCGCATCAGGACATATCCGCGCCCTGCAACCCTGACCCCTGTGATCCCATCCCGCGGCCCCACGCGCGAGACGATCGCCTGCCCGGGGCGGCCCATATCATGCCCCTGCTCGGCGACGAACCTGTCCTTGCCCATCAGACCGTGTTTCCAAAGATAGGCCGCCATCGCGCCAGTGGCGGACCCAGTGAACGGGTCCTCGGGCGGGCTGGGCGGTGCCATCAACAGGCGCGAAAATGTGTCGCCCGTCGCGGTTACGCCCTGAAGGGTAACCAGAAACGGCTCGGCCATGTCATTGCCGGAAAAACCGGCTTTTTCGGTGATTTGACCAAGCACCGAGGTATCCAACCGTGCAGCGCGCAACGCTGTGTGATCGCGCAGGACAGTTATGCAGAAGGGCAGCCCGGTCGACACAAATTGCGGCGGGCTGATTATATCCTCTGGCGACAGGCTGACGGCTGCGGCGACCAGATCAACGGGAACATGATCGCCAAATTGCGGCGCGACCTGCGTCATCTCGATCTCATCGCCGTTGAGCTGGATCGACACAACGCCCGCCCCGGTCTCTAACGTCAGAGCGTCGCCCTGAAACAGACCGCGTGATCGCATTGCGGCGACGGTGGCAATGGTCGGATGCCCGGCAAACGGGATTTCTCGGCTGGCAAGGTAGTAACGAACCCGGATATCGGCCACATCGGACGGCCCGGTGAAGGTGCATTCCGCCAATGAGGTTTCACGGACATAAGCCATGCAAACCTCGTCCGAGAGCCCCGCACCGCCAAACACGACGGCGCATCCATTGCCGCCAAAGGGGCGGTCGGAAAAGGCATCGACCCAATCGAATTCATACCAGCCCATGCGCGTCCTCCAACAAAAAAAGCGTCGCCGCATGTTTCACCGGCAACGCATCAATTGTCACGTCATTTAGGCTGAACGCGGGGCCGTCTAGTGTACGGCCACCGGTGACAGATCATGTTCACGCGCCAGCACAAAAGCCAGCTTGCGGTCGGCAACAAGCGCCAGTTGCTGCCCGTCGGAATCGTGAACCGCATAGAGCTGGTCCAGATCACCCGCTTGCTCGCGCAGATCGCGCGGCAGGTCGGCCACTTCGACGGTTTTCACATAAACGATCCGATCCCCTTCGGCGTTGATCTCAATTGGCGTATTCATAGCTCTTACCCCTTCTTGATGTTGATCGTTTGCACCACGGTTTCCGGCACGGCGCGGGTCAGGTCCACATGCAGCAAACCGTTTTCCATGATCGCCTCGCCCACCTCGACCCCGTCAGCCAGCACGAACATGCGCTGGAACTGGCGTGCCGCGATGCCGCGGTGCAGGAAGATGCGCCCCTCGCTGTCGTCGCGTTGACGGCCCCGGATCACCAGTTGGCGATCCTCGATGGTTATCGACAGGTCCTCTTCCGCGAACCCGGCCACGGCCAGGGTGATGCGATAGGAAAAATCCGAGGTCTGCTCGATATTATAGGGCGGGTAGCCTTCATTACCGGCCTTTGCAGACCGTTCCAGAAGACGTTCCAACTGCTCGAACCCCAAAAGATGCGGGTATGAGCCCAAGGTAAGTTTCGACACGTATTTTCGTCCTTCATTGTCAAAGCGACGTATTCTGCGGCCCCATCATCGGCAACCGCGTGGTATAGAATATGGGAAGATACAGGGATGTCCACAAGGGCTGGCCGGATAAACCCTGACACACTATCTTGTGCAACAAGCACTACTTGAAACACTGAGTCGCCCATGAACGCGCCCACCGATCTTTCGATGAAAACCGACGAAGTCCTGCGTGTGGAACTGGAGGTTTTTCGCCGCCAACACCGCGATCTGGACGAAGCGATTGCGGCCTTGCATGACAAGAGCACGGCGGATCAGCTGACCCTGAAGCGGTTGAAAAAAGAGAAACTGCGGCTCAAGGACATTATCCGCCTGATCGAAGACCGTCTGACCCCCGATATCATCGCCTGACGCATTGCCTCGGAACCGGATTTGGCTATAGTGCGCGCTCTTTCCGAAGGCAGGGGCAAGACGGATGAGCGACGTCAAAGTAGGGATCATCATGGGCAGCGAGTCGGATTGGCCCACGATGAAAGAGGCAGCCGATATTCTGGATGAATTGGGCGTGGCTTACGAGGCGCGCATCGTATCCGCGCATCGGACACCCGACCGCTTGTGGGACTATGGCAAGACTGCAGTTTCACGCGGTTTGCAGGTGATCATCGCCGGAGCCGGAGGGGCCGCGCATCTGCCTGGAATGATGGCATCGAAAACACGGGTGCCGGTGATCGGCGTACCGGTGCAGACGCGGGCGCTGTCGGGCGTGGATTCGCTCTATTCCATCGTGCAGATGCCCAAGGGCTTTCCGGTCGCGACCATGGCCATCGGATCAGCCGGTGGGGCGAATGCTGGCCTGATGGCGGCGGGCATCCTGGCGTTGCAGGACGTGGCCCTGGCCGACCGGCTGGAGGCCTGGCGCGAGGCCCTGTCAGCCTCGATCCCCGAGGAACCACAGGGATGAGTCGTATCGGCCTGATCGGCACCGGCCACATCGCGGCTCCGATCGCACGGCTGATGGCTGCAAAAGGTCATGACATCCATGTCACCGAGCGCAATGCAGAGGTCTCGTCGGCCCTGCAGGCAGAGCTTGGGGGCGGTGTCGGCACCCCTCAGCAGGTAATCGACGCCTCGGATATCGTTTTCCTCTGCCTGCGGCCTCAGGTTGCAGCAGATGTGCTGACCCCGCTGACCTTTCGCGCGGATCAGCAGATCGTTTCGGTGATGGCCGCGGTGTCAGAGGCGCAGCTTTCAACCCTCTGCGCACCTGCGTCGGATTTCGTTCAGACCATTCCACTTGGCTTTTTGCAGAGCGGTGGTTGCCCTCTGGCCGCCTATGGCAATGATCACCTGCTGGCCGATCTTTTTGAACCCGAAAACCCCGTGGTGAGGGTCGCGGATGAGGCGGCCTTGAACGCCCATTTTGCCATCTGCGCCATGGTGCCCGGCCTGCTGGACCTGATGGCGACAGGGGCCGACTGGCTGGCCAGTCAGACCGGCGACAAGGACGGGGCGGAGTTTTATACCACGCAGCTTATGTCGGGCTTTCTGGCGACAATGCATAAGGGGCAAGCTGGTCAGTTGGCAAAGGAACGCGACGCGCTGGCGACCGAGGGCACGCTGAGCCTTCAGATGACGGATACCCTGCAGTCCGAGGGGGCGCATGATTCGTTGCGCGCCGCTCTGACCGCGATTGGCAAACGATTGGAGACGTGACGATGGCAGATATGCTCACCCCCGGCGCAACGATCGGGATCTTGGGCGGTGGTCAGCTCGGTCGGATGCTGTCAGTTGCGGCGGCCCGGCTGGGGTTCAAGACCCATATTTTTGAGCCCGGCGCCAACCCGCCCGCCGGGCAGGTGGCCGATCGCGTCACAACCGCTGCCTATGATGATGCGCAGGCGCTGAAAACCTTCGCGGATGCGGTCGATGTCATCACCTATGAGTTCGAGAACATCCCGACGCAGGCGCTGGACATCCTTGAGGCACACCGCCCGATCCGCCCCGGACGCGAGGCCCTGCGGGTCAGTCAGGACCGGCTGACGGAGAAAAACTTCCTGCAAGGGCTGGGTCTGAAGACCGCCCCGTTTGCCGACATCACGGATCTGGACAGTCTGCGGATTGCGGTCGAAGAGATCGGCACACCCGCCATCCTGAAGACCCGGCGTTTCGGCTATGACGGCAAGGGGCAGGCACGGTTGCACGCGCCTGAGGATGCCGAAACTGCACTGGCCGATATGGCTGGCGCGCCTGCGGTTCTTGAGGGGTTTGTGGAGTTCACCCATGAGGTCTCGGTCATCGCGGCCCGGGGGTTGGACGGTCAGGTGGCCTGTTTCGATCCCGGCGAAAACGTGCATCGGGACGGGATTCTGCACACAACCACGGTTCCGGCGCGCCTGTCTCCGGCGCAACGGACCGATGCGGTGCTGCTGGCAGCCAACATCCTGAACGCGCTGGATTATGTCGGCGTCATGGGGGTTGAGCTATTCGTCACACCGCAGGGCCTGATCGTGAACGAGATCGCACCACGGGTGCATAACTCGGGCCATTGGACGCAGAATGGTTGCGCCGTGGACCAGTTCGAGCAGCATATCCGCGCCGTCGCGGGTTGGCCTTTGGGCGACGGGCAGCGGCATACCGACGTGGTGATGGAAAACCTGATCGGTCACGATATGGACCGCGTGCCTGATCTGGCGCGCGAGCGCGACGTGGCGCTGCATCTCTATGGCAAGGCCGAGGTCAAGGCGGGCCGGAAGATGGGGCATTTTAACCGGGTTTTGCGCTGAGAGATCGCGCTGGCGCGCGATGCCTCCGGCGGAAGTATTTTTGAACAGAAGAAGAACTGGCGCGCTCAGGCCAAGAAGCGCGTCGCGATATCGCCGGACATATAGCTGACGCGGCCTGCGGCCAGCGTTGCGGCGACGCGGTGGGTGGTGGCGTCGAGGATCACCAGATCGGCGCGTTTTCCTTCGGCCAGCGTGCCCCGGTCGGCCAGCCCCAACACACGAGCCGGACCAGACGAGACCAGCGCCCAGGCACCTGTCATATCCAGAAGGCCCGTTTTCGCCAGCATCAGCGCGGCGCGGCGCGGGCTCGGGTAATGATAGTCCGAGGCCAGCGCATCGCACAGCCCCATTGCAATTAGGTCCAGCGCGCTGGCGTTCCCCTTGTGCGAGCCTCCGCGTACGGCATTCGGCGCGCCAAGAATGATGTGATCTCCGGCGGCCCGGGCGGCCTCGGCGGCTTCGAGCGTTTCGGGAAACTCTGCGATCGATGCGCCGCGCTGCCGCCACCATGCGCGGGTTTCAGCGGTGGCATCGTCATGGCTGCCCATACGGACGCCCTGCCGGGACAGGTCCGCACACAGCGCCGTAAGCGCGGACGGAACTTCGACCTTGCGCGCGTGCATGGCCTGTAACATCGCAAGATGCGCCTCGGGGCTGCGCCCCGCCTTCAGCGCCTGCCCGGTCAGGCGGGGCGGTGTGCGACCTTGCGCCAGCCGGTCATGCGGCAGGTGGTCGTTGAAGACCACGTAAGGTATCTGCCAGTTGGCCACGCGGTCGGGCAGGCCCTGGTAGTCGTCCAGCATATGGGTTTCAAACCGCAACTGCGGGATCAGGTCGGTCACAACGTCGTCTTTGACCGAGGCGATAGCATCAAAAACCTGACCGGCGAAATCCGGGCCGCGCACGCCGCCCTCCCAACTGTAGAACTGCGCCAGAATAGCCGTCGTAATTCCATTGGCAGCCAGTTCCGCCTCGACAGCCAGAATTCCCTGATCCATCTGCTTCATGGCCCCGCGACGGGGTGCGATGTGGCGTTCAAAGCCGTCCCCGTGCAGGTCGACGATGCCGGGCAGAACGATGTAGCCTGACAAATCGATCTTCCGATTTGCCCGTTCAGTCCTGATGGTGCCGTCGGCGATGGTCAGGTCGGTATTGGTCATCCCCCGATCCGGCAACAGAATCTCTGCCCCGGTGAAGGTCAGTTCCAGTCTGCTCATTGCGAGGGCTCCGACGCGGGTTCCGAGCAGTCCTGCCCGATGCAGATCTGGTCAATGATATCCTGCACCCCATCGAGCCACGTGATCTCGGGGTCGAACCGGCCGAATTCGATGAAATGAAGGGTCTGCGCCATGACCTGGGGGTTGTTCATCATGAACGTGTGCGTCACCGGCAGCACGATATGGTCCGCCATGCCCTCGACCTTGGTCGTCTCGACCGAGACCTTTCCGTCATCCGGGCCATCAATCAGCGATGAAAACAGCGGGTTCAGAGAGTTTTCGCCCGCGATCACGCCCAGTTCGAAATCCACCGGCGGCAGCTTGCGCGGAATGCCCTCGGGGCCGGTGCCCAGCGCCAGCCCGGCCGGGCCGTTCAACAGGCCGAACACCTCCCACGCGCCCAACTCGTCGACCAGTTGGCTGCCCTGGTTGGGCGGGCCCAACATGACGACGCGACCCAGGTTCTCGGGGTGGTGTTCTTGCAACCAATAGCGCAGCAGGACGCCGCCCATCGAATGCGCCACCACGTTCACCGTCTCATCGCCGCAGGCTGCGAAGGCGTCCGGCAGGGTCTGGTTGGCGAGATCCGGGATCGGCAGATCGGTCGACGGATAACCGGGGCGCACAACCGAATACCCATGGGCCTTGAACAGCTGATCCATGACGGAAAAGGACGCCTCGGTACGGGCAAGCCCATGCAGCAGGATCACGCATTTGGCCTGCGCTGCGGCAGGGACGAGGAATAGGATCAGGGCGAACAGAAGTCTCATGCGCGCCAGATAAGGCCTATCGCCGCGCGATGAAAGCCCCCGGGCGTAGCACGGCCAGCGCAATCCCGCCCAGAACCAGCCCCGCACCTAGCAACAGCCTCAGACTGGCCGTCTCACCCAAAAGCGCGACGCCGGCGGCGATGGCGATAACCGGCACGCTTAGCTGCACAACCGCGGCGACAGCGGGTGTCAGCCGGGGCAGAACCCGGTACCAAAGCGCATAACCCAGCCCCGAAGTCACGCCGCCCGACAAAGCAGCCAACATATACCCCGCGCCTGTCATGTGCCAATCGCCCACCATTGCGAACAAGACCAGCGCTGTGGCTGGCAACGCCACGACAAAATTGGCCGCAGTCCCGGCCAGAGCATCCGGCTCGGACCTTCCAACTAACGAATAGACGGCCCACCCAACCCCGGCAGTCGTCATGAACACGGCCCCCACCGGATTAACCTGAACCGTGCCCGACGGCCACAGGACATAGGTCAATCCCGCCAGAGCAATCCCCGCCCCCGCCAGTTGACGACCGGTCGGGGCAGTGCCGCGCAAGGCGGTCGCCGCGAACATGGTGATCTGCACCACTCCGAACAGGATCAACGCCCCCAGCCCGGCATCCAGCGTCAGATACGCCACCGAAAACCCGATCATATAGAGAGACAAAGCCCCAGCCCCCACAACCCGTCGCCTGTCGCGCAGCGGCATGGCCCCGCCCCGCGCAAAAACCAGGGCCGCCAGTACCAACGCTCCCGAGGCCACCCGCACCACCGCAAAACCGGCTGGATCGCTGGCACCGCTGTCAATCGCCAGCCGGTTCAGAATCGAATTCGCCGCAAAGGCGCACATGGTCAGGGCGGTCAGCAGAAACAGTCGCATATCAACGGCATAGCGATTTCAACCGAGTTTGCACACTCACTTTCCTGCAGGCAGAAACACTCCGACCTTCTTCTGTTCAAAAATACTTCCGCCGGAGGCATGGCCGCGCAGCGGCCATTCCAAACGAAACGGGGCCGCCCGAAGGCGACCCCATCCGTAAGCACAAAGGGCTTAAGCAGCTTACATCATGCCGCCCATGCCGCCCATGTCGGGCATGCCACCGGCAGGTGCCGCGCCTTCTTTGGCGGGCTTGTCGGCAACCATCGCTTCGGTGGTGACCAGCAGGCCAGCAACCGACGCCGCGTCTTCCAGAGCGGTACGGACAACTTTGGCCGGATCGATCACGCCGAACGAGAACATATCACCATATTCTTCGGTCTGCGCGTTGAAGCCAAAGGCAGCGTCAGCGGATTCGCGGACCTTGCCCGCAACAACCGCACCGTCAACACCTGCGTTCTCGGCAATCTGACGCAGAGGCGATTCGATTGCTTTACGAACGATGTTGATACCAGCGTTCTGGTCGGGGTTTGCACCTTCCAGAGTTTCCAGCGCTTTACCGGCCTGAACCAGCGCAACACCACCGCCCACAACGACACCTTCCTGCACAGCAGCGCGGGTCGCGTTCAGAGCATCGTCCACACGGTCCTTACGCTCTTTCACTTCAACTTCGGTCATGCCGCCGACGCGGATAACAGCAACACCGCCTGCCAGTTTGGCAACGCGTTCTTGCAGCTTTTCACGGTCGTAGTCCGACGAGGTTTCTTCGATCTGAGTGCGGATCTGAGCAACACGTGCTTCGATCTCGGCCTTCTCGCCAGCACCGTCGACGATGGTGGTTTCGTCTTTGGTGATTTCAATTTTCTTGGCGGTACCCAGCATGTCCATGGTGACGGACTCGAGCTTCATGCCCAGATCTTCGCTGATGACCTGACCACCGGTCAGGATTGCGATGTCTTGCAGCATGGCTTTGCGGCGATCGCCGAAGCCCGGTGCTTTGACAGCAGCAATTTTCAGGCCGCCGCGCAGTTTGTTGACAACCAGAGTCGCCAGCGCTTCGCCTTCAACGTCTTCTGCGATGATCAGCAGAGGCTTCTGCGATTGGATCACCTGCTCGAGCAGCGGAACCATCGGCTGCAGCGAGGACAGTTTCTTTTCGTGCAGCAGGATCATGCAGTCATCGAGCTCTGCGATCATCTTGTCTGCATTGGTGACGAAGTAAGGCGACAGGTAGCCACGGTCGAACTGCATACCTTCGACAACATCGGTCTCGGTCTCCAGACCTTTGTTTTCTTCGACGGTAATAACGCCTTCGTTGCCAACCTTCTGCATCGCGTCTGCGATCTGCTGGCCAATCTCGGCTTCGCCGTTGGCCGAGATGGTGCCGACCTGTGCAACTTCTGCCGAGTCTTTGACTTCGCGCGAGGCGTCTTTGATGCCTTCGACAATCTTGGCAGTTGCCAGGTCGATGCCGCGCTTCAGGTCCATCGGGTTCAGGCCAGCTGCAACCTGCTTGAGACCTTCGCGAACGATGGCTTGTGCCAGAACGGTCGCGGTGGTGGTGCCGTCACCGGCTTCGTCATTGGTGCGGCTGGCGACTTCTTTCACCATCTGCGCGCCCATGTTTTCGAACTTGTCTTCCAGTTCGATTTCCTTGGCAACCGAAACACCGTCTTTGGTGATGCGCGGTGCGCCGAAGGATTTGTCCAGAACCACGTTGCGGCCTTTGGGGCCCAGGGTCACTTTGACAGCGTCGGCCAGGATGTTCACGCCTGACAGCATACGGTTACGGGCATCGGTGTCGAATTTGACGTCCTTAGCAGCCATATTGTCTCTCCTTGAGAAAATGTAGTGAAATGAAGATCAGAGGAAGCGCGCGGCTTACTCGATGATCCCCATAATGTCGCTTTCTTTCATCATCAGCAGCTCTTCGCCGCCAACCTGAACCTCGGTGCCCGACCATTTGCCGAACAGGATCTTGTCGCCAGCTTTTACAGCCATTGCGATCAGCTCGCCGCTGTCCTTGCGCGCGCCTTCGCCGGTTGCAACAACCTCGCCTTCGCTGGGCTTTTCTTTTGCGCTATCGGGAATGATCAGCCCGCCTGCGGTTTTTTCGTCGCTTTCGGTACGGCGAACCAGCACGCGGTCATGAAGCGGTTTCAATGCCATCTTTGCAGCTCCTTGGGCTCAAAGTTTGTTAATCCTCCCCTCGCCGACCGGCGAGGCGTTAGCACTCATGCTTATCGAGTGATAACGCCGCATAGCTAGGGAGTCCAAATCCCCGAGTCAACAAGCTGTGAAGGATTTTTCCGGCCTTGGGCCTCAATCAGGC
The DNA here is from genome assembly GCF_056536725.1 of Ruegeria sp. CJ3. Lineage (NCBI taxonomy): Bacteria > Pseudomonadati > Pseudomonadota > Alphaproteobacteria > Rhodobacterales > Roseobacteraceae > Ruegeria > Ruegeria sp. CJ3. Next base: position 444,642 of record NZ_JBQFQE010000002.1, read on the forward strand.
TGATCCCAGCTATAGGCCCAGTGCTTCAGGCCCTCCTGCCCGGCTTCGGTCAGGCAATAGACACCCTTGTCGACCTTGTCGAACCAACCATAGTGATTGTCATACATCACCCGGGTTGCTGTACTTACACCTGTGGCATGTGCGACCGCAGCGCCCTTGGTCGCGCCGTGCTCGGCCAGATGCGCGGCACATTTCAGCGCATCCTGACGGTAGGCGGTCACGATCCCATGCCGGGTCGCGCCACCTGCATTCGGATCGCCCTGCAGCCGCTCAAACTCGCGCAGCAGGCGCATGGTTCGGGTCTTGCTTTTGCGCGGCGCGTAAGGCCCCGGATCGCATTGCACCTCGACCACGCCATCTGCGCGCACGGTGATCAGCCCCAGACCCAACCGGCGGCAGAGTGCCAGATTGTCCTTCAACGCCCGACGCGCGCTGCGCCCCGTGGGTTTGCATACCCCAAGATAAACCTGATCGGTAACTTTCAGCCGCGTAATCGCCTGATGAAACAGCGCGAGACTGAACCGTAGTTTGAGTTCGACGATGACCGGATCTGCACCATCGCGCATAGCTACGATGTCAGCGGCGCCAACCTCACCCTTAACGGTATAGCCCTGCCGTTCCAGCAGGGCTTTGATCGGGGGGTATAGGTCCTGCTCGCGTTTCATGCCGCCATGCTATGCGGTTTCACACGGATTGCCAGCCGTCAGACACAAAGATAAGCCTTGTGCCAGACGCTTGCCCCACGAAAGAGACCCAATGCGCCTTATCAGCCTTTGCCTCGGCCTTCTGCTACCCCTCGCCGCCCACGCCGCTTGCGACGGGCGCGACCTGAGGCTGGACCTATCGCCCGAGATCAGGGCCGAACTGGACCAGACCGTCAGCGCAATTCCCTTCCCTGAAGGCAATCACTGGATTGCGCGAAAGGGCGAAACGGTTCTGCATCTGATCGGAACCCTGCACACCAATGACCCGCGCATGGGGGCGGTGATCGACCGGCTCACCCCGACCCTCAGCACCACCGATGCCTTCTATTTCGAAGTCACACAGGCCGAGATGGATGCGTTCGAGCGTGATCTGGCCAATGATTTCAGCCCGGTTCTGATCACCTCGGGGCCCACGCTGATTGACCTGATGCCCGAGGAAGACTGGGCCGCGCTCTCTGCCACGCTGGCCGAACGGGGCATCCCGGGCTGGATGGCCGCCAAGATGCGCCCGTGGTTCCTAAGCATGATGCTGGGCATCCCGCCTTGCCTGATGGACACGCCCGATTTCGACCGCGGTATGGACACCCGCCTGACCGAACTGGCCGAACAGCACGACATTCCGCAATTCTCGCTTGAGCGTATCGACGACCTGATCGCCATGTTCGACAGTCACTCGCTTGAGGAACAGGTGGCCTCGCTGACCAGACTGGCCGGCGCATTGCAGGCCGGCGATGATCAGATGATCACCATGGCCAACACATATCTCGACGAACAACACGCCCTGATCATCGAGCTTGCCAAGCTGCAGGGCCTTGAGGCATCCGGGTTAACGCCCGAAGAATTTGACGCCGAATGGCAAAGCTTCGAAGATCAGCTCTTGGTGCAACGCAACGCCAATTGGATGAAGAAGATTCTGGGCCTGAAAGATCAGACAGTCGTGATCGCGGTCGGAGCCGGGCATCTTAACAATGAGTACGGGTTGCTGAACCAGTTGCAGAACGCCGGATACACGTTGGAACGCGCCCCGTTCTAAGATTTCAGACCAAGGGTCGCAGCAGGTCGGCTTGCGGGTGACAAGCACGATTGACCGCCCTATAAGGCGCGCAAATCCACATTCCTTCAAGGCGCAGACATGACAATCCAAGTTCTTGGTCACAAATCCCCTGACACCGACTCGACCGGCTCGCCCATCCTCTGGGCCTGGTACCTGAACGAGATCAAAGGCGAGGCAGCCACTCCGGTTCTGTTGGGTGAGCCCAACACCGAAGCCAACTTCATGCTGCAACGCTGGGACCTGCCCAAGCCGCAGATCATCGAAGACGTGGCCGAGGGCGCTCCGGTTGTCATCGTCGACACCAACAACCCCGCGGAACTGCCAGCCAGCATCAACAGTGCCGATATCCGCGCCATCATCGACCACCACAAGCTGGTCGGCGGCCTGGAAACCAAAGGCCCGATTGATATCACTGTGCGCCCCTTGGCCTGCACGGCAACAATCATGATCGACCTGATCGGTGAGGATGCAGCCAAGATGCCCGACGCCGTCAAAGGCGCCGCCCTGACCTGCATCCTGTCGGACACTCTGGAATTCCGCTCACCCACCACCACCGCGCATGATCGCGCCGTGGCCGAGAAACTGGCCGCCGATCTGGGACTGGACGTCTCCTCCTATGCTGCGGATATGTTCGCAGCAAAGTCTGACGTGTCCTCCTTTTCGGACGCCGAACTGATCCGTATGGACAGCAAGGAATACGAGGTCGACGGCACCAAATTCCGCGTCTCGGTACTGGAAACCACCGCACCGGGCGTCGTGCTGGACCGCAAGGACAGCCTCGCTGCGTCGATGGTTGACGTTGCTGCGGAGGACGGCGTGGATCAGGTCCTGCTGTTTGTCGTAGACATCCTGAACGAAGAAGCCACCTTGCTGGTGCCCAACGATCTGGTGAAAGGCGTCGCCGAAAAGAGCTTTGGCGCATCCGTCGAGGGCGACGCCGTCGTCCTGCCCGGCATCATGAGCCGGAAAAAGCAGATTATCCCGAACCTCAAAGTTTGATCCCAATCCCAAAGGCGTCCCAGGCGGACGCCTTTTCTATTTGCGAGGCTCTGCCTCGCGCTCCGGGATATTTATAGCCAGATGAAGGACGGATCCCCTGCTTCATCTGGCCCTAAATATCCCGGGGGAGACGCGGCTTGCCGCGTCGGGGGCAGAGCCCCCTCTGGCCAAACGGGGCAGGCTCTGCCATAGGCTTGGATATCTCGCAGCCAATGTCACATGAGGGGCCTATGACCCGGATCATCTCTTCCCTTGCCGAAATTTCAAACAACTACAAAGCGCTATTCGTCGATCTTTGGGGCTGTGTTCACAACGGTATCACGGCATATCCTGAAGCCGTTGCCGCCTTGCAAGCATATCGGCACTCGGGCGGAATTGCCGTGCTGGTGACGAACTCTCCGAAGCCGCGCGCAGGAGTGGCCGAACAGCTTGCGCAGTTCGGCGTCCCCAAGGATGCCTATGACACGATTGCAACCAGCGGCGACTCGGCGCGGTCGGCGATGTTTCGAGGGGCGGTGGGCGAGAAGGTCTACTTCATGGGCGAGTGGCAGCGCGACGCAGGTTTCTTTGAACCCCTGAAAATTCTGGATCATCCAATTCACATCGAGCGCGTGCCACTGGATGAGGCAGAAGGCATCGTGTGCTGCGGCCCGTTTGATCCGATGGCCGATCCGGCGGTGAACCGGCCCGACTTTCTGTATGCCAAGCAAAAGGGCATGAAACTGCTCTGCGCCAACCCCGACATTGTCGTGGACCGGGGCGAGACCCGGGAATGGTGTGCGGGGGCGCTGGCGCGGCTCTATACGGATATGGGCGGTGAAAGCCTGTATTTCGGCAAACCCCACCCTCCGATCTATGATCTGGCGCGTCGCAGGCTGACGGCGCTTGGCGTCGATATCGGTGATTCCGAGATTCTGGCCATCGGGGACGGCCCCCAAACCGATATCACGGGCGGGATGGGCGAAGGGATTGACACCCTGTTCATCACCGGCGGGCTGGCGGCAGCAGAGACCAAGACGTCGCACCACCCGGATGAGGACGCGCTAAGACACCACAATGAAAAGGAAAATATCAGTCCAACCTTTTCAATCGGCAGGTTACGCTAGTCAGAAAAAACTTGATTTTCTGCAGTTGCGAAGCAATAAAGTTGCCGAAGGGTGACTTTTGATGGTCTTTTGTTGCCCGCAAGATCTCAAACGAGGGAAGCATGTTGGACAACCTTCCGCGCGGAACGATTTGTATCGAAGACATCGAAATGGGCATGTCCCGACACCTGCGCAAGGTGGTGACGGACGAGGATATTGAGATGTTTGCCCAGGTCTCAACGGACCGCAATCCGGTGCATCTGGACGATGATTATGCCCGAGATACGATTTTTGAGGGCCGGATCGCGCACGGCATGCTGACTGCGGGACTGATCTCGGCCGTCATCGGCGAGCAGCTGCCCGGTCATGGTACCGTCTATATGGGGCAGTCGCTTAAATTCCTCGCCCCGGTGCGCCCCGGGGACATGGTCTATGCCGAGGTCAAGGTGATCAACATCGACTTTGCCAAACGCCGCGTGAAACTGGATTGCCACTGCGCCGTCGATGGCAAGAAGGTATTAGTAGGCGAGGCGATGGTGCTGGCCCCAAGCCGCAAGTTCGACTGATCTCGCAGCCACCCCCGATCTGCAGCTTGAACCTGCCGTGCAGTCCCGCTAGGCAATCTTCATGCAGATCATACGTGACTTTCAGTTTGTCGAGCCGGAAGACCAGGGTGCCAGCGTCGCCATCGGGAATTTTGACGGGGTTCATCTTGGGCATCAGTCGGTCATTGAACTGGCGCGCAGGGCAGACCTCCGGGCCCCGCTGGGCGTTCTGACCTTTGAGCCGCATCCGCGTGAATATTTCGCGCCGGACGCCCCGCCCTTTCGTCTGATGCGCGGTAATGCCCGCGCGCACCGGCTGCAGAAACTGGGTGTTCGGAAGCTCTATGAACTGCCATTCAACGCGGCTTTGGCTGGGCTAACGCCCGAGGAATTTGCGCGCAACGTGATTTGCGACGGGCTGGGATTGGCGCATGTGGTTGTTGGGGCCGATTTCTGCTTTGGCAAAGGGCGCAGCGGCACGCCTGAGGACCTGCAACGGTTCGGTGAAAGGATGGGCTTTGGTGTCACGATTGCACCGCTGATGGAACGGTCGGAGAATGTGGTCTCGTCCACCGCGATCCGGACAGCCTTGTCTGAAGGCCGACCGCGCGATGCCGCCACGATGCTGGGTCACTGGCACCGAATTGAAGGTGAAGTCGTGGGTGGCGAACAGCGTGGCCGCGAGTTTGGCTTTCCGACCGCCAATATGTCCATCGAAGGGCTGCATCCGCCCAAATTCGGCGTTTATGCCGTGCTGGTGGACGTTCTGGATGGCCCGCATCGGGGCAGTTATCATGGTGCCGCCTCGGTCGGGACACGCCCGATGTTCCATGGCGAAATCCCCAATATCGAAACGTTCCTGTTCGATTTCTCCGGCGACCTTTATGGCGCGACGCTCTCGGTGGCTCTGGTGGACTATCTGCGCCCTGAGATGACGTTCCACGATCTTGATGGGCTTATTGCACAGATGAACGAAGATTGCGCCCGCGCCCGCGCGCTTTTGGCGGCCCAATGACCAAAGACCCCATCGACCGCGGCGGGCTGGCCCCGCGCTTCTGGGAGCGTAAGCCGCTGCAGAAGATGAACCCGCGAGAGTGGGAGGCGCTGTGTGATGGGTGCGGCAAATGCTGCCTGAACAAGCTAGAAGATGAGGACACGGGCGAGGTTGCCCTGACCTGTGTCGCCTGCCGCCTGCTGGATGACGAAAGCTGCCGCTGCACTCAGTATGACATCCGGCATCAATTCGTACCCGAATGCATCGTGATGCGCCCCGACAACATCGACAACCACGCCTATTGGCTGCCACAGACCTGCGCCTATCGGCTGTTGTGGGAGGGTAAGCCTCTTTACGACTGGCATCCGTTGATATCTGGTACGCCGGACAGCGTTCATGCCGCTGGCGTATCCGTGCAGGGGCGCACCGTGTCTGAATTCGAGACCCCCATGGAAGAATGGGAAGATTACATCATCGAGGAGCCGAGCTGATGCATTTTGCCTCTGACAATTCCGGGCCCGTTCACCCCGAAGTTCTGGTTGCGCTGGCCGAGGCCAATGAGGGCTATCAAATGGCCTATGGCGCGGATGTGCTGATGAACGAGGTGCGTGATCGGATACGGGGGCTCTTTGAGGCCCCCGGCGCGGCGGTGTATCTGGTGGCGACAGGAACGGCGGCAAATTCGCTGGCTTTGGCCACGCTATCACAGCCATGGGAGACTGTGTTCTGCTCTCCGGTCGCGCATATCCACGAAGATGAATGCAATGCGCCCGAGTTCTACAGCGGGGCGAAGCTGACCCTTGTACCCGGCGGCGACAAGATGACACCCAACGCGTTGCGCCGATCCATCGAGGGCGAAGAGACCCGAGGTGTGCATGGCCCGCAACGCGGCCCGGTTTCGATCACGCAGGTGACCGAGCGCGGGTCGGTATACACGCTGGAAGAACTGCAGGCGCTGTGCGGGGTGGCCAAGAAATTCTCGCTTCCCGTTCATATGGATGGGGCACGGTTCACCAATGCCCTGGTCGCGTTGAACTGCTCTCCGGCCGAGATGACGTGGAAATCCGGTGTTGATGCGGTCAGTTTCGGCGGCACCAAGAACGGATTGATGGGGGTCGAGGCGGTTGTGTTTTTTGACGAAAGCAGGGCCTGGGAGTTTGAATTGCGCCGCAAACGCGGAGCGCATCTGTTTTCCAAGCACCGCTATCTGTCTGCGCAAATGGCGGCCTATCTGCGGGACGATCTGTGGCGGCGCTCGGCGCGGCAGGCGAATGCCAGCTGCGCCCGTTTGGCAGAGGGTTTGCGCGCGGTCGGGGCAAGTTTCCTGCACGAGCCGCAGGCTAACATAATCTTTGTCCGCTTCCCTCGCCGTCTGCATCGCAAGCTGCATGAGGCAGGCGCGGTTTATCACCTGTGGGGCGATACGCTGGATGGTCCGGACGAGGATGAGATGCTGGCATGCCGTCTGGTTTGCGACTGGTCTACGCCGGCAGATCAGGTCGATCGGTTTTTGTCCTTGCTTTAGGCGATTGGGGGCTCTGCCCCCGGCCCAGCCCTGCGGGCTGGGCTCCCCCGGGATATTTCTGGCCAGATGAAGCAGGGGATCTGCTCTAGTCTCTGAGCGTTGCGAGGTGGCGGTCGAGGTCGTCCAGGCGGTCCTGCCCCCAGAACCTCTGATCATCGGGCGTGATATAGAAGGGGGCGCCGAATACGCCGCGGTCTACGGCTTCTTCGAGATTGGCCGAATAGGTCTCAGCGCCAGTGAGCAGGCCGCTGTCAGCCAGGTTCAGGTCAAACCCGGCCCGGGCCAGGCAATCACGGATCACGCTGTCCTCGGCGATGTCTTTCTCTTCTGCCCAGCAGGCGCGCAGGAAGGAATGACAGAGCTGTCCCACATCGCCCGACCCGTCCTGAATGGCCGCGATGATCGCATAAGACGAGGGCGCGGCGTTGGTTGGCCAATGCGCAGGCTGCAGGTTGAAAGCCATCCCCAGATTTTCTGACCGACGCAGCAGTTCCTGTGCGCGGTATTCGATGCGCGATATATGGCGATCCTTGGGCGGGGTGCCCCCGGTCCGGCTGAACAATCCCATGATGTCCAGCGGCTTGTAGTTGATCGTCGCCCCGTGTTTGGCCGCGACCTCCTCTAGCCGCGTGCCCGCCAGGTATGTGAAGGGCGATAGTGTCGCAAAAAAGTAGTCAATCTGGGTCATCTGCACTTTCTCCGCTGCGTTGCCTTTGCGGGACTGTAGACCCGTGCTAAGCGGTGTGACCATCACGAATCTGTCATATTGCCATTGCTGCCCGGGGATAATCAGCCGATGCCGACACTTCACGAACCCAAGCTTATCGCTGGGAACGCCAATCTTCCGCTTGCCGAAACCATTGCCCGCCGCATGAGCCTGCACCGCGGCGTCGATCAGGGTCTGGTCGATGCCCGGGTCGAACGCTTCAATGATGGCGAGATTTTCGTCGAGGTTTTCGAGAACGTACGCGGTGAGGATATGTTCATCATCCAACCGACCTCGAACCCGGCCAATGACAACCTGATGGAGTTGCTGATCATCGCCGACGCCCTGCGCCGGTCCTCAGCGCAGCGGATCACGGCAGTGATCCCCTATTTCGGCTATGCCCGTCAGGATCGCCGCACTAAAGCCCGCACGCCCATCAGCGCCAAGCTGGTGGCCAACATGCTGACCGGTGCAGGGATTGAACGTATTCTGACCATGGACCTGCACGCGGCCCAAATTCAGGGCTTCTTCGATATGCCGGTCGACAACCTCTATGCTTCACCGATTTTTGCGCTGGATGTGAAGAAGCAGTTCAAGGATCAGATGGATGATCTGATGGTGGTCTCGCCCGATGTCGGCGGCGTGGCGCGCGCGCGGGAACTGGCCAAGCGCATCAACGCCCCGCTGTCGATTGTTGACAAGCGCCGCGAGAAAGCGGGCGAAGTGGCCGAAATGACCGTCATCGGGGATGTGAAAGGCAAGATCTGCCTGATCGTCGATGACATCTGCGATACCGCGGGGACGCTGTGCAAAGCAGCTCAGGTGCTGGTCGACAATGGTGCGAAAGAGGTGCATTCATATATCACCCATGGCGTCATGAGTGGCCCTGCAGTTGAACGCGTGACGAAGTCCGTGATGAAATCTCTGGTTCTTGCCGACACGATCCAGCCAACGCCCGAGGTGGCAAAAGCCCCCAATATCCGCATCGTTCCGACCGCGCCGATCTTTACCCAGGCGATTCTCAATATCTGGAACGGCACAAGTGTCTCATCGCTGTTCGAGGATAAGACGCTGACGCCGATCTATGAGTCGCTCTACCATATGGACTAATCCAGAGCGGGCGTCTCGCGCCCTGCCCTAAGATAGTTTCCAAATCGCAGAGCTATCTGCACAGCGGGCCTGAAACTTTGAAAGTTTCAGGCTCGGTTTCTTTTCAAGAAACCGTTTACCGTCGATCCCGGAAATTATCAGAAAACATCGGCTGTCTTGCGGTGTAACCGGGTTAGGAAATCACCCAGTCATCCTCATGAGCCAGTTCACCGATTGCCGTCCAGGCAACCCGGATGCGCGCAATCCGCGTGTCGGACCACGTACGAAATACGGCGTCAAAGCCAAGCGACGTGATGTTCTCAGCCTGTATCTCGGAACGCATGGCCGAGGATGTATCTACATCCCAGAGCGACACACCGATCTGCACAACCGGAACCGACCGGAACGCCTCGCTGAAACGAATGGTCGAACGCCGCTCACGCGGTCCGTCACCGGTCCACATTTCCCCGCCATCGACGAAATCCGAGAATAGGACAGTCTCGCCCTGATCAATTCCGATGGGATGGGTGTGAAACTTCTTCATTTTGTCGTCTTTTCATTCAATTCCGGCAGCTTACCCCGCGCCTTTGACAAAATCACGACAAAAAAACGGCCCCGCAATGCAGGGCCGTTTCGGATTGATTAAACTGAACCCTTACAGGCTCATATGTGTCCCAAGGGCTTCCATGTCGGCCAACAGTTTGGCGGCATCGTCGACGATGGACTGATCTTCGCTCGCCTTTGCCGCTTCGTGCGAAGCGCGGGCCTCGGAGATCAGGTCGTCCAGATGAGACCGGGTCACTTCACCAACCGGTATGGCCTTTTCAGCCAGAACCGACAGGCTGTCGCCGTTGATCTGGGCAAACCCGCCGGTGACCAGGTATTCGCTGGACCCTGCGGGTGCCTCGACCTTGAGCAGACCGGGGCGCAGCGTTGTGATGGTGGGGGCATGATCGGGCATCGCCGTCATGTCCCCGTCCGCGCCGGGAATCTGGACCGCGGTGGCCTCAAGCGAAGCTAGGCTTCGCTCGGGGCTGACGAGGTCGAATTGCATCGTGTTTGCCATCAGGTGTGCTCCTTAGGCGGCTTCTGCGGCCATCTTTTCCGCTTTGGCGATCACGTCGTCGATACCGCCAACCATCAGGAAGGCCGCCTCGGGCAGGTGATCGTATTCGCCGGCCACAACGGCCTTGAACGACGAGATGGTGACATCCAGAGCAACCTGAACGCCGGGCGAACCGGTGAAGACCTCGGCCACGTCGAACGGCTGCGACAGGAAGCGTTCGATCTTACGGGCACGGGCCACGGTCAGTTTGTCTTCTTCCGACAGTTCGTCCATGCCGAGGATGGCGATGATGTCCTGCAGCGACTTGTAGCGCTGGAGGATCTGCTGAACGTCGGTCGCAACCTTGTAGTGCTCTTCGCCAACGATGGCCGGGTCAAGCAGACGCGAGGTCGAGTCGAGCGGGTCAACGGCGGGGTAGATACCCTTTTCCGAGATCGCACGGTTCAGAACGGTGGTCGCGTCGAGGTGCGCAAACGAGGTCGCAGGCGCAGGGTCGGTCAGGTCGTCCGCAGGAACATAGATCGCCTGCACCGAGGTGATCGAGCCCGCTTTGGTCGAGGTGATGCGTTCCTGCAGGGCGCCCATGTCAGTGGCCAGCGTCGGCTGATAGCCCACAGCCGAAGGAATACGACCCAGCAGAGCCGAAACCTCGGAACCCGCCTGCGTGAAGCGGAAGATGTTGTCGACGAAGAACAGAACGTCGGTACCGGACTGGTCGCGGAACTGCTCGGCCAGGGTCAGGCCGGTCAGAGCAACACGCGCACGTGCTCCCGGAGGTTCGTTCATCTGACCGTAAACCAGGGCCACTTGGCTTTCCGACAGGTTGTCGGGCTTGATCACGTTCGATTCGATCATTTCCCAGTACAGGTCGTTGCCTTCACGGGTCCGTTCACCAACACCCGCGAACACCGAGAAGCCCGAGTGCACTTTTGCGATGTTGTTGATCAGTTCCATGATCAGAACGGTTTTACCAACGCCGGCACCGCCGAATAGGCCGATCTTACCGCCTTTTGCGTAGGGGGCCAGCAGGTCAACAACCTTGATGCCGGTCACCAGGATCTCGGACTCGGTCGACTGTTCGTCGAACTCGGGGGCGTCCTGGTGGATGGCGCGGGTCTCGGTTGCCTCAACCGGGCCCTTTTCGTCGATCGGCTCACCAACCACGTTCAGGATGCGGCCCAGGGTGGCGTTACCAACCGGAACCGAGATCGGTGCACCGGTGTCGGTGACGGCCTCGCCGCGGACCAGACCTTCGGTCGCGTCCATCGCGATGGTACGGACGGTGTTTTCACCCAGGTGCTGAGCAACTTCCAACACCAGGCGCTTGCCGTTGTTGGTGGTTTCCAGCGCGTTCAGAATTTCAGGCAGCGCGTCGTCGAACTGCACGTCGACGACGGCCCCGATGATCTGTGTGACTTTGCCTTTTGCATTCGCCATGTTTCGTCTCCGGTATGTCTCTACAGCGCTTCGGCGCCGGAAATGATTTCAATCAGCTCGTTGGTGATCACGGCCTGACGCGAGCGGTTGAACTGGATCGTCAGCTTGTCGATCATTTCACCCGCGTTGCGTGTCGCGTTGTCCATCGCGGACATCCGTGCACCCTGTTCAGACGCTCCGTTTTCGAGCAGAGCCGAGAAGATTGCGGTCGCAACCCCCTTGGGCAGCAGATCGGCCAGAATGGCCTCTTCGCTGGGCTCGTAGTCGAAAACGGCACCGCTGTCGTCACCCTCGGTATCCTCGAACGAGGCGGGGATGACCTGCTGTGCCGTGGGGATCTGGGTCACAACGTTGACGAACTTCGAGTAGAAGATCGTGGCAACATCGAACTCACCCCCATCAAAGCGGGACAGCACGTCTTTTGCGATGTCCTGCGCGTTGGAATATCCAAGACGCTTGACCTCGCTCAGGTCGACATGACCCACGAACAGATCGCCAAAGTCACGCTTAAGCGCGTCGCGGCCTTTCTTGCCGACGGTCAGAACCTTGACCGTCTTGCCTTTGCCGCGCAGCTCGTCCGCCTTTTGGCGGGCCAGCTTGGCGATGTTCGAGTTGAAGCCGCCGCACAGGCCGCGTTCAGCTGTCATCACAACCAGCAGATGCACATCATCACTGCCCGTACCACGAAGCAGCTTGGGGGCGCTGTCGCTGCCCCCGACTGATGCTGCCAGCCCCGCCATCACGGCATTGAACCGTTCGGCATAAGGGCGCGAGGCTTCGGCAGATTCCTGGGCGCGGCGCAGTTTTGCAGCCGCGACCATCTGCATGGCCTTGGTGATCTTGCGGGTCGATTTGACCGACTCGATCCTGTTTTTAAGGTCCTTAAGATTTGGCATATGCCCGCCTCTCCCTTAAGCGAAGGTTGCGGCGTATTCGTCAATCGCAGCCTTGATCTTGTCGGAAGCGTCGCCCTTGATCTTGGGATCTTCGTTGGTGATCCAGTCAAGCAGGTCGGCGTGCTTGCCGCGCAGATGCGCCAGCAGGCCAGCTTCGTAACGGCCAACATCGGACACTTCGATCTTGTCAAGGTAGCCGTTGGTACCGGCGAAGATGACGCAGACGATTTCCGCGTTGGTCAGAGGCGAGTACTGCGGCTGTTTCATCAGCTCGGTCAGACGCGCACCACGGTTCAGCAACTGCTGGGTCGCGGCGTCGAGGTCCGACCCGAACTGCGCAAACGCAGCCATTTCGCGGTACTGAGCCAGTTCCAGCTTAACCGGACCGGCGACCGACTTCATCGAGTTGGTCTGAGCCGAGGAGCCCACACGCGAAACCGACAGACCGGTGTTCACGGCAGGACGGATGCCCTGATAGAACAGTTCGGTTTCAAGGAAGATCTGACCGTCGGTGATCGAGATCACGTTGGTCGGAATAAACGCCGAAACGTCACCACCCTGAGTTTCGATGACCGGCAGAGCGGTCAGCGAGCCAGCGCCGAAGTCTTCGTTCAGCTTCGCCGAACGCTCCAGCAGGCGCGAGTGGAGGTAGAAAACGTCGCCGGGATAGGCTTCACGTCCGGGCGGACGGCGCAGCAGCAGCGACATCTGACGATAGGACACGGCCTGTTTCGACAGGTCATCATAGATGATCAGCGCGTGGCGGCCATTGTCACGGAAATACTCGGCCATCGCGGTTGCGGCATAGGGTGCCAGGAACTGCATCGGTGCCGGGTCGGACGCGGTTGCGGCCACAACGATCGAGTATTCAATCGCACCGGATTCTTCCAGTTTCTTCACTAGCTGCGCAACGGTCGAACGCTTTTGACCGATGGCGACGTAGACGCAGTACAGCTTCTTCGACTCGTCGTCGCCAGCCGCTTCGTTGTACACTTTCTGGTTCAGGATCGCGTCCAGAGCCACGGCAGTCTTACCGGTCTGACGGTCACCAATGATCAGTTCCCGCTGGCCACGGCCGATCGGGATCATCGCGTCAACCGATTTCAAGCCGGTTGCCATCGGCTCGTGCACAGATTTACGCGGGATGATGCCAGGGGCTTTGACGTCTGCAACGCCACGCTTGGAGGCATTGATCGGGCCTTTGCCGTCCAGCGGGTTGCCCAGACCGTCAACAACACGGCCCAGCAGCTCGTCACCGATCGGAACGTCCACGATCGAGTTGGTGCGCTTGACGGTGTCACCTTCTTTGATGTCACGGTCGGACCCGAAGATAACAACACCGACGTTGTCGCTTTCCAGGTTCAGCGCCATACCCATGATGCCACCGGGGAATTCGACCATCTCACCCGCTTGCACGTTGTCCAGGCCGTATACACGGGCAATCCCGTCACCGACGCTCAGCACGCGGCCGATCTCGGCCACTTCGGCTTCCTGACCAAAATTCTTGATCTGGTCCTTCAGGATTGCAGAAATCTCTGCAGCTTGGATTCCCATTTATCCGACCTCTTTCATTGCATTCTGTAGGGAGTTCAGCTTCGAACGGATCGAGGTGTCGATCATTTTCGAGCCCACTTTAACGACAAGACCGCCGATGAGGCTTTCATCCACGGTCGCATTGATTGTCACGGTCTTGCCCACACGCTCGGACAGCGTTTTGGACAGTTTATCCAGTTGCGTCTTGGTCAGCGCCTTGGCCGAGGCAACATCGGCGGTCACTTCGCCACGCTCTTCGGCCAGCATGTCGCGCAGAACCTCAATCAGGTTGGGGACGACGAACAGACGCTGTTTCTGTGCCATCAGCGCCAGCGAGTTGCGCAGCACCGGGGACAGGCCCATCTTGTCGGCGATTGCGGTAATCGCGCCTTCCTGCTCAGCCCGCGATACCAGCGGCGATGCGATCAGGTCGCGCAGATCGGCACTTTCGTCCAACGCAGCGGCCAGATCGGTGATGCCGGTTTCCAGACCCGCAAGGTCCTTGTTCTCTTTGGCGATCTCGAAAATCGCGGTGGCATAGCGCTCGGCGATGCCTGTGGAAATCGAAGCTGGTTCGGACACGTCCACCCTTCCGATATTTGAGGCCCCGAATTCGCGTTGCGGCAGCTACGCCGGGGCGTGAGGAAACCCCGTCCTTGAAGGGCGGGGATCAAAATCACCGGGGATGTAGCAGAGCCTTTCCAACCTCGCAATATGCTATAGCGGTAACAGACTTATCCACAAACCCTTAACTTTCAAATACTTACGCCAAGTGCGACCCTTTGGACCGGTTGGGGCAGTTGAAAAATGTTACGAATATGCAGGTTTTTGCGATTCCTGTGACTTTTTTCCCGCATTTTTACCGCCTCGAGGGCACATATTGTTATGCAGGCTTCAACAGGCCATCCAATGCCTTGATCGGGCGTTTCGCGGCATCTTTGGTCACGCTCCCGCTGGGTGGACGGACCAGCTTGCTGACCTCGACCATCAGAACGCCGCCGGCCATGATCGTCGGGATGCGCTGGCCTGTTTTCTCGATCAGGTTGCCGGATTTCAGCCAGAAGCGGCGGAACGACGGGGGCAGGTAGAGCGCCGAGCAATGGCTTTCGGGAACGAAATGATGCGCCCGTAGCAGCTTTTCGAGCTGGGTCATCGAATAGGGATGGCCAAAGCCAAACGGCGTGCGGTCGGACCGCGACCACAGCCCGGCTCGGTTCGGCACCACAAACAGCGCCCGACCGCCCGGCCCCAGCACCCGCCAGCATTCCTTGAGCACCATGCTGGGACGTTCCGAGGTCTCAAGCCCGTGCATCACCACCAGCTTGTCCACATGGCCGGTCTCGATAGGCCACAGCGTCTCTTCGGTCAGAACCGAGACATTGGGCATCCCCGCAGGCCAAGGCATCACGCCCTGCGGGCCGGGCATCAACCCGATAACGCGGCGCGCATCGGCCAGATAGGGGCGCAACAGCGGCACCGCGAATCCGAATCCGGCCACCGTCTGTCCTTTGGCCTCGGGCCATAGGTCAACCAGCCGCCCACGGATCGCGGCCTGCGCTGCACGGCCCAACGTGCTGCGATAGTAAAAATTCCTCAAATCCTGCACATCAAGATGCATTGCGGACACCCGGTCAATCGGCTTAGCTGGGCGCAGTCTAGCAATGAAAGGGTAAAAGGCCATGCCTCTTGAGATCATCACCATCCCCTGCCTCAGCGACAACTATGCCTTTCTTGCCCATGACCCCGCTAGCGGAGAAACCGCGCTGGTCGATGCCCCCGACGCGACCCCCATTCTGGCCGAACTGGACGCGCGCGGCTGGACGCTGAGCCACATTCTGCTGACCCACCACCATGACGACCACATCGCCGGAGTGCCCGCCATTCTGGCCCGCCACCCCGCACAGGTCTTCGGAGCCAGTGCCGATCAGCACCGACTGCCCAAGCTGGACCGCGCCGTGGCCGAGGGCGACAGCTTTGCAATCGGGGCCGAGACAGTGCGGGTGCTGGATGTCTCCGGCCATACCCTTGGCCATATCGCCTTTTACATGCCCGACACCGGGGCGGTTTTCACTGCCGACAGCCTGATGGCACTGGGATGCGGCCGCCTGTTCGAAGGCAAGGCGCCGCAGATGTTTGCCTCACTCAGTAAGCTTGCGGCCCTGCCCGACGAAACAATCGTGTGTTCGGGGCATGAATACACGCAGTCAAACGCCAAATTCGCCCTGACGGTGGACCCCGACAACCCGGCCCTGAAGGACCGCGTGGCCGATATCGACCGCGCCCGCGCCGCCGGAAAGCCCACTGTTCCTTCCACTTTGGCACTGGAAAAGGCCACAAACCCATTTTTGCGTGCAAATGACCCGGCGATTCAGGCGCACCTGGGCATGACAGGGGCTGACCCGGCGTCAGTTTTTGCCGAAATCCGCGCCAGAAAAGACCGGTTTTAGGCAGGTTAGGCCCCTCTTCACGGCCACGGTCACAGGAAATTAGACTGTCAAGTGCAAGAAAACCCTTGAAGCCGCGCCGGGATCAACCAAACTCTAATAGTATGAGGACATGGTTTGGATGGGGATCCGGCCGACGCCTGCCCCCTTCCTGCCCAATACAGAGGAGCACCCGCGTGCCTTCATTCTCGAGCACACTGGAACAAGCCATTCACGCGGCCCTTGCGGCGGCGAACGAACGGCGACACGAATTCGCAACGCTGGAGCATCTGCTTCTGGCGCTATTGGAAGAGCCCGATGCGGTGCGCGTCATGAAAGCGTGCAGCGTCGACCTGGATGAATTACGCCGCACCCTGGTCGAATTCATCGACGAGGATCTATCAAACCTCGTCACCGATATCGACGGGTCCGAAGCCGTTCCCACGGCGGCCTTCCAGCGTGTGATCCAGCGGGCTGCGATCCATGTCCAAAGTTCGGGCCGAACCGAGGTAACCGGAGCCAATGTGCTGGTGGCGATCTTCGCCGAACGCGAAAGCAACGCGGCCTATTTCCTGCAAGAACAGGACATGACCCGCTATGACGCGGTGAACTTCATTGCCCATGGCGTCGCCAAAGATCCAGCCTATGGCGAAAACCGTGCCGTAACTGGCGCGGATGAAGTCGAAGACGAGGTGCAGGCCCAGTCCGGAGAGTCGGACCAGAAGGAAAGCGCGCTTGGAAAATACTGCATCGACCTGAACGCCAAGTCGCGGGCCGGGGATGTCGATCCGTTGATCGGTCGCTCGGACGAGGTGGAACGCTGCATTCAGGTGCTCTGCCGCCGCCGCAAGAACAACCCGCTGCTGGTCGGTGATCCGGGCGTTGGCAAAACCGCCATTGCCGAGGGTCTTGCGCACAAGATCGTCGCGGGCGAGGCCCCCGATGTGCTGTCGGAAACCACGATCTACTCGCTCGACATGGGCGCGCTGTTGGCAGGCACCCGCTATCGCGGTGATTTCGAGGAACGGCTGAAAGCGGTGGTGACCGAATTGGAAGATCATCCCGACGCGGTACTGTTCATCGACGAAATACATACAGTGATCGGTGCCGGTGCCACCTCGGGCGGCGCTATGGACGCGTCGAACCTGCTGAAACCAGCCCTGCAGGGCGGCAAGCTGCGCACCATGGGCTCGACCACGTATAAAGAGTTCCGTCAGCATTTCGAGAAAGACCGCGCGCTGAGCCGCCGATTCCAGAAGATCGACGTGAGTGAGCCCTCGGTCGAGGACAGCGTAAAGATCCTGCGCGGCCTGAAACCCTATTTCGAAGAGCATCATGCGATCAAATACACCGCAGATGCGATCAAGACCGCTGTGGAACTGTCGGCGCGTTACATCAACGACCGCAAGCTGCCGGACAAGGCCATCGACGTGATCGATGAGGCCGGTGCCGCGCAACATCTGCTGGCCGAAAGCAAGCGCCGCAAGACCATCGGCGTGAAAGAGATCGAGGCCGTCGTTGCCAAGATCGCGCGCATTCCGCCGAAGAATGTCACCAAGGACGATGCCGAGGTTCTGAAAGACCTTGAGACCTCGCTGAAACGGGTGGTGTTTGGTCAGGATGAGGCGATTGAGGCACTGTCCAGTGCGATCAAACTGGCCCGCGCCGGCCTGCGTGAACCCGAGAAGCCCATCGGCAACTACCTGTTCGCCGGCCCGACCGGTGTGGGTAAGACCGAGGTTGCCAAACAGCTGGCCGATACGCTGGGTGTCGAGCTACTGCGCTTCGATATGTCGGAATACATGGAGAAACACGCGGTTTCCCGTCTGATCGGCGCGCCTCCGGGCTATGTCGGGTTCGATCAGGGTGGCCTGCTGACCGACGGTGTGGATCAACACCCGCATTGCGTGCTGCTGCTGGATGAGATCGAGAAAGCACATCCGGACGTGTTCAACATCTTGCTGCAGGTGATGGACCACGGTGAGTTGACCGACCACAACGGCCGTACGGTGAACTTCCGCAACGTGGTCCTGATCATGACCTCGAACGCGGGCGCGCAGGAACAGGCCAAGGCCGCCATCGGCTTTGCCCGTGACCGTCGCGAGGGCGAGGATACCGCCGCGATCGAACGCATGTTCACACCGGAATTCCGCAACCGTCTGGACGCCGTGATCTCATTCGCGCCGCTGCCGAAAGAAGTGATCCTGCAAGTGGTCGAGAAATTCGTCCTGCAGCTTGAAGCGCAATTGCTGGATCGCAACGTGACCATCGACCTGACGCCCAAAGCCGCCGAATGGCTGGCAGACAAGGGCTATGACGACAAGATGGGCGCCCGCCCGCTGGGCCGCGTCATTCAGGAACACATCAAGAAGCCTCTGGCAGAAGAACTTCTGTTCGGCAAGTTGGCTAAGGGTGGAGTGGTGCGTGTCTCGGTCAAGAAAGGTGATCTGAACCTTGAAATTCTGGGACCGGACCAGCCTCGCATTCCGGGTGATAAACCGCCGCTGCTGACAGCGGACTGATTTAAAGACCTTGGAAGACAACAGCGCCCGCCCTTCGGCGGGCGTTTTCGTTTAGCGCTCGGTCAGTTTCAGCTCAATCCGGCGGTTCTGCGCACGCGCTTCGGGGGTGTCCGCGGGATTGACCGGCTGGAACTCCCCAAATCCGTTGGCCGCGAGCCGGTTGGGCGGGATACCTAACGCATCAACCATGAACCGCACCACCGACAGCGCGCGACCCTGGCTAAGCTCCCAATTGTCGCGATACCGCCCACTGCCCGCCAATGGTACGTTGTCCGTGTGCCCGTCGACGCGAATGACCCAATTCAGACCCTCGGGGATTTCCGCAGCGACGGTTCGCAAAATCGCGGCCACTTTGGCGACCTCCTGACGGCCCTCGGCGGATAAGGTGGCAGATCCAGTATCGAACAGCACCTCAGACGAAAACACAAAGCGGTCGCCTTCGATACGTACGCCTTCCTGATCGCCCAGCACATCGCGCAGTCGCCCAAAGAATTCGGACCGGTAACGCTGCAAATCCTCGGCCTGCGCGGTCAGTTCCTGATTTTGACCAGCCAGCTCTTCGGCCTCGGCCTCAAGCCGGACGCGCTCGGCCTCTTCCAGCAGGCGGCGGCGGCGCTCTTCCGAGGCCGCACGGGCGAGGGCCGCATTCAGATCCTGCCCCAGCGTCTGGATCTGGATCTCTGCCGCTGCGTTGCGGTCTTCATAGTCATCCAGCAACGCCTGCAGCGCCCCCAGTTGATTGCGCAGGGCCGACATCTGCTGGTTCAACAAGGCCGTCTGACGCTGGGCCTCGGTCGAGATTTCCTTTTCCGACGCCAGCGCGCCTTGCGCCACGGCGAGCAGCGCCGCGCGCTCTTCGGCCAGCGATCTCTGCGCGTCTGCCTGCGCCTGGGCTTGCGTTTGCGCATCCAGCGCTGCCTGTAGCTGAGCCTTCAATTCTTCAGGGTTGAGCTCGCCAAACTGCTGCTCAAGCGCGGCTTTTGCGGCTTGCGCGGCGGCCAGCAGGGTCAGTGTCTCTTCGGCCTCCCTCCGCTGCGCCTCAAGCGCCAGTGTCATGGCGGTCAGTTCGGCATCCGCATCCTGCAACCGGTCGCGCAGAGTTTCGGCGGCCGCGGCTTCCGCAAGACGGGCCGCTTCTTCATCAGTCAGTTGCTCGGTCAGTTCCGCGATCTGCGCCTCTTGCGACGCACCAGTGTTTTCAAGGTCCGCGACCAGAGCCTCAAGCGCCTCGCGACGCGCGGCAGCCAAGCGCGCCGCCTCGGCCTGAGCGTCAATTTCACTTCGGCTTTGCGCTAGGGCAAGGTTCAAAGCATCCTGTTCGGTCAGCAGTTCGTCACGCTGCTGCAACAGCGCCTCCTGCTGGGTCACCAAGGCGGCGATGTCATCCCGCGCCCGTTCCTGATCCGCCAGCAGGGCGGCAACTTGCGCCTCGAAACCCGTGATGCGGGATTGCGCCTGTGTCAGTTCGTTCTCGACCTGCCCTAGTGTCGTATTCAGCGTGCCCAAACGCGCCTGAAGGCGGCTATTTTCGCGTTCTTCCAGACCCAAAGCACCGGCCAGCGCCGCGACTTCATCTGACAATGCGGTCAGTTCGTCCTCTTGCCCCGAGATGGTTTCGCGCAGCACGAACTGGACGATCATGAAGATGGTCAGCACGAAGGTCAGAACCATCAAAAGCCCTGTCATCGCATCAACGAAGCCGGGCCAGACAGAGCCCGAGAATCGTTGACCGGTGCGACGCGACAGGGCCATCTTTTATTCCCCGTCCGACGGCGTGCGCACAGCCCCGCGCGGCAGCGTCAGGGCCTTGACCAGCAGTTCGAAATCCTTGCGCAGCTCGTTCATGCTGTCCTGGCGACCCGCTGAGATCTCTTCCAGAATCCGCAGCAACTGCACGTCCATCGACCGCAGGCGCATGCGGCTTTCGGCATCGATCCCCTCACCCGCGCCATGTTCGCGCATGTGATCCAGCAGCGCGTCCTGTCCCAGCGCCACACGTTCCAGCGCGGCGGCCACGCCCTCGGTCTGGGCTTGCCGCTGGTTCATGTCGGTGATCGCATCCACAAGATGGCCCAGCTTGGTCGAGGCCTCGGTGCGATCCTGCTCCTGTGCCGAAAACAGGTCCTGCAGCGCGTCCATCTGTTCCGACATGGCATCCAGCACGGGCGTCAGCACCGCCAGTTCCGCGCCGCCTTCATCCCCCGCCGCAAAACCAACACGGGTGATCGAGGACAGCCATTCTTCTAGCTCGCGATAGAATCGGTTTTGGCCGTGGCCTGCGAACAATTCTAGCAGGCCGACAATCAATGATCCGGCAAGACCCAGCAGAGACGAGCCGAAGGCAACGCCCATACCCTGCAATTGAGCCTCAAGCCCGGTCATCAGGCGGTTGAAGACGGCCAGACCTTCCTCACCCTCCTGCGGGTTCAGGCTGCGAATGGTGTCGACGATGGCCGGGACGGTGGTCGCCAGACCAAAGAACGTGCCCAATAGGCCCAGATAGATCAGAACATTGGTGATATAACGCGTTATCTCGCGCTCTTCCTCGACCCGCTCAGCAACGGAATCCAGGATCGACCGGGTGGAACTGGAACTGATCTGCGACCGCGCCCCGCGTGCCCGCAACAGCGACGCCAAGGGGGCCAACAGTTGCGGCGGACGCACGTCGTCGCGTTCGACCCCACCCACAAATGCCTCAATCCAGCGTACCGAGCCGATCAGTTGTGTCACCTGCAGGAAACAGGCCGCCACGCCGATCACAAAGACCAGCAGGATGAAGCCGTTCAGATACAGGTTGGCCTGAATCACGGGCAGCACGTAAGGCAGCGCCATAAACACGCCAAGGCCCGACAGCCCGATTGCGATCAGCATCATGAGGATTTGACGGATCGGCTGCGAGAAGTGCGGTCTCACGCCTTGTTGTGCCTGCGCCATGCGCGTGGCTCCCGGTATTGTCTGCTCTGGACTGAACCTATCGAAGTTCAGGGCATGACGCCAAGGGTTTATGCGCCGAGGGCGCGCACCCGTTGCGACAACCACTCAAGGTCGGGGTCATGCAGGCCGATCTCGCTCAGATGTGACGCGGTGTTGTAGAGGTATTCGTCGTTTGGACCACGCCCGCCAACCGCGTGTGCGATGATCTGGGCCTGCTCTTCCAGTGGTAGGCCACCGCAATACTGCACATGATGCGCGTCGATCACGTATGTCACCGCGTTGACAACCTCACCCGTGTCCAGATGCACGTCCAGCATCCGTTCAAGATAGGCGGATGAGATCAGTTCGCGTTCGCGCAGTTCTGCCAGCGTTCGGTCTTCATGCCCAGCCTCAACAGCAAGCGCCAGACCGGTGCAGCGGGCCTTGGGCTGTTCGTCGAGGGCCAGCACCAGTCCGGGCTCTTCCTCGGTGCCGCGATGGTGGATCGAGCGCATGCAGAACGACCGGGCATAGCCGTGCAACGTGGCGCTCTCGCTGCGGGCCACCGGAAAGCCGGGATTCCACAGCAACGATCCATATCCGAAAACCCACATCGTCATAGCTCTGGTCCTTGCCCGTTTGGCCCTGTAAACACCAAATCCGAGGCAGGAAAAAGGGCCATTCATCATGCGGCGTCTGATACGCGTACTTGTGTTCATTGCCCTCGCGTGGAGCGCCTATTGGTTTGTCGCAGGCTACGGGCTGCGCAATGCCATCACCGGATGGTTCGATCACCAGCAGGAACTGGGCTGGCAAGCCGATTATTCGGATGTCGCCACTGCCGGGTATCCGCTGCAGCACATCACGCGCCTGAACAATCCCGCGCTGGCCGATCCGGTGAACGGAACTGCCTGGAGCGCCGACTGGATCGAATTCGAAAGCCCCGCCATCTGGCCCGGTCGTCAGATGTTGCGCTTTGCCAGCACGCCACAGCGACTGTCCTATTTCGACCAGACCACCACCGTTCAGGCCGAGGGGATGCAGGCCGAACTGCATCTGCAACCCGGTGTCGCGCTGGTGCTTGAACGGATGGCCCTGACCGCCGGGCGCTGGCTGATCTCGGATGAGCAGGCCCCGCAGGCTGGCGGGCAAAGCCTCAGCCTGATCATGGCGCAATCCGGAACGCCCGAAAGCTACAGCATTACCGCAAAGGTCGACGGCTTCACGCCGGGCGACGAGCTGCGGCGGCTGATGCGCTCGGCCTCGTCGCTGCCGCAGTCGTTTGAGACACTGGAACTGGACACGTTCATCACCTTCGACAAGCCATGGGATCGCAGTGCCCTTGAACAAGGTCGCCCACAACCGGTCGCGATTGATCTAAGGCTGGCCGAGGTGAAATGGGGCGAGCTACGGCTGTTCGCAACCGGCGAACTGGACGTTGACGATCAGGGCATTCCCACCGGAGAGATCGCGGTCAAGGCCGAGAACTGGCGTGACATGGTTGCCATGGCGAACGCCGCCGGGGCACTGCCCGATCAGGCGGTGGATCCGGTGACGCGGGCGCTGGGGTTCATGGCCGGTCTTGGGGGCAATCCCAACGCGCTGGATTTGCAGCTGAACTTCCGCGACGGGTTTGTGGCTTTGGGGCCGCTGCCCTTGGGCCCTGCCCCACGGCTGATCCTGCGTTAACGGCAGTAGGGGCCGGTGCGATAGCGAGCCGTATCCAGATGGAAATGATCCCGGTGATACCGGTCCGAGTTTGGTCCCAGCACTGTCCCAAACGGCCCGCAGGCCCCGCGCCAGACCTTGACCAACTGCTTCTGCGAAGGGTTTTTGCGCCATCCGTCCAACACGGTCACCATCTCTCCGTCCGCCATACGGAACCCCGAGATATCGATGGCCCGCCCCTTGCCATGCTCAGATATCCGCGCACCCTTGCGGTTGTTCCGGGTTCGGCAAGCGTAGTGCGCCGCCACCTGTAGCTCGACCACGGGACCGCGTCGCTTGAACGTGGGCTTGACGGTCTTGTCGACCCATTTGTTCAGTGCCTTCGCCGTGCCGCAATCCATAGTCGACGGGCGGCTCAGTTTCACTCCGCCGACCGAAGTGATCTGCACCGCATCTTTGATCCCGCAGGCTTTGATCTTGCCATTCACGCGACCCACCGGCTTGCCCTGAATATCGATATCTCCGCATACCGAGGTCTTGCGCAACTTGCGTTTCTTGAACAGAATCTGTTGTTCCATTTCATCAGATCGCGGATAGGGCCGGATTGAATTCTCCGGGCCCAGCAACGGCGAGTCTGCCGGTCGAATAGCTGCCGCCGTTACCTGCGGTGAGACAGGTCGCAATGCGGGACGTATTTTTGCCGGCACGATGATCGTGCTCGTGTCAGACGATGTGGGGCGCTTCAACGGGACAAGAGAGGTTTCGGGCGCGGCCGCATTCAGATGCGTCGCCAGAATGACGAAACCGATCGCAAGACAGCCGCTCAACCCTCTCATGTGGATGTTTTCCCCCGCCCAAAATCCGGCGCGTCCGTGTCCTGCCCCGCGTCGATGATGCCGCGGCGGATGGCACGGGTGCGGGTGAAATAGTCAAACAGCTGCTCTCCGTCACCGGTGCGGATCGCCCTTTGCAGTGCAAAGAGTTCCTCGGTGAAACGGCCCAGAATTTCAAGCGTCGCGTCCTTGTTGGTCAGGAACACATCGCGCCACATGGTCGGATCCGAGGCCGCGATCCGGGTGAAATCCCGAAAGCCCGCCGCTGAATACTTGATGACTTCGGTATCCGTCACCCGCCGCAGATCGTCGGCAACACCAACCATGGTGTAAGCGATCAGGTGTGGCGCGTGTGACGTCACCGCCAGCACAAGGTCATGGTGATCGGCATCCATTTCATCGACATTCGACCCCATGCCTTCCCACAGCGCGCGCAGACGGGCGATGGCGTCGGGGTCCGATCCTTCGACCGGCACCAGCAAGGACCAGCGGTTGTCGAACAGCTCGGCAAAACCGGATTCCGGCCCGGAATGCTCGGTCCCGGCCAGCGGGTGGGCGGGGATGAAATGCACGCCTTCGGGGATATGGGGTGAGACAGACTCGATCACATGACGCTTGACCGAGCCTACATCAGACACTGTCGCACCCGGCTTCAGAACCGGTGCCATCTGCTCTGCAACAGCGCCCATCGCACCAACGGGCACACAGAGCACGACCAGATCGGCGCCTTCAACGGCCTCTTGCACCGTGTCGCACACGCGGTCGCACAGGCCGATGCGGCGTGCGGTTTCACGGGTTGCATCCGAGCGGGCATAGCCGGTGACCTCTCCGGCCAGCCCTGCGCGTTTCATTGCCCAGAACATGGACGAGGCGATCAGGCCCAGCCCGATCAGCGCCACGCGGTCGTAAATCTGGCTCATGCAGCGCCCCCTTTGAACGCGGTAATGGCTGCAACCACGCGGCGGCAGGCCTCTTCATCGCCCACGGTGATCCGCAGCGCATTTGGCAGGTTGTAGCCCGCAACCCGTCGCACGATCAAACCCTGAGTTTTGAGATAGTCATCGCAGGCCTCCGCCTCGGCCTGATCGGCAAAACGGGCAAGGATGAAATTGGTGCAGGACGGGTCCGAAGGCACACCAATCTTAGCCAATTTTTCCGACATCCAAACCCGCAGACGTGCGTTTTCGGATTGGCAAAATCGCAGGTAGTCTTCATCCTGCACCGCAGACTCAGCCGCCGCCAAGGCGGTCAGCGACAAGTTGAACGGCTGACGCACGCGGTTCAGCACATCGATGATTTCTTTCGCCGCATACCCCCAGCCCACGCGCATCCCGCCAAGGCCGTACACCTTGGAAAACGTCCGGGTCATGATCACGGTCTCGAACCGATCAGCCAGCGCAGCCCCACCGTCGAAGCCATCGACGAACTCGGCATAGGCCCCATCCAACACCATCAGGCAGTTGCTGGGCAGAGCATTGGCCAGACGCTCCAATTCGGCCTCAGAGATCATGGTCGAGGTCGGATTGCCCGGATTGGTCACGAAAACGATCCGCGTCTTGTCGGTCACAGCGCTTAGGATGTTATCCACATCCACTTGCCGATCCCGCTCGGGCACCATCACCGGCGTGGCCCCCGCCATGCGCGCGATGATCGGATACATGGAAAATCCGTGTTCGGTGTAGATCACCTCGTCCCCCGGTCCGGTATAGGCCTGCGCCACGAATTGCAGCACCTCATCACTGCCCACTCCGCAGATCAGACGGTCGGCGTCCAGCCCGTGCCGCCGCGAGATCGCGCCCCGCAGGCTGGCATGGTCGGTGCTGGGATAACGATGCAAGGTCGCGGCACTATCGCGTACCGCTTCAATCGCCTTGGGGCTTGGCCCGAACGGATTTTCATTCGAGCTGAGCTTGATGACCTCGGCCACCCCGGCCACATGAGACTGACCGCCCTGATACAGCGCGATGTCCATAATGCCGGGTTGAGGTATGGGTTTGGTCATGAGGGGCTCCGTTCCTTGCGCCCCTCATACCCGTCTCAACGGGTTGAGAAAAGTGGCAATTCCCTCAGGCCGCCTTGAAGCGGGCCGTCGCCGGATCGGCGTTGTAGAACGGCGCGAATTCCTCGGTCCGGCGGGACAGGTCATTGACGCTGTCGATGATGAACTGAACCGTCTCTTCGCTCATGAGATACGAGAAATTCAGACGTACCCAACCGGGTTTCTTCATCTCTTCCCCAGCGGACAACGCCGCATGCAACTGCTCCGAGGTTTCGCGATCAATCCCCAGCAAACGGTGCGCATAAGGCCCCGCGCAGGCGCAGCCTCCCCGCGCCTGTATCCCGTAGATATCGCTGAGCATCCGCGTAAACAGCTGCTGATGCACGGGCTGCCCAGCACTGTCCCGTACAAGGAATGAGAAGATCGGCAAGCGATGCGTATTCTCAGTGCCCAGCAAGGTCAGGTGCGGATTGTCCGACCAGCCCTCGATTGCCATTCGATTGTAAAGCGCCTCGCGCCGGGCGATCTCATCCGTTCCGACCGCATCCTTGACCATAAACGCCAGCGCAGCGCGGATGTCTCCGATAACATTGGGCGTGCCCGCCTCTTCCCGCGTCGCAAGATCGGTACTGTAATCATGCCGCCAGGGCGAGACAAAGCTAACGGTCCCCCCACCCGGCCAGCTTGGGCAGCTGCGTTGCACCGCTTTCTGATTGACCACCAGCACCCCGGACGCCCCCGGCCCGCCCGGAAACTTGTGCGGAGAGACCACGATCGCATCCTTCCGCGCGCCGTCCGCCCCCATATCCATCGGCAGGTACGGCCCGCCACCAGCATAATCCCAAACCGCCAACGCCCCATGCGCCTTCAGCAGCCGGGTCACCGGATCCGGATCAGTGATAATACCCGTGACATTGGAGGCCACCGAGAACGACCCGATCACCAGATCAGCACCCGCGTGTTCGACCAAGGCCGCCTCAAGCGCCTGCATATCCAGCCCGCCTTGCGCTGCTTCGGGGATCTCCACCACCTCAGCCTTGCTCTCTCGCCATGGCAAGATGTTTGAGTGATGCTCATACGGCCCGATCAGCACAACCGGTCGGTCAGCCTCTTGCACTCCCAGCAGGCTGACCAACCGGTTGAGACCCGCAGTAGCACCGGACCCGGTGAAGATCACCGCATCCTCTTCCCTGGCACCAACGATACGGGCGATCTCAGCCCGCGCCTCACGGCGTAAACGGGTCATATACGACCCACAATAGGAGGCTTCGGTGTGGCTGTTGGCATAAAACGGCAGCACGTGTGCTGCCACAAAATCCTCAACCTGCCGCAACGCCCGGCCCGAAGCGACGTAGTCCGCATACACAAGCGGTACGTCCTTGTTCAGCCCGGGGATCAAGACCCCCTCACCGATCAACCCATCGCGCAGAGTATTTCCGTGAGCTGCAGATTGAATTTCCGCGCGAAAAATGGACAAGGTCATTGCAAACTCCGTATTGCTAAACTCAATGTGATTGATACGGAGCGCGAAAACCTCACCTATTTTTGTATCATATCCTAGTTTTTTGTGTCATATGATCTTTCATGGCAGATAAAATCGATCAAATAGACAAGCGCGTCCTGAAAGAGCTGCAGAAAGACGCCACGCTGTCCCAACGCGAGCTGGCGGATCGGGTTGGCTTGTCCCAGAACGCCTGCTGGCGACGACTGAAGGCACTAAATGACAACGGGGTACTGCAAGGCTCGTCAGCACGGATCGCGCGCGAGAAGCTGGGGCTCAACCTCGTGGTCTTTGTCATGCTGCGCACCCGCCATCATTCGGCCGAGTGGTTGCAGGCCTTTCGCAGCCATGTTCTGACCATACCCGAGGTGGTAGATTTCCACCGCATCGGCGGCGACTATGACTATCAACTCAAGGTCGTCACGCAGGACATGACCTCATATGACAAGGTCTATCAACGCCTGATCGAAAAGGTCGAACTCGACAGCGTGACCTCCTACTTCGCCATGGAGGCCATCGCCGAAGGCCGCCCCCTCCCAATCTGATCCAGATCTTCATCTGGCCAAAAATATCCCGGGGGTGTCGCACAGCGACGGGGGCAGAGCCCCCATCCAAACAAAAAAAGACCGCGCTGAAAGCGCGGCCCTTGTTTTCTCGATATCGGCGAAGATCAGTTCTTCGCGTAGAATTCAACAACCAGGTTCGGCTCCATCATCACGGGATAAGGCACATCGCCCAGACCCGGAGCGCGCACGAAAGTCGCTGTCATTTTCGAATGATCGGCGTCGATGTAATCAGGCACATCACGTTCAGCCAGCGCAACCGCTTCCAGAACAACAGCCAGTTGCTTGGACTTGTCGCGCACTTCAATCACGTCGCCTTCTTTGACGCGGTAGCTGGGGATGTTGACCCGCTTGCCGTTCACTTTGACGTGGCCGTGGTTCACGAACTGACGCGCAGCAAACACGGTGGGGACGAACTTGGCGCGGTAAACAACGGCGTCCAGACGGCGCTCCAGCAGACCGATCAGGTTTTCACCGGTGTCGCCTTTGACACGCTCAGCTTCAGCATAGATGCGGCGGAACTGCTTCTCGGTCAGGTCGCCATAGTAACCTTTCAGCTTCTGCTTGGCGCGCAGCTGCAGACCGAAGTCCGACAGTTTACCCTTGCGACGCTGGCCGTGCTGGCCGGGGCCGTATTCGCGACGGTTGACCGGGGATTTCGGACGACCCCAGATGTTTTCGCCCATCCGGCGGTCGATTTTGTACTTGGCAGACGTGCGTTTGGTCACGGCTGATCTCCTTCGTTTAGGTCGAAGGCGCTCCCCTGCTAAGGAAGTAAGCGCCTACTATGAAGGGCGTTGTCCTCTTGAGGTTTCCCCCATGACAGGCATCCCCTTGCGGGGGCCACCAACACCAATGAAGCCGCGCTTATATCCGGGCCGGACGCAGAGTCAACACAGCACGGCACCCAATCGGGAAAAATCCGGCATTGAGGGATAAAGGCCTATTCGGCGGCGAACGCAACCGCGCCGGGCAGCGCCTCGGGGGCCTCTCGACCTACAGATGGGAATGCGACGATCTTGTGATCATCCTCGCGACCGACACAGACGGGTTCGATCATCTCGGGGGCCGCGCTGATCCAGAACTCCTGCCCTGGTGCAGGGCACCCTTCTGCAAAAATCAGCATCGGCGTGGCCTCGCCCGCGACACGGATCACTTCGGCAACAAATCTCTGTGCCCCGTTGGAGAATTCAAGCCTGGCGCAATCGTCAATCGCCAGCCCCGCACTGGTCACCTCGGCGCGCGCGGCCAAAAGTGACGCAGAGCTGACCTGTTGCACGCCTTGGCCTTCCTGCACCGCCAGCGTCACACCGCGTCCACGCCACGACCATGCCGCGCCAACCAGAAAATCGGCAAGAGGCGCTGCCTCCAGCCCGTCGACTTCCGTCTGAGTCAAAGATATGGCTATCTGACCGTTGAAACCGGTTCTCATCTACCCGCCCGCACTATTACACATCCCACCTGTAACGCGACCTGTGTATCAACGATAAAATGGGCAGAAAAGAGACCGAATTGCAGCATTCACAAAAATGTTGCTTAGGAACAAGATCAGATTGAGACCTCGACGGGTGCGCGCACCATCACTGCCGCTGGGTCACCCGCATTTCGAATGTCCGCAACTGCGGCAGGTCATGCACCCCTCGATCATCACCATGTCAAACTGGCCGCAGGAAGGGCACGCCTTGCCACGCGGAGCGTCCATGTTGACCACCTGAGCCTGCGGGTCGGATTTCAGGCCCATACCCTCGCCTTCCAGAAAGCCGATATTGATCATGTGCTGCTCGATGACCCCACCAATCGCGGCCAGAATCGACGGGATGTACTTGCCCTTCACCCAGGCCCCGCCGCGCGGATCGAACACGGCTTTCAGTTCCTCGACTACAAAGGACACATCCCCGCCCCGCCGGAACACCGCCGAGATCATCCGGGTCAGCGCCAGCGTCCAGGCATAATGCTCCATGTTCTTCGAGTTGATGAACACCTCGAACGGACGCCGCCGCCCACCGATGACGATGTCGTTGATCGTCAGATAGATCGCATGTTCGCTATCGGGCCATTTCAGCTTGTAGGTCGACCCTTCCAGCGACTGAGGCCGGTCCAGCGGCTCGGACATATAGATGACGTCGCCGCCATCGACTTCCTGCGGCGCATCCGCGCTTTCACCGGGCGCTTTATCGGCGCTCTCGGAAACGGTCAGCACCGAGCCGGTCACGTCATTGGGGCGGTACGTGGTACAGCCCTTGCAGCCCTGATCCCAGGCCTGCATGTAGACATCCTTGAATGCGTCGAAACTGATATCCTCAGGGCAGTTGATCGTCTTGGAAATCGAACTGTCGATCCATTTCTGTGCCGCCGCCTGCATCTTCACGTGATCGGACGGGGATAGCGTCTGCGCATTCACGAAATAGTCCGGCAAACCCGTATCGCCGAACTTGTCGCGCCACATCTGCACGGCATAGTCCACCACCTCTTCCTCGGTGCGCGAGCCATCTTTTTGCAGCACTTTCCGCGTGTAGGCATAAGCAAAGACTGGTTCGATCCCCGAAGACACGTTCCCGGCATACAGTGAAATCGTCCCCGTCGGCGCAATCGAGGTCAGCAGCGCGTTACGGATACCGTGTTCGCGGATCGCGTCGCGCACATCGTCATCCATCTGCTGCATCGTGCCACTGGCTAGATATTTCTCGGCGTCAAACAAGGGGAACGCCCCTTTCTCCTTCGCCAATTGCACCGACGCCAGGTACGCGGCGCGGGCGATGCTATGCAACCAGCGCTCGGTCTGACGCGCCGCCTCGTCGGACCCATAGCGCAGGCCCAGCATCAGCAGCGCATCGGCCAACCCGGTCACGCCCAGCCCGATGCGACGCTTGTCCTGCGCTTCGGCTTCTTGCTCGGCCAACGGGAATTTCGACGCGTCCACCACGTTGTCCATCATCCGAACCGAGGTTGCGACCAAGTCCTGCAGCGCCTCTTCATCCAGATGCGCGGCGTCCTCGAACGGCTCTGCCACCAGACGCGCCAGGTTGATCGACCCCAGCAGACAGGCACCGTAGGGCGGCAGAGGCTGCTCGCCGCAGGGGTTCGTGGCCGCGATGGTCTCAACATAGCTCAGGTTGTTGGCCGCATTGATCCGGTCGATGAAGATCACACCCGGCTCGGCATAATCATAGGTGGCCTGCATGATCTTATTCCACAGATCACGGGCTTGAACCGTGTGATAGACCTTGCCATCGAACGCCAGTTCCCACGGTCCGTCGGCCTTGACGGCTTCCATGAACGGGTCCGTCACCAGCACCGACATATTGAACATGCGCAAGCGCGCGGGGTCGGATTTGGCGGTGATGAATTGTTCGATATCCGGATGATCGCAGCGCATCGTCGCCATCATCGCCCCCCGGCGCGAGCCTGCGGACATGATCGTGCGGCACATGGCGTCCCACACATCCATGAACGACAATGGCCCCGAGGCATCTGCCGCAACCCCTTTCACATCTGCGCCACGCGGGCGGATGGTCGAGAAATCATAGCCGATCCCGCCGCCTTGCTGCATCGTCAGCGCGGCCTCTTTCAGCATGTCGAAAATACCGCCCATGCTGTCGGGCACAGTTCCCATGACGAAACAGTTGAACAGGGTCACCTGACGCGCAGTCCCCGCCCCTGCGGTGATGCGACCGGCAGGCAGGTATTTGAAATCTTCCAGCGCGGTATAGAACTTGTCCTCCCAATGCGCCGGGTCCTGTTCGACCCGCGCCAGATCACGCGCGATGCGGCGCCACGTGTCCTCGACCGTCTGGTCAATCGGCGTGCCATCCGCCTGCTTGAAGCGGTACTTCATGTCCCAGATCTGCTCGGCGATGGGGGCGGCAAAGCGGCTCATTGGTGATTCCCTGTGCTGAATGAGATCGCCAGCCTAGCACCCACTAAACCTTGATGAAAGCGAATACAGGACTACAATATCAAGCAAGGCCTTGGGACGACTCTGTGGGAAAGCTGTGGATAAGTACGTAAACCTGATCAAACTGTCGGTCGGCTCGGAAAGCGTCGAAACGCTGCTGGCCTGGCAAGACAGCCGCAGGCCGCTGTATGAGGACGGCTGCCCGCGCCACGTCACCCGGATGTGGCCCAAGCGCGAGGCCGAGATTCTGAATGGCGGATCAATTTATTGGGTGATCAAGGGTGTCGTGCAATGCCGCCAGCGCATCCTGCGGCTGGACGAAGTGCGTGGCGAGGACGGCATCCGCCGCTGCGCCATCGTGCTGGACCCCGAAGTGCATCGCACCCAAACCGCCTTGAAACGCCCGTTCCAAGGCTGGCGCTATCTGAAACCCGAGGATACCCCCGCCGATCTGCCCAAGGGTCGCGCGCAAGACGATGCCCTGCCCGACGACCTGAACCGCGCGCTGGCGGAAATCGGAGTGCTCTAGGCGGCCCCCAGCCGATCCATGATCTCGGACAGAACCGCCTTGTCTGCGGCCTCATAACCTGCCACCCGGCTGCGCCACAGCGTCGCCTGCGAGCGCAGGATCAGCCCGTCTGAAAGCGGCCTCAGGTGGTTGGCGCGCAGGGTTTCCCCGGTCGAGGTGATGTCGGCAATCGCCTCGGCGGTTTCGTTCACCACCGTGCCTTCGGTCGCGCCCTGACTGTCGACCAGCGTGTAGTCGGCGACCCCGGCATCGGTCAGAAACTCGCGCACCAGCCGGTGATATTTGGTGGCAATCCGCAGCCGATGCCCATGGGTCCGGCGAAACGCCGCCGCGGTCGCATCCAGATCGCCCAGCGTTTCCACATCGACCCAACAGGCCGGGGTGGCGATAATAAGATCGGCCTGCCCGATCCCCAGTTCGGCAATGCTTTCCACCTGCTGTTCCCAACGGGGCAGTTTTTCATGGACCAGATCAATGCCGGTAACGCCCAGATGAATGCGCCCGGCTGCCAGTTCGCGCGGGATTTCCCCCGCCGATAGCAGGATCAGCGAGACCCCGTCGATCCCCTCGACCTTGCCCGCATATTCCCGGTCCGAGCCGCTGCGCGACAGGGTGATGCCGCGCTTGGCGAACCATCCAAAGGTCTTCTCCATCAACCGGCCCTTCGAGGGCACGCCGAGTTTCAGGCTCATCGCGCGCCCTCCTCAATCTCCAGCATCAGGTCGGGGCGGATCACGCCGCCGACGGCGGGGATTTCGGCCCCCTCCCCCAACTGCCGTGTCAGCGCATCATAGCGCCCACCGGTGGCGATGGGCGGCAAATCGGGGCGGCGTTCAGCATAGAAGCCAAAGACGAAGCCATCGTAGTACTCCATCGAGGTACGGCCATACGAGGCTTCGAAATCCAGCCCCGCCGTATCGACCCCGCGCGCCTGCAACGCGGCGATCCGCGCCTCAAGCCGGTCGAGCGCCGGGTTGATCTGCGGCAGGTCCACCGCGATATCCCGCAGATGTTCCAGCGCGAAGGGCATCGTCTCACGCACCGTTAGCAGCGACTCCAGCCCGGCCATCTCGGTATCCGAAATCGGCGGCGTCTCGCGGTCTTCGCGCAGGATCGCAATCCGTTCCTCGATCTCAGCAGCCCGGCGTTTGCCGATCATCGGCGCGTCAAACGCCATCGGATCATCGGCATCCAGCAGCGCGGTGCGGCTGGCCGGGTCCGCGACGCGCCCGGCAAAGCGGTCCAGCAAAACGCGGAACCGGCGCGGACGCCAGAGATGCCGCATCAGCGCCTCTTTGCGCCGGTCGGACGTGCGCAAGCCTTGAATGGCTGCGGTCAGAATACCGATATCCCCGGTCGCTGCGCGCAGCGGCAGGCCGCGCAGTTGCAGGGCAAATAGCGAGAACACCTCGGCATCCGCCCCGGCCGGATCGTCACGATCGAACACCTCGTATCCGACCTGAACATATTCGTTGGACCGGTCCGGATCATGCTCCTGCCGCCGGAAGACCTCGCCCGAATAGGTATAGCGCGCCGGCTCAGCCCCTTCGTGCATGTGCATCTGCACTACGGGCAGGGTGAAGTCGGGGCGCAGCATCTGCTCGCCCCGTAGCGCATCCGAGGTGACGTAGGCGCGCGCGCGGATATCCTCGCCATAGAGATCCAGCAGAGTGCCTGCGGGTTGCAGCAGCGGCGTATCGACCACCTGCCCCCCTGCGGCTTCGAACCGGACGCGCATCATCGCGGCGCGGGCCTGTATCTGGGAACGGTTGGGCATCGCTCAGTCCTGACTGTCCAGAATTTCGCGCACTTTGGCGACCAGATCACCGCGCGGCACTTCGAACTGGCTGGGGCGTTCTTTCCATTCCTCAAGCGTGGCGCTTTCGGCGATCTTTGCGCCAAGGATGAGGTCCTTGATTTGCACGATCCCGTTGGCCCTTTCATCGCCGCCTTCGATCACCGCAATGGGTGAGTTCCGCTTGTCCGCATATTTCAGCTGATTGCCGAAGTTCTTGGGGTTGCCCAGATAAACCTCAGCCCGGATACCCGCGTTGCGCAGTTCGGCAACCATGGCCTGATAGTCGGCCATCCGGTCGCGGTCCATGACCGTCACGACGACAGGACCCGTCGTCTGCGCGGTGATCCGGCCCTTCTCACGCAAGGCGGCCAGCAGGCGGTCCACGCCGATTGAGATACCGGTTGCGGGCACTTCCTGCCCGGTGAAGCGTTTGACCAAATCGTCATAGCGACCGCCGCCCGAGACCGACCCGAATTGCCGCTTGCGGCCTTTTTCGTCGAAAATCTCAAAGGTCAGTTCGGCCTCATAAACCGGGCCGGTGTAGTAGCCGAGGCCTCGGACGACCGATGGGTCAATCTCGATCCGGTCCGCGCCATAGCCGCCTGCATCCAACAGCGCACCGATCTGTTCCAACTCGGCAATCCCGTCCGCGCCAATCTTGCTGTCGCCAACCGCAGCACGCAGATTGGCCAGAGTCCCGGCGGTATCAGCGGCCTTCGAGGTCAGGAAAGCAATCACCGGCTCTGCCTGATCGTCGCTCAGACCCACCCCGTCGATAAACGCACCCGAGGCATCCAGCCGGCCCTTGGTCAGCAGCTCGCGCACACCGGCCTCGCCCACCTTGTCGAACTTGTCGATGGTGCGCAGGACATTGTCGCGGGCAGCGAGGTCTTCGCCCAGCCCCATCGCCTCAAGCACGCCGTTCAGAACCTTGCGGTTGTTGACTCGCACCAGATAGTCGCCGCGCGGGATGCCAACAGTCTCCAGCGTGTCCGACAGCATCGCGCAAATCTCTGCATCCGCAGCCATCGATGCCGTGCCCACCGTATCCGCATCGCATTGATAAAACTGACGATACCGCCCCGGCCCCGGCTTTTCGTTCCGCCAGACCGGACCCATCGCATAGCGGCGATAGGGCGTTGGCAGGTCGTTGCGGTGCTGCGCATAGACGCGGGCCAGAGGCGCGGTCAGGTCATAGCGCAGGGCCATCCAGTCGCCGTTGCCGCCTTCGTCAAATTCCTGCCACGCAAAGACGCCTTCGTTCGGGCGATCCACGTCAGGCAGGAACTTGCCCAGCGCTTCGACGGTTTCAACCGCGCTGCTTTCCAAAGCGTCGAACCCATAGTGATGATAGACACCCGCAATCGTCCGCAGCATCTCTGTGCGCTGCGAGACTTCCTGGCCGAAATAGTCGCGGAACCCTTTCGGCGTGACGGCCTTGGGGCGGGGCTGTTTCTTGGGCTTGGCCATGTGGGGCGTCCTTGGGGCTTAGTGTTCCGCGCGCGGTCTATCCCATGGCCCGCATCGGGGCAAGCGCGGCGCGCGGTTTCTCTGGTCATAGGGGCACTTGGCCGCTATGACCGGCGCAAGCACAGGAGCCCCCGAATGCAGCATCTGGAAGAACAGATCGCCCACCTGACCCGCACCGTCGACGAGTTGAACACGATCGTCACCCGGCAACAGGACGAGATCGACCGCCTGACCCGCCGCGTTGAAATGCTGTTCCTGCGCGAAGCAGAACGCGCGCAGGAAGGATCAGGCGGAATCGTCTACGGCGACGAACGCCCGCCGCATTACTGAACACCATCAGCCTGTCACGTCAGGCTAAGGATCTTGCGATGTTCCAAACCGGTCATTGACCAGTCCATTTTGCCACGCGCACGGGCTGCAAACCCGTCCAGAGCATCGCCGAGTTGATCATCGAACCAAAGCGCCAGCGCCGTGCGCGGCAGCATGGCCTTGTTGTGCTGTGATGCGGTAACGAAGGTGCCCCCTTTGCCATCCGGTTCCAGCGTCACATCAAACTCACCATCCGTCAGACGCCGGTTCTTCGCGTTTATGTTGCCTGAAAAGCGATAGTGGTAGTGGTTCGGCGCCTCGCTTTCCAGCACGGTATGACGCTGTTGCTGGAAAATGGACGGCCCCATCAGGTATGAGATATCGAAACTGTCCGGCTCATCAGGGACCGGCCGGGCGTCATGCAATATCTGTTCCCAATTCGCCTCGGGGCCGCACTCAGCAAGCGCAAAGGCGGGCCAGACCTCATCAATCGGTCGCCGGACGCGTACGCGACGCCTGGACTTCCAGTCCAGACGAAAGCGTAGCCCGTCGAGTACGGTGCCGTAAGTGATGGCGATGAACGTCAGCAGCAACACAAGCATTATGATGCCCGAAGAAGCAGCAGGCAGGTTGAATTGCTCAACCAAATGCTCTGCAGGCTTGAGGGTGCCGTTCAGCAAAAGCCAGAATGATACCAGTTCAACCATCATGCGAAAACGTCGGAAGATCAGAACAAACAGCGCAAGACCTGCAAACACCAGGCCGCTGACCAGCAAAGCAGTCAGACCAAGCGCCAGCCACGTGATGAGCGGACCCGAGACCGCAATCATCTCGGCAAACTGTCCTTCAAATTGCTCCCAACCCTCTGCGATGCCACTCAGCATCAGGAAAACCGTGCCAAACAGCAATCGGCGGCGTTGTCGGTAAATCAGTCGAAACATGCTTTGCATACTTAAGTAGTCGTTCTCAAAGCAGTTTATCGTTCAGGATGTTGTCCGGAATAAGACAGCCCCGGCCTTCTCGGAAATACTCAGGCCGGGGGAAGGCAGCTTCAACGGGCTGCGCGATCACAACCCCAGCGTCGATTTGACTGCGTTGTCGACCACACCGCCCAAAAGGGCATTCTTGTCCGCAGCGCAGCCCTCGGATAGCGCAGCTATGAAGGTCTCGCGCAGTTGGGCTTTTTCTTCGTCCGTGGTCGCATGATCTTCGATATTGATCTGGCGATTATACAGGGACAGAGCCGTCATTTTTTCAACAACGGCCACCACAAAGGCTTCGTCGCCATCCGCTTCTTCAGCGATCGACGCGCAGGTATAGTGCATTACGGGCAAGGCATCCTGAACCATCTGTTCGGCTGCATCATCTGCGAATGCGGCGACCGGCAGGATCAAAGAAAGGCCTGCCAATGCTGTTTTCCTCATCATCTTCATCGCGCTCACTTCCAGTTATGTCCGATGATTGCCCCGGCCACCCCACCGACAGCTGCGCCCTTCCCGTCTCCGATCAAAGCGCCGACGCCGGCACCGACCAACGCGCCCGTAACGGTCTTTTTCTTCTTGTCGTCCGCATGAACCGCCGTGGTCAGCACCAGCATACAAGTTGCAGCGACCGTCAGCGTCTTGAAAACAATACCTGAATTCGTCATTTCGGGACCCTCCTGTGAAATGACCTGAGAGGTTGTACTTTCAGCCTAGCCGGGCACACCGCTTGTGGCAACAAAGCGGTGGCGAGTCAGATTTCCTCGACCGACATCACGCCATCCAGCGATTTGATCGCACCCTTGATCTGCGGATTGATGGGGAAGTCCCGGCCAAGATCCATCTCGACGTCGCCGGGCAGCGCAGGGTCCAACAGACACAGATGGATCGGCCCCTTGCCCGAGCCTTTGGCCGCCGCGCCCGCATCCTCGAGCACCTTGGCAACAGTCGGCAAGACCTCTGGCTGATCTAGATAGATGCGCAGACCCGTCGCTCCGGCCTCGGCCACAACCGCGTCGACCGGACCGACCGAGCGCCCCAACAGCTTGAGCTGATCTGCCTCCATCGTCGCCTCGGCGGTCAGAACCACCTGCGCTCCGGTTTCCAGAAACTCGCGCGATTTTTCCAGCGTTTCCGAGAACAGCGTGACCTCATACGCACCGGTCGGGTCAGACAATTGCGCAAAGGCAAAGCGGTTGCCCCGGGCCGATTTGCGTTCCTGCCGCCCGGCGACGACGCCCGCCATTTTGGCGATTAGCGGTCCTGAACGTGCCTTTTCCGTCACCTCATCCAGCGTCAGAACCTTTTTGCGCTTGAGCGCGGGCATGTAATCGTCCAGCGGGTGGCCGGACAGATAGAAACCGATGGCCTTGAATTCCTCGCTCAGCCGTTCCGCTGGCAACCAGTCGGGGCTCGGCGACAGGCGCGGTTCAGGCAGGTCGTCGCCCGCCTCGCCGAACAGCGAAACCTGGTTCGAGTTGCGTTGTTCGTGAATCGCGCCCGAATAGCCCACCAGCGCATCAAGGCTTTCAAACACCCGACGGCGGTTTCCGTCCAACTGATCAAAGGCCCCCGAACGCGCCAGCATCTCGAGCGGGCGCTTACCGACCTTCTTGAGGTCAACCCGGCGGGCAAAGTCATAGAGGTTGACGAACGGTTTGCCCGCTCGCCCCTCGACGACCAAATTCATCGCTTCGACGCCCACGTTTTTCAACGCGCCCAGCGCATAGACCAGTTCACCGTTCACCACATCGAAGGTTGACTGCGATCGGTTCACGCAGGGCGGTACATAGGGCAGTTCCAACCCTTTGCGGACCTCTTCGAAGTAGACGGCCAGCTTGTCGGTCAGGTGGATATCGCAGTTCATGACACCGGCCATGAACTCGACCGGATGGTTCGCCTTCAGCCAACCGGTCTGATAGCTGACCACCGCATAGGCCGCCGCATGGGATTTGTTGAAGCCGTAGTTGGCGAACTTGTCCAGAAGGTTCCAGACCTCGGTCGCCTTGGCCTCATCCACATCGTTCTCGGCGGCGCCCTTCAGGAATTTGGGCCGCTCGGCATCCATCGCCTCTTGAATCTTCTTACCCATCGCGCGGCGCAGCAGGTCCGCGCCCCCAAGGCTATAGCCCGCCATTTCCTGCGCGATCTGCATCACCTGTTCCTGATAGACGATGATGCCTTGCGTCTCGTCAAGAATATGGTCGATGGACGGGTGCAGCGTATCGCGTTCGCTGAGCTTGTTCTTGACCTCGCAGAACTTGGGGATGTTCTCCATCGGGCCGGGTCGATACAGCGCGACGAGGGCAATAATATCCTCGATACAGTCAGGTTTCATCCGCTTGAGCGCATCCATCATGCCCGAGGATTCCACCTGGAACACCGCAACCGTCTTGGCCGCCGAATAGAGTTTATAAGTCGCCTCATCGTCCAGCGGGATAGCGTTGATCTCGTTCACGGCGCCTTCGGCGGGTTCATAAAGCTCGGTGCCGTCCGGTGCGATGTGAAGGTCGCGTCCGGATTTGAAGATCAAATCCATCGCGTTCTGGATCACGGTCAGCGTCTTCAGGCCCAGAAAGTCGAACTTGACCAACCCGGCCTGTTCCACCCATTTCATGTTGAACTGGGTCGCGGGCATGTCGGATCGCGGGTCCTGATAGATCGGCACCAGCGCATCCAGAGGCCGATCCCCGATCACCACCCCTGCCGCGTGGGTCGAGGCATTGCGCAACAAGCCTTCGACCTGTCGGCCATAGGTGAGCAGCCGGTCGACCACCTCCTCGTTGCGGGCTTCTTCGCGCAGACGAGGTTCGTCTTTCAGCGCCTTTTCAATAGAGACGGGCTTGACCCCCTCAACCGGGATCATCTTGGACAGCCGATCCACCTGCCCGTATGGCATCTGCAGCACCCGCCCGATATCGCGCACGGCGGCCTTCGAAAGCAACGCGCCAAAGGTGATGATCTGCCCCACCTTGTCGCGCCCATATTTCTGCTGCACGTAGCGGATCACCTCTTCCCTGCGATCCATGCAGAAGTCGATATCAAAGTCGGGCATAGAGACCCGCTCGGGGTTCAGGAAGCGTTCGAACAGCAGCGAATAGCGCAGCGGGTCAAGGTCGGTGATCGTCAGCGCATAAGCCACCAGCGAGCCCGCACCCGAGCCCCGCCCTGGCCCCACTGGGATATCCTCGTCCTTGGCCCATTGGATAAAGTCTGCAACGATCAGGAAGTAGCCGGGAAACCCCATGCCCTCGATGATGCCCAGCTCGAAATCCAGCCGTTCCTGATACTCCTCAGGTGTCACTGCATGGGGGATCACTGCGAGGCGTTTTTGCAGGCCTTCATTGGCGATTCGACGCAGTTCCGCGACCTCATCATCGGCAAATTTTGGCAGAATTGGATCGCGGCGATAGGCCATGAAAGCGCAGCGGTGCGCGATTTCGACCGTATTCTCCACAGCCTCAGGCAAGTCAGCGAACAGAGTGACCATTTCCTGCTGCGACTTGAAATAATGCTGTGCGGTCAGACGGCGGCGGCCCTCCTGTTGGTCGACATAAGCCCCCTCGGCAATACAAATCAGCGCATCATGCGCCTCATACATATCCGAAGTCGGGAAATAGACGTCATTGGTGGCGACCAGAGGCAGGTTCTTGGCATACGCCATCTCGACATGCCCACGCTCGGTCAGGCGTTCGGCCTCGGGCTGACCATCCTCGCCGGGGTGACGCTGCAACTCGATATACAGACGATCCGGGAACATCCCAGCCAGCCGATCCACCAGAGCCTCGGCCGCCGGGCGCTGCCCCTGCTGCAGCAACATCCCCACCGGCCCTTCCGGCCCGCCGGTCAGGCAGATCAAACCGTCGGACCTCTCGGCCAGCTCATCCAACGTGACCTGCGGCAACTGCCCGCCCTTGTCCACGTAAAGACAGGTGCTCAGCTTCATCAGGTTCTCATACCCGGCCTCGGACTGCGCCAGCAGTACCAGCGGCGCGGGCGCCTTGGCCTTTTCTCCCGGCTGCGCCTGCACAAACGCCAAATCAACCTGACAGCCCATGATCGGCTGAATACCCGCACCACTGGCGGTCACGGAAAACTCCAACGCCGAGAACATCGAATTGGTGTCCGTCACCGCAACGGCAGGCATCTCGGCCTTCTCGCACAGACCCGGCAGCTTCTTCAGCCGCACAGCGCCTTCCAGCAGAGAATATTCGGTGTGAACGCGGAGGTGAATGAATCGAGGGGTACTGCTCATACCCCTACGCTATCCCAGCCAGAGGCGCTGCAAAAGCGTGAACCGACGCTTTGGGATGCTCAAAAAATCAGCTCTGATTATTCGGCTTTTCCAGAAGGTGCTTCGGAAAGCGACAGACCCGAAAGACAAAAAATACTTTAGTTTCAGACGACTGAATGTCAGACATGCGCGACATTTCATCGCTTGCGCGGTGTAATGGTGCATTCCGCAGGCAGTTTTTCTTGCCAGATCGGCTGCGCTGTTTCTAACATCAACCGGCAAGCAATTCGCCCGCCACTCTTTCTACGTCGCATCGAAGGAGGGCCCAACGGGCACAACAGGGTAACGCGACGGGTTTCTCGAATGAACATCACGTTTCTTCTGAACGGAGAGACAGTGGAACTGGCGGATGTCGATCCGACAGCAACCCTGCTGGATTGGCTGCGCGAGGATCGCGGCCTGACCGGCACCAAGGAAGGCTGCAACGAAGGCGATTGCGGGGCCTGCACGGTCATGGTCACCGAAGACGGCACGGCCAAAGCCTTGAATTCCTGCATCCTCTTCCTGCCGCAACTGCACGGTAAAGCGGTCCGCACGGTCGAAGGAGCCAGCGGCCCCGATCAAGAACCACATCCGGTGCAACAGGCGATGGTCGATCTGCACGGCTCACAATGCGGCTTCTGCACACCGGGCTTTATCATGTCGATGGTTGCGGGCCACGCCAATGGCGCAACCGACCATGACAACCAGCTTGCAGGCAACCTGTGCCGCTGCACCGGCTACGCCCCGATCATCCGCGCCGCCAAAGCCGCCGAACCCCACCCGGTCCCTGAATGGGTGACCAACGACCAATCCTTCTCTTGTTCAAAAATACCTCGGGGGGAGGCCGAAGGCCGGGGGGCAGAGCCCCCCTTTCTGCCCGAAACCGCCGACGAACTGGCCGCGCTTTATACGCAACACCCCGACGCCACTCTGATTGCCGGAGCGACGGACGTGGGGCTCTGGGTCACCAAACAACTGCGCGACCTCGACCCGGTGATTTTCCTTAGCCGCTGCGATGACCTCAAGGACATCACGATCACCGACAAAGAAATCCGCTTTGGAGCGATGGTCGACATGAACCGCATGGGCGCAGCGTTAGCGGACCACCACCCCTCCTACGCCGAGATGATCCGCCGCTATGCCAGCGTTCAGGTCCGCCACGCGGCCACCGTGGGCGGCAATATCGCCAATGGCTCACCGATCGGAGACAACCCGCCCGCCCTGATCGCGTTGGGCGCAACCCTGCATCTGCGCAAGGGCGACGAACGGCGACAGATTCCGTTGGAGAAGTTCTTCGTCGACTACGGCAAACAGGACCGCGCGCCAGGTGAATTCGTCGAGGCCGTCAGCTTTCCGCGCCAACCCGACCGACTGAGGGTCTACAAGCTCAGCAAACGGTTCGATCAGGATATCTCGGCCGTCTGCGGCTGTTTCAATATCACCGTTTCGGGCAGCACCGTCACACAGGCGCGCATCGCGTTTGGCGGCATGGCGGGCATTCCGAAACGGGCAAGCCACGTAGAGGCCGCACTGACTGGCAAACCCTGGACGCGCGAGACAATCGACGCCGCGCTGCCTGCCTTTGCCAAGGATTACTCACCACTCACGGACATGCGCGCCTCGGCCACCTACCGTCTGGAAACTGCCAAGGCGATGCTGAAACGCTATTTCCTTGAAGATCAGGGCGACGTGACCAACGTGCTGGAGGTGTTGGCATGAGCGTGTCCAAACCCCTCCCCCACGACGCGGCCCCACTGCATGTCTCCGGCTCTGCGCGGTACGTGGATGACATTCCGACCCCGAAAGGATCGCTGCATCTCGCCTTCGGCCTCAGCCCGATTGCCAAGGGCAGGATCACCGCGATGGACCTGTCAGCGGTCAAATCTGCCGACGGTGTTGTCATGGTGATAACAGCAGACGACCTGCCCTTTGCCAATGACGTTTCCCCGTCCATTCATGACGAACCCCTACTGTCGGACGGCACGGTCCACTATATCGGCCAGCCGGTGTTTCTGGTTGTCG
Source organism: Ruegeria sp. CJ3 (assembly GCF_056536725.1). Lineage (NCBI taxonomy): Bacteria > Pseudomonadati > Pseudomonadota > Alphaproteobacteria > Rhodobacterales > Roseobacteraceae > Ruegeria > Ruegeria sp. CJ3. The sequence goes on from NZ_JBQFQE010000002.1 coordinate 487,976, forward strand.
CCACCAGCCATCTGGCCGCCCGCAAGGCAGCGCGACTAGGCAAGATCGACTACGCCGAAGAAACCCCGATCCTGACCGTCGAAGACGCTCTGGCCGCCGATAGCCGGTTCGAAGACGGCCCGCGCATCTACGCCAAAGGCGATGCCGACGCAGCCATTGCCGGCGCGCCGCATGTGATCGAAGGCACATTCGAGCTAGGCGGGCAGGAACATTTCTATCTGGAAGGTCAGGCCGCTCTGGCCGTGCCGAATGAGGGCGCGGATATGCTGGTGCATTCCTCGACCCAGCATCCGACTGAGATTCAACACAAGGTGGCGGATGCCCTGGGCGTTCCAATGCACGCCGTTCGCGTCGAGACCCGCCGCATGGGTGGCGGATTTGGCGGCAAGGAAAGTCAGGGCAACGCATTGGCTGTTGCCTGTGCCGTGGCGGCTCGCGCGACTGGCAAAGCCTGCAAGATGCGCTATGACCGCGATGATGACATGATCATCACCGGCAAGCGCCATGCGTTCCGGATTTCCTACAAGGCCGGGTTCGATGAGAACGGGCATATTCAGGGTGTTTCCTTCTTGCACCACGCGATTTGCGGCTGGGCGCAGGACCTGTCTCTGCCCGTCGCCGACCGCGCGATGCTGCATTCGGACAACGCCTACCTTCTGCCCAATGCGCGGATCGAGAGCCACCGGCTGAAGACCAACACCCAATCCGCCACCGCCTATCGCGGGTTCGGCGGCCCTCAGGGCATGGTCGGGATCGAGCGGGTGATGGACCACGCCGCGCATGCGTTGGGGCTGGACCCGGTCGAACTGCGCCGACGCAACTACTATGAGCCCGCTCACAAGACTGCTGAGGCTGCACCGGCGGAGAAACCATTAGGTCATCCCGACCCACATGAAGACCTGACAAGCCGCGGCGCAGTTGAGATGGGCGACGCGCCCGTGCGCCCTTTGCCCACAGGCGGCAACACCACGCCCTACGGTATGGAGGTCAGCGATTTTGAGCTGCACGGCATGACCGAAGCGCTACTGAAGACCAGCGACTATGCCGCGCGGAAAGCCGCCATCGCGAAATGGAATGCCGAGAACAGCGTGATCAAAAAGGGCATCGCTTTCTCTCCGGTCAAATTCGGGATTTCCTTTACGCTGACCCACCTGAACCAGGCGGGCGCGCTGGTGCATGTATACCAAGACGGTTCAGTCCACCTGAACCATGGCGGTACCGAGATGGGACAGGGCCTGTTCCAGAAGGTCGCCCAAGTCGCGGCCTCGCGGTTCGGCATCCCATTGGAGATGGTCAAGATCACCGCCACCGACACTGCCAAAGTGCCGAACACGTCGGCCACGGCGGCGTCCTCGGGCAGTGACCTGAACGGGATGGCGGTAAAGGCCGCCTGTGACACGATCCGAGGCCGGATGGCCGACTATCTGGCCGAACGGCATCAGGCCGATCCATCGGCGGTCACATTCGCGGACGGCCAGGTTTCAATTGGTGAAGCGCGCTATACCTTCGCCGAAGCCGCCGCGTTGGCCTATCAGGGCCGTGTCAGCCTGTCAGCAACCGGGTTCTACAAGACCCCCAAAATCGAATGGGACCGGATCGCAGGCCGAGGCCGTCCGTTCTTCTACTTCGCCTATGGCGCATCCGTCACCGAAGTGGCGATCGACACTCTGACCGGCGAAAACCGCATCCTGCGCACCGACATCCTGCATGATGCAGGCGCATCGCTGAACCCGGCACTGGATATTGGGCAGGTCGAAGGTGGCTATGTGCAAGGTGCGGGCTGGCTGACGACCGAAGAACTGGTTTGGGATGGCCAGGGCAATCTGCGCACGCACGCGCCCTCGACCTACAAAATCCCCGCCTGCTCGGACCGGCCTGACATCTTCAACGTCGCGCTTTGGGATGGCCAGAACCGCGAGGACACGATCTATCGCTCAAAAGCGGTGGGTGAGCCGCCCTTTATGCTGGGTATTTCGGCCTGGCTGGCTCTGTCGAATGCAGTTGCCGCCTGCGGCTCCGCCTACCCTGCGCTGGACGCGCCTGCGACGGCTGAAGAGGTCTGGCGCGGTGTCCAACGGATGAAGGGAGACATCTGATGGGATTTGACGTGGAGGCTTTGAGGGAGGCGGTCAAAACCCACGGACGCGTGGTCCGCGTTGTCATCGCCGGAATCAAAGGCTCGTCCCCGCGAGAGGTGGGCGCTGCAATGCTGGTCTGGCCCGAAGGCCAGAGCGGCACCATCGGCGGCGGTACGCTGGAGTATCAAGCAGCCGAAGCCGCGATGTCCCAAGCGACCCCGGCGCGCCTGACCCATCACGCGCTTGGTCCGGATATGGGCCAATGCTGCGGCGGCGCTGTATCGCTGCTGAGCGAGGCCTATGACTGGGACACCGTCAACGCGCTAGACAACACTGTGATCGCGCGCGCTCCGTCCGGCGGAGACATGCCCCTGTCGGTCAAACGGCTGCTGGCGTCGGCGCGCAGTCAGGGCATCGCGCCCGAGCCGCAACTGGTCGACGGTTGGATGATCGAGCCAGTCCACAAACCGACCCGCGACCTATGGATTTGGGGCGCAGGCCACGTCGGTCGTGCCTTGGTCGATGTTCTGGCACCGCTGCCTGATCTCGCAATCACATGGGTCGATACGAGCTCTGAGCGTTTTCCCGATACTGTCCCCACCGGAGTGACCGTTGTTCCAACGGCCAGACCTACTGAATTGGTGCGCCATGCGCCGACGGATGCCGAGCATCTTGTGCTGACTTATTCGCACACTCTGGATCTGGAGCTGTGCAACCGGCTGCTTTCGCATGATTTTCGCTTTGCGGGACTGATCGGCTCGGCTACGAAATGGGCGCGATTCCGGTCGCGGCTTGCGGCCCTGGGACACTCTCCCGAGCGGATCAGCCGGATTACCTGCCCGATCGGCGATCCGGGCCTGGGCAAACACCCGCAAATGATCGCCGTCGGCGTCGCCGCGCAGCTCCTGCGCCCGGCCCGGCAGACAACGTTGAAGAAGGACCTGAGCGCGTGACCACTCCACTTTTGAGCCTTCAAGGGCTGACCAAAGCCTATCCCGGCGTCGTGGCCAATGATCAGGTGTCTTTTGACATCGGCGAAGGCGAGGTTCACGCCTTGTTGGGCGAAAACGGCGCTGGGAAGTCCACGCTGGTCAAGATGATCTATGGTCTGGTGAAACCCGACAGCGGCACGATGCTGCTGCGCGGGCAGCCTTTTGCCCCACCTGAACCCCGCGCGGCGCGTGGCGACGGGATTGCGATGGTATTTCAGCATTTCTCGCTGTTCGATGCGTTGAACGTCGCCGAGAACATCGCGCTGGGGATGGAAAACCCGCCTCCTATGGGCGATCTTGCCTCGCGTATCCGGGAAGTGTCAGAAACCTATGGCCTGCCGCTGGACCCCTATCGCACGGTTGGCGATCTGTCTGCCGGAGAGCGGCAGCGGGTCGAGATCATTCGCTGCCTGCTGCAGGACCCGAAGCTGTTGATCATGGATGAGCCAACGAGCGTGCTGACGCCTCAGGAGGTCGATATCCTTTTCGAAACGCTGAACAAATTGCGCTCCGAGGGCACGTCGATCCTGTATATTTCGCACAAGCTGGAAGAAATCCGCACGCTTTGCGATCACGCCACGATCCTGCGGTTGGGCAAAAATGTAGGCGAGTGCGTTCCGGCTGAGACCTCGGCGCGGGATATGGCCGAGATGATGGTGGGATCGAGTCTGCAGACACCTGAGCGTTCGGGCCGTGAGTTCGGTGAGATCGCGCTGGATGTCAGCGGATTGTCGGTGCCCTCGCCATCCGAGTTTGGGACGGCCCTGAAGAACGTCCATATGACGGTCCGCAAGGGAGAGGTGCTGGGCATCGGTGGCGTCGCCGGGAATGGGCAGGACGAACTGCTGGGTGTTTTGTCGGGGGAAATCACGACAGCCGCCGACGCCATCAAATTCCAGGGGCAGCCGATTGGCAAACTCGGACCGACCGCGCGCCGCAAGCTGGGCGTTCTGACTGCGCCCGAAGAACGATTGGGCCACGCTGCAGCGCCGGATATGAGCCTGACCGAAAATGCCTTCTTGACCGGGTCGGTCCGGGAAGGGCTGGAGAGCAACGGCTTCCTCAAATGGGCCGAAACCAAGAGTTTTGCTGAGAAGATCATCAGCGTTTTTGACGTCCGGACGCCGGGACCCGAGAACGCAGCGCGCTCGTTATCGGGCGGGAACCTGCAGAAATTCGTGATCGGTCGCGAGGTGTTGCAAAACCCCGATGTTCTGGTGGTGAACCAGCCGACCTGGGGGGTGGATGCCGCCGCCGCGGCCTCGATCCGGCAGGCTATTCTGGATCTGGCGGCCAAGGGGACAGCAGTCATCTGCATTTCGCAGGACCTCGATGAGTTGATGGAAATCTCGGACAGTTTCGCAGCCCTGAATGAAGGGCGGCTGAGCGCACCACGCGAGACCACCGGTCTGACAGTGGACGAGATCGGCCTGATGATGGGTGGCGCCCATGGCATGGAGGTTGCGCATGTTTGAGCAGTCGCGTCGCCTTCGGCGAGAGTATTTGAAAAAAGATGAAGTCGGGCGGGGGATGCGTAGATGATTGTGTTGGAGAAACGGCCTCAGCCGTCGAAGGCGTGGTCATATGCGACCCCTTTGGTGGCGGTGATTGCCACGATGGTGTTTGGTGGCATTCTGTTCGCCATTCTGGGTAAGAACCCGGTCGAGGCCATTGGCACCATCTTCTGGGAACCCTTGTTCGGCGAGTTCGCGTTCTATTACCGCCCGCAACTGCTGGTCAAAGGCGCGCCTTTGGTGCTGATTGCAATCGGCCTGTCGCTGGGCTTTCGCGCAGGCATTTGGAACATCGGGGCCGAGGGGCAATACATCATGGGCGCCATCTTTGGTGCCGGTGCCGGCTTGGCCTTTTACCCTCTGGACGCCTGGTACATCTTTCCGATCATGGTGATTGCCGGGGCCTTTGGAGGTTGGCTGTGGGCAATGATCCCCGCCTTCCTGAAGGTGCGGTTCGGAACCAACGAAATCCTCGTGTCCCTGATGCTGGTCTATGTGGCCGAGCAGATGCTGGCCTCGGTTTCGCTGGGGTTGCTGAAAAACCCCGAAGGCTTTGGCTTTCCCGGCTCGCGCAACCTGCAGTCCTACGACAGCGCGCATAATGCCGAGTTGATTGCAGGGTCTGGGATGCATTGGGGTGTCGTGACGGCTCTGATCGCGGTGATCTTTGCCTATGTCCTGCTGAACCGGCATATGCTGGGTTTTCACATCCGCCTGACAGGCGAAGCGCCCCGCGCGGCCAAGTTCGCAGGTGTGAACCCGGCCCGACTGATCCTATTCTGTCTTGGCCTGTCCGGCGCTCTGGCCGGTCTGGCGGGGATGTTCGAGGTCTCGGGGCCTTCGGGCGTGGTCAGCATCGACTTTAACGTGGGCTACGGCTTTACCGCGATCATCGTGGCCTTCCTTGGCCGCCTTCATCCGGTGGGCATCCTGTTGGCCGGTGGTCTGATGGCGCTGACGTATATTGGCGGGGAAATCGCGCAGTCTCAGCTGGGTCTGCCTGCCGCCGCCATTCAGGTGTTTCAGGGGATGCTTTTGTTCTTCCTGCTGGCCTTTGATCTTCTGACAAACTACCGCATCCGTGCGGCCCGTAGCGAGGTAGCGTGATATGGACCTTGGTGAAATCAATCCCGTCCTTCTGGTCGCCTCGCTGATGGTGGCCGCAACCCCCCTGCTGCTGGCTGCGATCGGAGAGCTGGTCGTCGAAAAGGCAGGCGTTCTGAACCTCGGCGTTGAGGGGATGATGATCGTGGGCGCAATCAGCGGTTTTGCGATCTCAGTCGAGACCGGCTCACCCTGGCTGGGCTTTATTGCGGCGGCGATCGGCGGCGCAGTTCTGTCGCTGCTGTTTGTGCTGTTGACGCAAGTCGCATTGGCCAATCAGGTAGCAAGCGGGCTTGCGCTGACCTTGTTTGGCCTCGGCTTCAGCGCCTTGATGGGGCAGAGCTATGTTGGGGTTAAGCCGCCCAGCATGGGGGACATCCATATCCCGGTGATCAGCGGCATTCCGGTGATCGGTCCCATCCTGTTCCAGCATGACCCGATCCTCTATGTCGGTATCGCACTGACGGCGGCGGTCTGGGCGACGCTGAAATACACCCGCGTCGGTCTGGTCCTGCGGGCGGTCGGGGAAAATCACGACGCGGCGCACGCGCTTGGGTACAAAGTCATCAAGATCCGCATCATGGCGATCCTGTTTGGCGGCGCCTGCGCGGGCCTGGGTGGCGCTTACATCAGCCTGATCCGCGTGCCCCAATGGACCGAGGGCATGACCGCCGGTGTCGGCTGGATTGCACTTGCGCTGGTGGTGTTCGCCAGCTGGAAACCATGGCGTGCCTTGCTGGGGGCCTATTTGTTCGGCGGCATCACCGTTCTGCAGCTCAATTTGCAGGCAGCAGGCGTTGCTATCCCGGTCGAGTATCTGGCAATGTCGCCCTACATCATCACGATCCTTGTGCTTGTGATCCTTTCGGCCGACAAGAGCAGCGCACCTGCCGCATTGGGCCGGACCTTCCATGCCTCGCACTAGGGGCCAACTGTACCAAATTGGGGAGTAACACATGAAATTCACTACACTTCTGGCAAGCGCCGCCATGGCGCTGGGTCTGGCCTCGGGGGCCATGGCCCAAGACAAGACCAAGGTCGGGTTCGTCTATGTTGGCCCGGTGGGCGACGGCGGCTGGACCTATGAGCACAACAAGGGCCGTCTGGCCGTCGAGGAAGAGTTCGGTGACAAGGTTGAAACCGTCTTTGTCGAATCCGTGCCCGAGGGCCCGGACGCTGAACGCGTGATGACTCAGATGGCGCTGGAAGGCGCGGACCTGATCTTTACCACCTCGTTCGGCTATATGGATCCCACCATCAACGTGGCCAAGAAATTCCCGAACGTGAAGTTCGAACACGCGACCGGGTACAAGACCGCCGACAACGTCTCGGTCTATTCCGCGCGTTTCTACGAAGGTCGCGCCGTTCAGGGTCACATTGCGGGCAAGATGACGGAATCGAACATCATCGGTTATATCGGGTCCTACCCGATCCCCGAAGTGATCCGTGGCATCAACTCGGCCTATATCCACGCCAAGAAGGTGAACCCGGATGTCGAGTTCAAGATCGTTTGGGCCTACACTTGGTTTGATCCGGCGAAAGAGGCTGACGCCGCCACCGTGCTGATCGAACAGGGCGCGGACGTGATCCTGCAGCACACCGACTCGACCGCGCCGCAGGCGGCCGCGCAAGAGGCGGGTAATGTCGTCACCTTCGGTCAGGCGTCTGACATGAGCGAATACGCGCCCTTCCCGCGCGTCAGCTCGATCATCGACAACTGGGCGCCCTACTATATCGCGCGTACTCAGGCCGTCATGGACGGTACATGGGAAACCGTGAACACCTGGGACGGCATCCGCGAAGGCATGGTTGAGATCGGCGAGATTTCCGACCGCGTTCCGGCGGAGGTCAAGGAAGAGGCGCTGGCCATGAAGGCCGCCATGGCCGCGGGTGAGTACCACCCCTTCACCGGCCCGCTGAAAAAGCAGGACGGCAGCGACTGGCTGGCCGAGGGCGAAACCGCCGATGACGGTACGCTGGCGGGCATGAACTTCTATGTCGAAGGGCTGGAAGGCGAAATCCCGCAGTAAGCGGACCCCCGTTAACCAAGAAGGCCCGCGTCTTACGCGGGCCTTTTTTGTCTTTGCTCCACAGCCGTCAGCGGCAGATCACCAAACAGGCTTCGCTTACTCCGCCTCGGGCGTGTGGCCGTAATACTCGTAGGTCCGCCGCAGAATCTCGGCATGCAGCCGGATGATATCCGCCCCGTCCTGTTCCGTCCGAAACTGACCGCTTTCGTCCAGGCTGGCGATCGAGATCACGCCCGACATAAACTCGATCCCCGCCTTGTTGATGGGGCACAGCATCATCGCACCGTCCCCCTGTATCTCACCATGTCCGCCTGACTTGACCGTGCCGGGACCGGGCAGCCCGCCATATCCGCCCGTCAGACCAACCGCTGCAAAGCCCGCCGGAGCAATCGGCACGGTGACCCCGGCGCTCGACTTGGCCTGATACCGGATCACATATGCCGCCTTCGCCTGCAGAGCGTTCAGGTTCAGATGCCTAAAATTCGTCGATGCCAGCTGCAAAGGATAGTCCAGCTGCGTGTCGACAAAGGCGATGGCACCGGCCAGACCAGCCTGATCCAGCTCATCAACATATTCCGTCGCAACCTCGCGGATCGCGCGGTGCATGGACTTCTGAAGCTTCGGATCGGTCACAACCTGATTCCACTGTGCGACCTGCGCGTTTGCCGCGCCCATCCCCGCCACCTGCAGCGTCATCACGGCGGTCATCAGAACCGCCAGCCGATTTACAATTCCCATTGCCTCTGCTCTCCCTGTGATTGCGCGCCGGTTTGTCCGGCGCGCTACAGGACAGACTATGAGTGCAATCAAGCGCCGCGTAAATCCTGCGGCGCATTAAGAATTGCAGGATCAGTGGCCGCTCAGCACCAGCGTATTCACCGGCATCAGGATCAACCGCAGGCGTAGCCCTGCCGCATGAACCACGCCAATCGTGTCGACCACATGCAGGAACGCACCTTCCCAGAACCCCAGATCCTCATGCTCCAGCCGTTCATGGTTGTCGGTATAGACATTGGCCAGACAGTTACTGCCGGGCGGCAGATCGTCGGTCGTGTTCTTGTAGAGCGGTTCCAGATACACAAGGATCGAACCCGGAGTAGTGTTGTTCTGAACATCCCGCAGATCGTCCGAAGGCCGGAATTGACCCGAAGGGATCACGTCCTGCACTTCGACTACAACAACCGGGATTACGGTGAAGGGTTTGGTCATGCAGCCCAGCTCGCCAATCATACCCGGCTTGATGACCTGTGCGGACAGTTGGTTGAAAGCGGCCTGAAACCGGTCGCGGCCCAGGTTTGAGGGCACCAGAATGCCGGCTGGGCGCAGCAGCGGGCTGACATAGTCACCGACCTGCAGGCCGAATTGTTCAATCCGGCCAGTCACACCGGCATTGATCACCGTCTTATCCAACTCGGTCAGAGCCGCATCCAGCTGTGCGTTTGCGCTGGCCAATTGCGCCGGGATCAGTTCTTCGATCTGCTGGACGACAGCGGCCCGCTGCGACTGAGCTGCAACCACCTGCGCCTCACGTTCCTCCACAAGGTTCTCAAGCCGTTCGATCTCGGCCAGGCGCACCGCGCTGGATCCTTCTTCGCGCAGGGTGGTGTTGCGTTCCAGATCCTCCAACGCCTGATCCAGAGACGCCCGCGCGCCTGCGATCCCGGCATCAGCTTCGGCCAGATCGGTCTCGGCCACTTTCAACGAGGCCTGAACCTGCGCGATCTGCGCATGGGCGGCCTCGACCTGTGCCGTCTGACTGAAATCCTCGATCCGAAAGATCGGCTGCCCGGCGGTCACCTGCTCATTGTTGCGCACATAGACCTCGGACACGCGCCCACCCAGTTGCGGCAGGATCGTGACGGTCCGGAAATAAGACGCCGCGGTCGAGCTGGACGGGTGGAAATAGAACAGCGTGGTAATCACCGTCAGCGCCAGAATGGCGCAGGTCGTCAGACCCCAGCGCAGTTCGTACCACATGGTGAACAGCGTGATCTCATGCCCGATCCGCTTGCCTTGCACAAAGCGGCGGAACAGATAGTCGGGAAGCACCGTAATCAGGGCGCACAGCATCGTCTCAATCATGGTTCAGTGCCCCTGTGCCGCTGTTTCGGTGGGTTCGACCTCGGGCTCCGGTTCGGGCACGGGATCAGCCTCGCGCCCCGGGGCCAGCGATCGGATCGCGTCGGCAATCGACCGCAGCGGAGCGGCAAAATCGGGGAACTGGAAGCCCGCGACCAGAACGGCAGCGACCCAGAAAATGCCGTTATGGGTGAACAGCGCCAACAGGGCCAGAATGCCAACCAGCTGAAACTGCGGATGATTGGTCTCGTGCGCCATCTTTTCCGGAATGGAATGCAGCGTGAAATAGGCGACCCCGATCAGCACCACCATACCGACGGTGAAAACCAGCATGAAGGTGAACAGAAAATCGCTGCCATCTGCCTGCACGATGTAGGACGGGATATGGCCCGTAGCCATGGGGTGAAGGTCTGCCGTATCCACGTCTGTCTCCGAATCCGTTGTTATCAGCACTAAAAGCAGGCCACTGGCTTGCGATCAAGGTCCCATTACCTTCTGCTTGAGGCTTTTCGCACGGGCCTCCTCATGCAATGGTCGGTCGGTGACGCAAATTCAGACATCCACGCCCTCATGCCCGGAGGCCAGACACCAGCGATGATCGACTTTCTTGTTATCGGCGGCGGTATTGCCGGGCTGAGCACAGGCGCACGCCTGTCCGCGCACGGCACAGTTACGGTGCTAGAGGCCGAAGACGCGCTCGGATACCACAGCTCGGGCCGCTCTGCTGCGATGTTCGAACAAGGCTATGGGCCGCCTTCGGTTGTCGCGCTCAACAAGGCCAGCGCGGCTTTCTTTGAAACGGGCGGCTACCTATCGGCCCGCGGTCTGATGCTGATCGGCGCGACCAATCAGGCAGAGCAGTTCCGACAGGACGTCGCCGCGCTTGGGGTACATCAGATCTCTCTCGACGAGGCCCGGCAGCGGGTGCCTATTTTGAAGCCTGAGGCTTTGGGCTTTGCGGCACTGAGCGAAGCGGCCTACGACATCGATACGGATCGGGTTCTGCAAGGGTTCGCCCGTCAGATCCGGCATAGCGGAGGGACTATCCTGACCCGCCAAAGGGTCAGAACCATCCGGAAATCCGGCCACTGGGTGGTCGAAGCGACCGAGGTTTTCGAGGCCCGGCATGTGGTCAACGCGGCGGGCGCTTGGGTGGACGAGATCGCGCGGATGGCCGGAATACCCCCCATCGGGATCGTACCCCGCCGCCGGTCGATGGCGCGTATCCCCGCGCCCGGGGGGCACGATCTGCGCGCCTGGCCCATGATGCTGGGTGTCGGAGAAAGCTGGTACGCAAAGCCGGACGCGGGAAAGCTGCTTGTCTCACCTGCCGAGGCGGACCCGACAACGCCCCATGACGCCTATGCCGACGATCTGGTTCTGGCCGAGGGTGTGGCCCGGTACGAAGAGATGGTGACCGAACCAGTGACCCGGGTCGAGGCGAACTGGGCCGGCCTGCGCAGTTTCGCCCCCGATGGCACGCTGGTGCTGGGGCCTGATCCGACCGATCGATCCTTTATCTGGTCCGCCGCACAAGGTGGCTACGGCTTCCAGACCGCCCCTGCCGCGGCACAGCTGGTCTCGGACCTCGTGACGGGTACAGCCCCGGATATCGACCCCCACAGCGTTGCTGCGCTGGCGCCTAAAAGGTTACGCACATGAACAACCGCAAGCTTCCATCAAATGCCAGCGTCGCAACCGAAGGCGAAGACGGCAAACTGATCGCGCCCGCTGCCAGCCGCAATTCGGCCGTCCTCTGCGACCTTCTGGCCCGTGTCGCGCCCCGGTCGGGCAACGCCCTTGAACTGGCCAGTGGCACCGGGCAGCACATTCAAGCCTTCGCGCAACAGCTGCCCGATCTGCACTGGCAGCCCAGCGAAATCACCGATGAGCGCCGCGCCAGCATCAGCGCCTACACCCAAGCGCTGCCGAATGTCGCAGCGGTCACGCATCTGGATGCCACCGCAACGGGCTGGCACACCGATTTTGGCGAGAAGGACCTGATTGTGCTGATCAACCTACTGCACCTCATCAGTTGGTCAGAGGTCCAAACTTTGGTCCACGAGGCCGCGTTGACGCTGAACCCCGATGGGCGGCTGGTGCTGTATGGCCCCTTCATGCGCGCGGGACAGCTGACAAGTGACGGAGACCAACGGTTCCATGATGCGCTGATCCAACAGGACCCCGAAATCGGCTACAAAGACGACGCCGACATGCGCGCGCTGCTGCAGAATAACGACCTTGAATTGATCGAGATCGCCGAGATGCCGGCGAATAATCTGGCCTTTGTTGCAAAACGACCCTCCACCTGATCGAGATCAAGGTCGCTCCCCGCCTTCCTCATTCATATGCGATTAATGATATGTATTGAGAAGGACACTTCCATGACCTGGCAGGACACTTTGACCAAGACCCGCAAGGGTCTCCGTAACCTCAACGGCGCAATCCCGGACGCCACGCGCGCCTTTGGCGCACTAGGCAAATCCGTCAAGGAAGGCGGTACGCTGGACTACAAGACCAAGGAATACATCGCATTGGGCATGTCTATCGCCATCCGGTGCGAACCCTGCATCACGCTGCATACCGAAGCGCTGGTCAAGGCCGGAGCAACCCGGGAAGAGGTCTCAGATGTGCTGGCCATGGCCATCCAGATGGGCGGAGGCCCGTCGATGATGTATGCCGCCAAGGCGCTGGAGTGTTTCGACGAACTGAGCGTTTGAAACCGGAAAAGCCTGCTCACGCAGGCTTGCCTCCGGCGGAAGTATTTTTGAACAGAAGAAGGAACGGTTTCTTAACCCTTCTCGGCGCAGAATGGCATTGCGGTACAGGCGGAAGCGCCGATGGCCGTAACAGGAGAAGGCCCCCTTGCCAAAAGCAAGGGGGCTGGATCTTTTGACCAGCCCCCGCTTCTTCTGTTCAAAAATACTTCCGCCGGAGGCATGTGCCGCCACGGGCGGTGCATTTCTTGCGCACCGCCCGCAACCTATCGGAGGTTAACCGTCCTTGCGGATGGTTTCGTTCTTCGGGTCGTAGGGGCTGTCGCAGGTCACGACCGCATCCCACAGCTTGTCCTGAATCTTGACGTTCAGCTTGGTGCCCTCAACGGCCAGTTCGGGCGTTACATAACCCATGCCGATGGATTTTTCGAACGCCACCGAGTAGCCGCCCGAGGTCAGACGACCAACGCGCTGACCTTCGGGCGTGTAGAGCGCCTCGCGGCCCCACGGGTCGGCATCGTCCGGCCCGTCGATCAGCAGGGTGCAGCACTTGAAGCGCACACCTGTCTCTTCCAGCTTGGCCTTGCCGTAGAAGTCTTTCGACAGGTCGACAAAACGCGGCAAGTCGGCTTCCAGCGGGGTCGCGTCGCGGCCCAGTTCGGTGCCGAATGCGCGATAGGATTTCTCCTGACGCAGCCAGTTCTGAGCGCGGGCGCCGACCAGTTTCATATCGTGCTTCTCACCAGCTTTTTCCAGCAGGTCGAACAGGTAGTTCTGCATCTCGATCGGGTGATGCAGTTCCCAGCCCAGCTCACCAGTGTAAGCCACACGGATTGCGTTGACCGGGCACATGCCCAGTTCGATCTGACGGGCCGACAGCCACGGGAAGCGCTTGTTGGAAAGTGCGGTTTCCGGATCGGCGTCCTTGATGACTTCTTTCAGAACGCCGCGCGACTTGGGCCCGGCGATGGCGAAGACGCCCCACTGAGTGGTCACGTCCTGGATTTCGATGTAACCGAACTCCTCCATCTTGTCTTCGGCCGCCTTGCGCAGGTAGTCGGCGTCATACTCGGTCCAGGCACCGGCAGAGACGATGTAGTAATTATTCTCGCCATTGCGGACGATGGTGTATTCGGTGCGGGTGGTGCCGTGCGAGGTCAGCGCGTAGGTCAGGTTGATACGACCGACCTTGGGCAGCTTGTTGCAGGTGAACCAATCCAGGAACTGGGTCGCACCGGGGCCTTTGACGACATGCTTGGTAAAGGCCGACGCGTCGATCAGGCCAACGCCTTCGCGGATCGCTTTGGCTTCTTCGACGGCGTACTGCCACCAGCCGCCACGGCGGAACGAGCGGGCGTCATGGTCGAAGTTCTCAGGTGCGTCGACCGGGCCAAAGTAGTTGGGACGTTCCCAACCGTTGACCCAACCAAATTGCGCGCCACGCGCTTTCTGGCGGTCATAGGCCGGAACGGTCCGCAGCGGACGGCAAGCTGCGCGCTCTTCGTCGGGGTGGTGCAGAATATAGACGTGCTCGTAGCACTCTTCGTTCTTGCGGGCCGCGAATTCGGTGGTCAGCCAGTTGGACGAATACCGCTTGGGGTCCAGCGAGGCCATGTCGATCTCGGCTTCGCCATCGACCATCATCTGAGCCAGATAATAGCCGGTGCCGCCCGCGGCGGTGATGCCGAACGAGAAGCCCTCGGCCAGCCACATATTGCGCAGACCCGGAGCCGGACCAACCAGCGGGTTGCCGTCGGGGGTATAGCAGATCGGGCCGTTGAAATCGTCCTTCAGGCCGGATTCAGCGCAGGACGGCACGCGTTCCGCCATGGCCATGTACTGATCGGCAATACGATCCAGATCCAGCGGGAACAGGTCAGCGCGGAAGCTGTCCGGCACGCCATGTTCGAACTGCGCAGGAGCGCCATGTTCGTAGATGCCCAGAATCCAGCCGCCGCGTTCCTCGCGGGCGTAGGATTCGTTGTCTGCATCCCGCACAACGGGGTGTTCGGGGTTGCCCGCTTCGCGCCATTTGACCAGCTCGGGGTCTTTGTCCATGACAATGAACGTATGCTCGACCGGGATCGCGGGCATCTTGATGCCCAGCATTTTCGCGGTGCGCTGCGCATGGTTGCCCGATGCGGTCACGACATGCTCGGCGGTGATCACCACCTGCTCTTCTGATGGGACGAGGTTGCCGCCTTTTTCGACCATCTTGGTGCAGGTGACTTCCCAGTGGGTGCCGTTCCAGTGGAAGGCGTCGGCCTGCATCTTGCGAACGATATCCACACCGCGCTGACGGGCACCCTTGGCCATCGCCTGAGTCACGTCGGCCGGGTTAATGTAACCATCCTCGGTGTGATAGATCGCGCCTTTCAGGTCCGAGGTCTCGATCAGCGGCCAACGTTCCTTGATCTGCTCGGGGGTCAGCCATTCATACGCAACGTCACAGGTCTCGGCGGTCGACGCATAGAGCATGTATTCGTCCATACGCTCTTGCGTCTGCGCCATGCGCAGGTTGCCGACGACGGCGAAGCCTGCGTTCAGGCCAGTCTCTTCCTCAAGCTGCTTGTAGAAATCGACCGAGTACTTATGGATGTGGGTCGTCGCATAGGACATATTGAACAGCGGCAGCAGGCCAGCTGCGTGCCAGGTCGATCCCGAGGTCAGCTCATCGCGTTCGATCAGCATCACATCGTCCCAGCCTGCCTTGGCCAGGTGATAGGCAATCGAGGTGCCGACGGCGCCACCGCCAACGACCAGTGCTTTGACTTGGGTTTTCATAGCCGGGTGTCTCCCCCTTGAATTCAGTTGACACCATATGGCGCATTTGCGGCCCCGGGCGCGACATTCATCCGACCAGTGATATAAAAAAAACGACCCGCAAATGCCGCAGGTCGTCCTTTGTCGTTGTTTGATGACTCAGTTGTCGCCGATCGAGCACCGTTTGAGCGAGCCGTTCATGTTGCAGGACGACGCGCCTGCGCCCCCCTTGCGCACCCGCACTTCGCCCGCCCTTGCAACCTTGGTGCCGCCGCCCGAACCGAACTTGGGCAGCTTGTCCATCAGCCCGCGCAGAAACCCCTTGCCTTGCGGTGCAGCTGCAGCCTGACGCTGGTCCGAGCGCAGCAGCATCTCAAGCGCCTTGCCATGGGCCATTTGCAGGTTGTCCTGATTTTCAAACACCTTGCCACCGGTGATATCGGCTAGACCCTCGGCATCGAAATCCGCAGCGACCAGCGTGTTCAGCATCACCGCGCCCATATCCATGTTTTCGAGCTTGTCCTGAGTCGTACGCTCTTGCATCAGCTTCATCTCTTGATAAAGCCGATGGCTCTTGTCCGCCATCTCGGCCTGCTGTTCGAGCGCGATATCGATGCCCTGCCCTGTTGCGGGCGAGGGGTATTGCAGCAGCGCATTCAGCGCCGCCAGATCAATTTCGGCCAGCAACGCGCGTATGGTTTCGTCGCTTGCGTTGCTGTGCAGCCGGATCACGATCTCTTCGTCAAAGCCGATCCGTCCCTTGATCTTGCGCACGTCACTCTCGGCCGAGCGTCCCGAGATATCTTCGCGCACCTCGACAAACGGAACGCCGTCGAGAACAGCAAACCCGTCCTTAAGCTCCATCGCGTTCATGAAGTTGGCCTGACGTCCCAGGGCCAGTCCAACCAGCGTGTTGCGCGGCTGCTTGCGCTTGAACGCGATGTCAAGCCAGAGGATCTCATTATCTTTGACATAGACATAGCTCGTCTCGGCCAGCTTGCGGATAAGGCCATCCCGACCAGCATTTGACAAGCGCTGCAATTCGGCCTGACTGGAAATCGAGCTGATCAGCGGCGTTAGTTGATACCCAGACAGCACCGTCTGAACCGGTGCGCTTTCTGTTTCGGTCAGGCCGTGGCGACTCCACCCGGCGGGGGCCGAGGGCAAGTGGGGTTTCGATCCCTCATCCCACCGCGATTTCCGGTCGCGTTCGACCTTCTTGGCGACCTGTTCGGCCTTGTACAGGCCAAAGCGGTCGTTGACCGTGTCTACATATCCGCCGAACGACAATCTGCCTTCGGCCTTCTTGTCCTGCTGGGAATAGTCCAGCCCCGCGATAACCAACCCAGCGATCAGCAAAAACCCTATGAAACGCAACGCGCCCATGAATAACCTCGGAATCAAAACCTGCTCTTGCAGAGGTCAATCACACAAGATTGAGGCACCGGTATGGCCTAACCATTGATGGTCAGAGAATCTTGCCGGGGTTCATGATGTTGTCAGGGTCCAGAGCCGCCTTGATTGCCGACATATAAGTCGTGGCCGCGCCAAGTTCCTTGACCAGATAGGGGCGCTTGCCCTGACCGATGCCATGCTCGCCCGTGCAGGTGCCGTCCATCGAAATCGCCAGATCGTTCAGCCAGCCGACAAATTCCTCAGCCGCTGCGACTTCGGCCGCGCTGTCCATGTCGACCAGCACCAACGTATGGAAGTTCCCGTCGCCGACATGACCCACGATCGGTGCCAGCAAACCCAATTCCTGCGCCTTGTCCTGAGCCGTTGTGACGCATTCGGCCAGACGCGAGATCGGTACGCAGACATCGGTCGATATCCCGCGCGCACCGGGGCGCAGCTGCAGGCTCGCCCAATACATATCATGCCGCGCCTGCCACAGCTTGTTGCGTTCCTCGGTGGTTGAGGTTGCAGCGAAGTCCGTGCCGCCAAACTCCTCAGCGATCTGGCCGAAGGTCTCGGCCTGCTCGGCGGCACCTGTCTCCGAGCCATGGAATTCGAGCAACAACAGCGGCGTTTCCGGCAGGGTCAGCCCGGAATAGGCATTGGCCGCACGGACAGACATCTGATCCAGCAGTTCGATCCGGGCGACAGGAATGCCGTATTGGATCGTCATCATCACCGCCTGACAGGCCGCATCAACCGATGGAAAGGAACACCGGGCCGAGCTGATCGCCTCGGGAATGCCCTGCAACCGCAACGTGATCTCGGTGATGATGCCCAGCGTGCCCTCGGCCCCGATCAGCAGGCGCGTCAGGTCGTACCCCGCCGAGGATTTGCGCGCCCGGTGACCGGTGCGGATGATCTGCCCGTCGGGCATAACGGCCTCGAGGCTCAGCACATTGTCCTTCATCGTGCCATACCGCACCGCGTTGGTGCCCGAGGCACGGGTCGCCGCCATCCCACCCAACGAGGCATCAGCCCCCGGATCGATGGGAAAGAACAACCCCTGATCGCGCAGATGCGTGTTCAGTTCGGTGCGGGTCACGCCGGGCTGCACGGTGCAATCCAGATCGCTGGCATTGACGGCGAGAACCCTGTTCATCTGGCTCAGATCCACCGACACACCCCCGGCGGGCGCATTAACATGCCCTTCAAGCGAGGTACCGGTTCCAAACGGGATCACGGGCACCTTATGCGCGGCACAGGTTTTGACGATCTCGGCAACTTCTTCGGTCGAGTGTGGAAACACCACGGCATCCGGGCTCTGGTTTTCGATCCAGGTGGTGGTGTGGCCGTGCTGTTCGCGGATCGCCCCACCGGTTTGCAGCCGATCCCCGAACCGCTGCTTCAGTATCCCCAAAGCCGTTTCGATCCCGGCCTCATTCCGTGGCAGAGTGGATGCCTGCACCATCGTCTTTCCCCTTCCGGCCTAAAGCATCGCCGGTACAACCTGATCCGGTGGCCGGTGGCCATCTTCAAAGGTCTTGATATTGATGATCACCTTCTCACCCATCTCGATCCGGCCTTCCAACGTGGCCGAGCCCATATGCGGCAACAGCACCACATTCGGAAGTTGCCGCAAACGCGGGTTCACATCTGTGCCGTGTTCATAAACGTCCAGCCCCGCGCCCGCGATCTCACCTGCGCGGATCATCCGGGTCAGCGCATTCTCGTCCACCACCTCGCCCCGCGACGTGTTCACGATCACAGCCGAGGGCTTCATCAGCTTCAGCCTCCGCGCGTTCATCAGATGGAAGGTCGATGGCGTCGAGGGGCAGTTGATCGAGATGACATCCATCCGCGCCACCATCTGGTCCAGACTGTCCCAATAGGTGGCCTCAAGCTCTTGCTCGATCTCGGGGCGCAAGCGGCGCCGGTTGTGGTAATGCACTTGCATCCCAAACGCACTGGCGCGCCGCGCCACGGCCTGCCCGATCCGACCCATGCCCAGAATGCCCAGACGACGCCCGCCAACCCGGCCGCCCAGCAACGCGGTCGGCGCCCAGCCTTCCCAGTCGCCCTTTTGCATCAGGCCCAGCCCCTCGGGGATACGCCGCGTCACAGATAGGATCAGCGCCATCGTCATATCGGCGGTATCGTCCGTCAGCACACCAGGCGTGTTCGAGACCAGAATGCCCCGCTGCCGCGCCGTCGCCACATCGATGTTATCAACCCCGGCCCCGTAATTCGCGATCAGCCGCAGGTTTTCACCCGCTTGTCCCAGAATACCACCGTCGATCATATCGGTAATGGTTGGCACCAGCACATCGGCCTCTTTGACCGCCGCAACCAGCTGTTCGCGCGTCATGGGTGTATCGTCGTCGCGCAAGCGCACGTCGAACAGTTCACTCAACCGGGTTTCCACTGCCTCGGGCAACCGTCGCGTAACGACAACACTCAGACGTTCTCTTGGCACCTCAGCCCTCCTACCGCTTTGCAAACAGTCGCGCGCCATGGCATCGTGGCGCAGGATGACACGGGGCACAAGAACCCCATGGGCCAAAGGCCCGACCTTTTTTCGAAACACGGTCAACAGGCAGTAAGAGCAGGCAATTGAGTGTCAGGGTTTCAGTAAAACGCCATTTGCTGGCGATACTTGCCGTATTTGTCTTTGCGTTTGCCGCCGTTGCCGCAGCAGCACAGGACGCGCGCGGTCCTGTCACGAATCTGCCGCTGCCACGCTATGTCTCGATGAAAGCGGCCGAGGGCAATGTCCGCCGCGGCCCCTCGCTGACTCATCGAATCGACTGGGTGTTCAAGCGGCGCGGTATGCCGCTGCAGATCACGGCGGAATACGGCAACTGGCGCAAGGTGCAAGACCGCGACGGTGCCGGGGGGTGGGTTCACTATGCCCTGCTATCCGGCGTGCGCACGGTGCTGATTGAATCCGATATGCTGCCGGTCTATGCCAGCCCCGACCCCGGATCACAGGTCAACGCACATTTCGAAACCGGCGTGGTGGCCCGGCTGGGCACCTGCACCGCTGACTGGTGCCAAATCTCGGCAGGCGGGTACCGCGGCTGGACCCTCAAGAGCAACCTCTGGGGGGTCGACGCCGCCGAGATCCGGGAATAGCCTCTATTCTTCCGCCTCACCGTCCCCGCGCTGGGACAGTTCCTGATCCAGAAGCAACAGGTTCCAGCGGTCATCCCCGGCGGCCTTTGCCTTGTTCAGAATGGACGCGAACAAATCCTCTTCTTCGATCTGTTCTGCAAGGAACCAGTTCAGCATGTTCTGGGTGCTGTATTCCTTCTCGGCCTGCGCCAGCTCGAACAGAGCATTAATCTGCCCCGTCACCACCTGCTCGTGCGACAGAGCATGTTCCAGCACATCGACGGGCGACGCGTATTCCGTTTGCGGTTTGGCAATTCCGTCCAGATGAATGCGCGCACCGCGCTTGGCAACAAAGTCGAAGATCCGCATGGCATGCGTCTCCTCTTCGGCCGAATGGCCCCGGAACCAACTGGCAAATCCCGGCAATTCCTGCGCTTCGAAATAGGCGGACATCGCAAGATAGGTGTATGACGCGTGCAATTCGTTATTGATCTGATTGTTCAGCGCCTCGGCGACTTTCTGATTCAGTTTCATGGTGTACTCCTTGGAGCTGGATGCGTGCGGTTCGAACATAGTATCGGAAACTTCGGCACTCAACGCCTGACTCTGATATTTTCGACTTAAAAACATGATCTTATGAAGATTTGGATGTGAATGACTTTCAATCTCACCTATCGCACCCGTTGCTCGGCGCGCGCAGCCAAACCTGTCAGCCACCGACCTTCGACTGCACCACCAGCCGCAGCGCCGAAGCGCTCGGCCCCCTAAAACACGCGGATTTCCCCGGCCTCGAAACGTTCTGGAGATTGATGTCACTTTTGTCCAAAAAAGCCCTTGAACCCTGAAACCAACAGTCGTAGATAGCCGCTCATCGTTGGGGTGTAGCCAAGTGGTAAGGCAGCGGTTTTTGGTACCGTGTATCGTAGGTTCGAATCCTACCACCCCAGCCAATCACACCCCCAATAGATGTCTTGTGCTTAATAGTTCAAAACGCGGACGAATCCTGAGATGCCGACTGCGTTCTATTCGAGTGCATCGCTCTGGACAAAAAACATGAACACATCGCATGAAAACTGGGGCTCTCGCGTTGGATTTATTCTGGCCACCGCGGGATCTGCCATCGGCCTCGGGAACATCTGGAAATTCCCTTACATAGCGGGTGAGAATGGAGGGGCCGCCTTCATAATCATCTATTTGGGGATCGTGTTCACAATCGGCCTTTCGGTGATGTTGGCAGAAATCGCCATCGGGCGACGCGCCCAGACCGACGCCATCCACGCATTTGCCAAGCTCGGGAAGCCCGGATGGTCTTTCATCGGTGTGCTGGGGGTTTTGACGGCGTTTGTTGTCTTGTCTTTCTACTCTGTCGTCGCAGGCTGGTGCATCGCATATGTGGTCAAATCCGCCAGTGGCGCGTTTTCGGGCATGGATGCCGCAGAGGTTGGGGCAGCATTCGGCGCGTTTGTCGGATCGCCTGTGACGCCAATCATTTATCACGGCATTTTCGCAGCGCTGACCATCGCCGTTGTCATCGGAGGAGTCTCGGGCGGGATTGAGAAGACAAGCAAGGTTCTGATGCCGCTGTTCTTCGTCATCCTAGTGGCTTTGGTCGTGCGGTCGATCACGCTTCCCGGTGCGGAGAAAGGTCTGGAATTCTTCCTCGCACCCGATTTCTCAAAGGTCTCGGCGACGACGATCATCGCGGCTCTGGGGCAAGCTTTTTTCTCGTTGTCGCTGGGCATGGCGGCCTTGTTGACATTCGGGTCTTATGTCGGCAAGGACATGAACCTTGGCAAGTCCGCGGTTCAGATCACGGTTCTGGATACCTTGGTCGCCATTCTGGCCGGGCTTGCCATCCTGCCCGCCGTCTTTGCCATCGGCATGGATCCCGCCGCGGGGCCGGGCCTTACATTTGTGACTTTGCCGGCGGTCTTCAATTCGATGCCCGGCGGATATGTGTTCGCCATTATCTTCTTCGTCCTGTTGACCATCGCGGCCCTGACATCTTCCGTGTCGATCCTTGAAACGGTTGTCGCGTTCTTTGCGAACACGGGCTTGTCCCGCAGAACTGCCGCCATTGGGGCGGGGACTGTCGCGTTTCTGGCCGGAATTCCGTCGTCTCTGTCGGTCGGCATCTGGAGTGACGTTCACTTCATCAAGGGTCAGGGCTTTCTCGATTCAGCGAGTTGGCTGACGGACAAGCTGCTACTACCGATCGGCGGTCTGCTAATTTGTATCTTCGCCGGTTGGATCATGGGCCCGATTGCACTTCGGGAGGTGGCCGGAGATGGCAAGCCGGGCATACTGGCCCGGGCTTGGTTGTTCATTTTGCGCTTCATTGCCCCTGCGGCGATCCTGTTGATCCTCGTGAGCGGGCTAGAGCTTGTAACCTTCTGACAGGTCCAGAAAGCCGATGGCCGCGCAGTATTGGGATCGTCAGCTCTCTAAACTGTCCCGCCGCGGCTCGAACCGATCCGATTTCCAGTCCACGGTGGCTGCGACGAGCCGACGCCTTTTCTGTTGTCAAATCGGCCTGAAGTCACATTCGCGTCCTTGCGCCAGCCTCGGCAATGGCGTCGGCGGTCGTTGGGAGTGGTAGGCGGAGTCAGGGTGCCACCGCCGATTGTCGCGACTGTGAACCGCCGCTGCCGTTTCGTCGGCGGTATTCGGACGGAGAGATACCGACCTCTTTCTTGAAGGCCTTACAGAAATAATTCGCATCGCTGAATGACAGATCCAGTGCAACATTGCCGATTGGCAGTTTGCTGCGGATCAGAAGCTCTTTGGCTTGCTCGATCCGTCTGTCCTTGACATAGGCAACGAAGGTCGTGCCCGTCTCTTTGTGGAACAGGCGGCTGAGGTAAAAGAGGCTGAACGGCCCCTTCGTGGGTGAACAGGTCCCGCAGGCTTTCGCGGGCCAGATCAAGGCATCCGCGATAGTCGCCCTGGTCCACCAGACCCGCGATCCTGTCGGCAATCGTCTCGGCGGCTTTGACCGGAGCTGGGGTTGCCTGTTCCAGGCATTCGGACAGGGCGCGCAGCAGGGCCTGCGTGCGGATAGGCTTGAGCAGGACCAGTCCGGCGCCTTTGAACTGATGATGCGCAACCTTCTGCACCCCAGGATCGGCGCCATCTCATCGCGCGATGAAATCGCAGCAATCGGCCACCGCATGGTGCATGGCGGCCAGGAATTCGTCAAAGCGACCCTTGTGGACGATAAGGTCATGGCTAGGCTGCGGGAGTGCATCGAGCTTGCACCACTGCACAACCCGGCCTGCGTCGCCGGGATCGACGCCGCCCAGCGGATGTTCCCCGAGGCGCCCAACGTCGTCGTCTTTGACACCGCGTTCCACCAGACCATCCCGGCGCAAGCGCATGTCTATGCCCTGCCCCACGAGTTTTATGCCGAACACGGCATCCGCCGGTACGGCTTTCACGGCATCTCATGCCGCTATGTCAGCCGCGTCGCCTCGAACATTCTGGGCCGCAAGATCGAGGACCTGTCGATGGTGGTCTGCCATCTGGGCAACGGGGTGACGATCAACGCGGTTCAAGGCGGCCGGTCCGTCGACACCAGCCTGGGCTTCGGAACCTTCGGCGGTATCCCCATGGGCACCCGATCCGGCGATTTCGACCCGGCCATCATCTTCCATCTGGTCAACAAGATGGGCATGTCCCTGACCGAAGTCGAAAAGCTGTGCTACAAGAACAGCGGCCTGCGGGGCCTGTCCGGCGTCAGCAACGACATGCGCGACATCATCGAACGCGCCTCGGGCGGGGATGAACGCTGCCAGCTTGCACTTGAGGTGTTCATTTACAACTGCCGCAAAACCATCGGGGCCTATGCGGCGGCCATGAACAAGCTGGACGCGCTGGTGTTCACCTCCGGGATCGGCGAAAACAGCGCCGAGATCAGATCCCGCATCTGCGCTGGTCTCGAGATTCTGGGCATCCGGATCGAAGAACGCGTCAACGAGATCGCGGGCCCGCAGATCCCCAACATCACCGCCCCGGATGCGCGGGTGGCCACCCTTGTCTTTCCCACCGACGAGGAAGAGTTGATCGCCTATGACGTCAAGCAATTGACCGGAAACATGCCCCGCAAAGACGCGGTCGAAGCACCGCAACCCGTTCTGGCATAGGCCCGACCGGGCGGCGGACATCCTTGTTCGCCGTCCATCACGCGAGCGCCCCGAACATGCCCCGCTCTAGACCTGATCCGCCCCGCCCGGGCTTCGTCGCGCCGAGCCGATCAGCAGCCAACAGACCGTCGCGGCAAGAAGAATTCCCGCCGCCAAACCAGCGCTGAGAACAGCCAGCACCCACGCAGGCTTGGCCTCGCGGACAGCAGACAGAAACCCGCCATGCTTCACGGCAAAGTCGGACCGATGGTAATATTCTAAGAAATAGCCATCAGCCATGAACAGGGCCTGCAACACCAGAATCAGTATAGTGATCAGGCACAGCAGCGCGCGACTGGGTGAAAAGGCCATCAATGCGACCAGCGTCGCAGTCACCGGTCCCCAGAGATAAGGTAGCAGAAAGCGGGCGTCAGCCGGTGGCAACACGCCCGTGTGCGCCAAAACCTGAAGGCCGACAAAGGCCAGCACAAATGTAAACACAAGAACGCGCCGAAAATCTGCAAGCACAGTCTCTTCCGCCGCCGCTCGCTGGCCCGGGCGGAAACACAGCACGATCCCAGCAACAACCAGCGCGGAAACGATCCAGAAGGGCGGCGCAAAAAGAACAGCTCTGAGAGCGCCCGGATCGAACATATAGAACGTATACTGCCCCGAAAGAACCAGCCCGGCGGTGGCGAGAAGCCCAGAGTCCATCAAGTTGCCATTGAACCGGCCAAAGAGGGACAGCGTTGCCATGCTATTTTCTGCCTCATGACCTGCAAAAGTCGCCGCGAGATGGAGAAATGTAGGAATAAGCAGCACGACCCCGAGGGCGCAACTGAAGGCAACGTAATACAGAAAGCGGGGGTTCCTTCGGTGATGCAGAAAAGCAAAGGCTGCAGGCAAAAGCAGAAGGACCGTTGTCGTCTTTGATGCCGCCGCTCCGCCTAGTATCAGCAGAAGCAGCGTAACCCGTCCCGGACTCAGGCCGCGCAGCAGCAGGGTCAGCGACACATAGACAGCGGCCACCCCAAAGAACTCCGCAAAAACATCGTTGCTGACCTGTGTCACGACCACAAGCCGGCCCGGTGCCAGAACAAAGATCGCCGTTGCACAACTCACCAGCCAGCGGTTTCGGGGAAAGAGCCGGTCCATTGTCATGAACAGCAGCGCAACCGAAAGCGTTGACACAACAACGGATACAGCCCTCAGCAAAAACAGGCGGTCTGTATGCGTTGGCAGCGAAAGTGCCCGTGAGATCAGCGCATAGCTGGAATAAAACAATGCCGGTTGATGGCCCTCATAGCTGATCCCCTCAAGTCCCCAGTGGGCCGGGTCTGTGGAATCAGGCATGGGCCAGTCCAGCTTTGACCAGCGTTCGCCAGCAACCATCTCGGCGGCCAACGACGGGGTCAGGAGGTCGCTCGCGATGTCGGGCACGCCCCGACCGGTGGCAAGGCGATCTACATAGTCATAATGATGAGGTTCATCGAGCTTGCCCCAGGAGGGCATGAGCATGGCAACGCTCATCGCGTAGGAAAAATAGGCGAACAGCAAAACTCGAAGCGTCAGGCTGGAAATCATAACTTCTTTCATCAATTGTTAAGTAGTCAGGTCAATCATCTGTCGAAATTCGCGCCCCTGCGAAACGCCTTGCATCGCTTGCGCCCAAAAGCATCGGGTGGCCAGCGTGATTGCTGCCCGGCGTCGATAAGAACCAATTGTCACTTCCCCTTCTAGGCAGAAGCCCGCAATCTGATTTCACGCCCGCAGCCTGCACAGACCCGAAGGCCCGATCAAGAGAAACCGCACCCGTCGCGCATGTGTTGCGGTAGTTGCAGATGCATTGGGACCACAAGAACACAAGGTGGTACCCGTAACACCGCCACATCAACCCCGGGTTCATGTGCCGTGTACCTCAAGGGCCGCAAGACCACAGCGCAACCCTGTTTCGATGCCGCAAGCGTCCGGCGGCTAAGGTCATGAGTGACGCGTGCGGTTGTGGCCGATGTTCGGGAAACGCTCCGCCGGGCGGCTCTGACGGACTTGTTGGTTTTGCGCACCGCGCCAGCTGCTAAGATATGCCGCGCAATCAACGGGGATGACGCTATGACCATAGCGAACTGGAGTGACAGCCTGCTGGATCGGCTTGAAGACGTGGGGACGCGGCTTCGGGTGGCGGATGGGGCGGCGCTGTTTGCGCCCGGGGCCTATGGCGAGGTGTTTCTGATCGTGCGGTCGGGCACCGTTCGGGTCGAACAGACCAGCCCCTCGGGGCGAACCGTCGTGTTGTATCGGGTCGGGCCCAATGACAGCTGTGTCATGACCACGTCCTGCATGTTGTCCGACATCCCCTATGCCGGCTACGGCTATGCCGAGGGCGACGTGACCGCGCTGGCGATTGCCCGCCCGCAGTTCAATGATCTGCTGGCTAGGGATGCCGCATTCAGGGCCTCGGTCTTCGCGGCGTTTTCCCAGCGGATTGTCGAGCTATCCGACGTAATCAACGACCTTCTGATCAATCGCATGGATCAGAAACTGGCGGGTTGGCTGGCCGAACAAGGCAGCGACGGGGCAGAGATCCGTATAACTATAACGCATCAGCGGATCGCAACCGAGCTTGGCAGCGCCCGCGAGGTCATGTCGCGGCTTTTGAAAGACTTTGAGCGCCGCGGCTGGGTCCAGCTAGAGCGCGGCAGCATACATCTGACCGACCGCGCGGCGCTCATGCATTTTGCCAGATCCGAGCTTTTGTGACCGCGTTACATAAAGCGCGATGAAAATCTGCGATTCTCCGACCGGATCAGGAAAAGGAGATTCCGATATGCAATTCTCATCCAACGTTGGCTCGATCGATCGTCTGTTGCGTCTGGTGCTGGGCGCGGGGCTGGTTCTGCTTGCGCTGACCGGAACCATCGGCGCTTGGGGCTGGATCGGCATGGTCTTTGTCGTCACCGCCTTCGTCAAATTCTGCCCCATCTACGCGATGCTGGGCCTGTGCACCGACAAGAAAGCCGAACAATGAACGCCCCCGCCCCTCGCTCGCGCCGGGCGGTTCTGAAGCTGGGCATGGCTGGTGCCCTGATCGGTCCGGCGACGCTGGCAACGGCGCAAACCGACGTCGTGACGGGGATCAATCCCGCAAAACTCAAGGACCGCCAGCGCACGCCGCTTGGCCTGTATCTCAGCCCGACCGACGCGCACAGCGCGCTGCGCGCCAATCCCGATATTCTGTTCGTCGATGTCCGCGATCCGATTGAAATATCCTTTGTCGGGCATCCCGAAGGCCTGGACAAGATCATCCCCTTGGGCGTGGTAACACATCAGATTGACCCCGGCAGCGGACAGTATCGCATGGTGAACAATCCCAATGTGGTAGCTGAATTCGATGATCTGCGCGCCCTGCACGGCAAATCCCGGGATGCGACCATCTTTGTCACATGCCGATCCGGCGCGCGATCTGCCGTCGCGGTGCGGATGCTGGCGCAGGCCGGATATACGAATGTCTGGAATCTTGTGGAAGGCTTTGAGGGCGACAAGGATGCAACCGGCGCCAGAACGGTGAACGGATGGCGAAATGCCGGACTGCCGTGGGGCTATACCCTTGGACCCGGGGTGGCGTGGACCCTGCCGGCATAGACCTGTGGCCATCCCGCCCGGGTTCGGCACCCGCGCGGGATTTGTTAACGCACCTTAACAGTTGCGTGAGATTTCGGCAGCGCAGCAAAGTAACCTTTGCGCTGCCGCCTGTCTCAATTCAATACTGCCTTACCTGTCGTAATTTACGGAGCATTCATGCGGGTTAGCGTCGGCATCGCTGTTTCAATGCTGGTTGCCCTTTCCATCGGCGTGTCGACGTTCATCGTCCATTCGCTGTGGTGGACAACCGCGCGCGACAACAGCCGGATGCTTGCAGCCGAGATCAACAGCCAGATTGCCAACACCGTCCGCATCGAGGTCGGCGTGACGCTCCGATCCGCCGAGGCCGCCTGGGCTGCGGTGCGCACGATCTTTGTTCAGAACGTGATCGCAACGCGGCAGGCGGATAAGCGAGAGTTTGTCTTTCTGTCGCAATTGCAGGCGCAGCCCAATATCTCGTGGATTTTCTTCGGCTGGCCGGACGGAAACTTCTTTGCCTCGCACCGATTGGGCGATGGCGGGCTCGAAATGGTCGAGATCGACAAGAACATCCGCGACCGGATGCTGCGGACCGATCGCTACATCTTCATCCCCGGCGACATCCAGTTCGAAGAGCGCAACTTTTCCGAAACGACCTATGACCCGCGGGATCATGCTTGGTTCGACAACTTCATGGGGCTCGAATCTCAGGGCTGGATCGAGGCAAGGGATCTGCCGGGCAGCAACAAGACAGTGTACGCATTTGCCGGCCCGGTCGACGTGAACCGGCGGCGTCAGGGCGTTTTGGCCGTCGCCATCGAAACCGACCGCCTGTCACGCTTTCTGGCCACGCTGCATCCGGGGGAGTTCGGGGCTGCCTTCATTCTGGACGCCGACGGCAAGGTGATCGCCGTGCCCGATGCGCAGGCCGACGAGGTGACGCCCGCGCGGATGGGGGCCGGAGAGCTTTACGAGGTCGCCATGATTTCGGGCGAGCAGCTATTGGGCCATCCCGAAGTCAACACCCCCGGCAGCCAGACCACGCGCGTGGTGATCGGTGGCGTTCCTTATGCGGTGGCGTTGACGCCTCTGGGCTTTTATGGCTGGCGCGTCGCCACGGTCATCCCTGAATCGGCGTTCCTGTCGGGCATAGATAAAACACTGATAAACCTTCTTTATATCCTTGTCGGCGTTGTCGTCGTCGCCACAGGGCTGGCGATCTGGCTGGTGCGCCGGGTGGTCGCCAACCCGCTGGCGCGCATCGCCGAGGACCTCAGCAGGATCGAACGTTTCGATGTCGAGCAGATATCACGACGCCCCTCACGACTGGCCGAGCTTGCAAACCTTTCGGCCGCGACGGCCAGTATGGCCGCAGGGCTAGCCGCCTTTCGCAAATATGTTCCCACCGATCTTGTCCGAATGCTGGTCGCCGAGGGGATCGAGACGCAGCCCGGTGGCGACATCAAACCGATTTCGGTGCTGTTTTGCGATGTCACCGGGTTCACCGGATTGTCGGAAAAGCTTGGGCCTCGGATCGTTCAGTTGATGGAGCCATTCTTCAGCGCCGCATCCGAGGCCATTGCGCGCCATGATGGCACCATCGACAAGTTCATGGGCGACGCGGTCATGGCCTTCTGGGGTGCGCCGCGCGAAGATGCCAACCATGCCGAAAACGCCTGCCGCGCCGCACTGGATCTGGTCGCTGCCGTCGAGGAGGCAGGCATCACCGATGACGCAGGCAATGCGCTGCAGGTCCGGATCGGGCTGAACAGTGGCGAGGCGCTGGTCGGCAATATCGGGTCCGAGCAGCGGCTGAATTACACCGCAATCGGCGATGTCGTGAACGTGGCCAGCCGTCTGGAAGGGGCCAACAAGGATTACGGCACTCTGATCCTGATCGGCCCCGAGACGCGCCGCGAGGCCGGCGCGTCTATCATCGCGCGGGAACTGGATACGCTCTCGGTCTTTGGCCGGAGCAAAGAGCTGGTCGTCTATGAGCTGATCGCGATGGCCGATGGCTCTGACGGCTCGCAAATGTGGATCGAAGCCTACGAAAAAGGGCTTGCGCAGTATCGCGCCGGCCAGTTCGATCAGGCTGTGGCGGCGTTTGAGGCCGCGGCCAAAACCCGCGGCGGCGACCCCGCCTCAGAGATCATGATCGGCAGGATCACCGCCCTGCAGCATGAACCTCCGTCTGATGACTGGCGTCCTGTCACGGTAGCTGACAAGAAATGATCGCGACTGCTGACCAGATGCATTGAGACCAGATTGTTCGCCGCCCCTCTCAGAACCGGTAGGTAGCACCCAGCAACGGCCCGGACTGATCGAATGTGAAGTCGTTGCCGTCGATGTCGTGATCAAACGAGATATAACGATATCCACCCCGGATCAGCCATCTTTCATTGATCGCGTAATCGGCCGTCAGCAGAACCTGCCAGGTTTCGCCGCCGCTGCGGAACCCGCCGTAATCGACAAACCCGGTGCCCGACCACCTATCCGAAAAATCAACGCGCGCGCGAACGCCAAGAACCGGGTCGATCCAGTCATCATCAACCGTTGTCGTCCCCCCGGTTACGGTGCCGGACCGCAACCGGAACTCTGTTTCGGTGCTGAACCATCTGAACCCGCCCAGCAGATCGACCCGAACAGCCTGCTCGGGCAGGATCTGATAGCCGACATAGCCGCTCAGATACTGGGTCTTGAACGAGGTATCCAGCCCCGAGAACGCCGGCCCGGGCGTATCGTTACCGAAAGACAGGTTGGTGTACACGTAGTCCGCCAACAACGTCCAACGCCCATTTGTCGCCGAAAAGGCCCCCATGAACGCCAGATCAAGATTCTCGAGCGCATCCGAAAAGCTGAGATTGGCATCAAGCGACCCCCGGGACGTATCCAGAGACATATCCGTTTCCGGCATGAACAGATAGATCGACGCCTCGTAACTCCAGTCAGACTGCTGCGCCACGGTCTGGCTTGCAAAGGTCGCGGGCAAAAAGACCCCAAGAGCAAGCGTCACCCATTTGGTTGTTGCACGCATTTCTTCCCTTTCCGCCTTGGCGCGGTTTAGTCGAGCCAAGCTTAATTGATCTTATTGCCACGGCCAGACTTATGTAAGCGGTTCCTTTGCCCCACTTATTGAGAACAACATAGCTGTATAGGGGTTTCTCACGGTTTAGGGCGTCTCTGGGGTCAGAGCTGAAGAAACGTCCTTGTCAAATATGCACAGCTGATCACCGGGTGATAGATAGTTTTTTGTGACGCCGAGTATTTCGGGAACAATACGCCATCTCTGCGCAATGTCAGTGGAAGCTGGTTTATTGAAGTGCGTGAGGTTGAGGGTCACTTTGCAGTCGATTACGTTGCCATCTAACTTTTTGATCTGGGCTTTGAATGTTTTTGGTGTTTCAAAACCATCAGTTGCCGGGAAGTCTGGAACAACTACCAATCTTCCATCGCTCAAAGCAAAACAATCTTCAATTTGCAAAATTGCTATAGCAGTCATCTATGGTTTTCTTGCCCCCAGTTTTAGACAATCAGTTGAGTGCAGAATTGGATTCATTTGACATCGGATGCCCACGGTAGCAGCTCTTCGCTCCGGCTTTGTTTGTGTCCTTGCACAATGCAGTCAACACGCTCGTCAAATAGCCATGCGGCTCAATACCATTCAGTTTGACGTCTCGATCAGAGAGGCAAGGATCGCCCAGCTCTGAGCTCCGGTCTCATGTCCAGCGAAGAGTGCGTTTTTGGGGTTCAGAGCGATAGGACGGATGGTCCGCTCAACGCTGTTGGAATCCAGTTCCACGCGACCATCTTTAAGGAACACGGTCAGGCCACCCCAATGTTTAGCAATGTAGCTCAGGACCTCGCCGATGGGCGACTTGGCAGAGATGCGGGCGCGTGTTTCCCGGAGCCAGATCTCCATCTGATCGATGATTGGCTTGAGTGTTCCTGCCGCGCTGCGCCCCGAGCATCTGGGCTTTGACCTCTGATTTCTTTTTCGATGCGGTAGAGTTCCCGGATCAGTGCGATACCGTCATCGGCAATCGGGGTGGTTTTCCCGGACTTGGCTACGTCAAAGAGCTTACGGCGGGCATGCGCCCAGCAGTGCGCCAGTTGGATCGCGCCTTCCTGCCGTTTGAGCAGGCGGTTGTATCCAGCATAGCCGTCAACTTGCAGGGTGCCGTTAAAACCTGTCAGGATTTGCTTTGCATATTCACCTGCGCGGCCCGGTGCATAGGTGAACGCCACGCCGGGCGGATCTTCCCCGCCCCAGGGCCGATCATCGCGGGCGAGCGCCCAGAAGTAGCCGGTTTTGGTCTTCTTGCGACCGGGGTCGAGGACCGGGGCGACTGTCTCATCCATGAACAGTTTGGTTGACCGTTTCAGATCAGCCAGCAGCGCATCATAAACAGGGCGCAGCTCGAACGCGGCCCGACCAACCCAGGCGGCCAGGGTCGAGCGATCCAGATCAATGCTTTGCCGAGCGTAGATCTGAGCCTGACGATATAGTGGCGTGTGATCTGCGTATTTCGAGACGATTACGTGCGCAATAGTGGCCTCGGTCGGCATCCCGCCAGGTATCAAACCCGCTGAAGCAGGTGCCTGATTGATACCGTCTTCGCAGGATCGGCAGGCATACTTGGGGCGGCGTGTCACGATCACGCGGAACTGGGCCGGGATGATACCGAGCCGCTCACTGACATCCTCGCCAATGACATGACGTTCGGAGCCGCAGTCGCAGACCGTGCTTTCCGGTTCGATCACCTCTTCGATGCGCGCCAGATGTTTGGGCAGCGATCCCCGGTTGCCCCGGCGCGGTCGAGGCTTTCGCCCGATCAGGCAGTCATCGGCTTCATCCTCAGCGTGAAGTGCGGCCTGCGCCGTCTCGATATCTTCCAGCGCCAGTTCGAACTGCTCCGGACAGACCTTCTCGGACCTGGCGCCAAACAGGGCGCGTTTGTAATCAGCGACCAGTTTTTCCAGCTGAGCAATGCGCTCTTCTTTGCGGATGAGGGCACCAGCCGGCCGATAAGCCCGAGACTGGGCGGCAAGCACCATCGCCTTCAGGGCATCAATGTCATCAGGAAGATCACCCGCGCATCATGGCGTCGATTTACCACGCCCATCCAGCGGATGCCCCTGCAAAACAGGGGCCGAGTCACTCCGCCGCAGTCGGTGGACGGGCCTCCAATACCTTCGCTTTCCGCCAGTCCAATCCGTCAAACAGCGCCTCGAACTGAGCATGGTTCAGCGACATCAGACCATCCCGGATCGCGGGCCAGGTGAAGGTCGCTTCCTCAAGCCGCTTGTAGGTCATCACCAACCCTGTGCCATCCCAATACAGAGGTTTCAGCCGGTCGGCACGCTTCGAGCGGAACACAAACACAGTCCCGGTAAAAGGCTCCTTACCCAGCTCGTTCTGCACCAATGCCGCCAGCCCGTCATGACCCTTACGGAAATCCACAGGCTTCGTCGCGACCACGATCCACACCCTGTTCGACGGAAAGATCATGCGACCCCGTTCAACGCGCGAACAATCTCCGCGATCCGTTCCGACGGCGTGGCCGCATCCAGTCGAACCACAACATCACCACGCAGCAGATCCAGTGTCGCGGCCGCCGACGAAATCTCAGGAACAGGCTCCGCTGCCACAACCAAAGGTACAAAGTCGGGCTCCTCCGCAGTAGGCAAGACCAACCGACCATCCTTCGCCTCGCGTCGCTATGCTGACAGGTGATTTGGCCGCATATCATACCGCCGCGCTATCTCACTCACTATCGCCCCATCAACAAGCGTTTCCGTAACAATCCGTGCTCTCAGATCACGAGGCCAGCGTCGATGGCCCCGCGGGCCGACTACTACATCAATGTCATTGAGAAACGACGTTGAGTGCTCCATTGAGAAACTCCCTGAAAACTATCACTCAGGCTCGAATCTCAAATCGCAGAACAAAACAAAAGGTGGGGCTAAAGCACCGCTTACAGACTTATTGCATTTGGGCGGATCTCAACGGAACTCTAGTCAGTTCGGTTGATTGCTGAGTTCTAAGAAAACTTGGACCAGCTTCAGGTTGACGAGTAGAGTTCACGGATCGAGGAGCTTGTTAAGCTATGAGCCTGACGAGGTTTGATCGTTAAGCAAACAGTCCAGTGGACTGTTTGTAGATCGAACGGGCTGTATTGGGGTTTTCTGACGCTGGTTGCGGGAGTAGGATTTGAACCTACGACCTTCAG